>NZ_CP009129.1:2237550-2557200 GCF_000785555.1 Planococcus sp. PAMC 21323 | reverse complement strand
CGAAGAAACTAATTGAATGGTCGATGAACCCGAACTTAACGTTAGAAGAATTGATGGACGACAATCCATTATTCGTTGTGCAATCTGTTAGTGTTGAAAAAGTCTTTAAAATGATGATGGCGAAGAAAAAACATATGGCTGTTATTCTTGACGAGTACGGCGGCACACTCGGTATTGTGACGCATGAAGACATTATTGAAGAAATGATTGGTCAAGATATCGAAGATGAAACAGACGAGGAAGATGACGAACTAGTTTTTGAAATGACAGACGAAGTATTGTCTTGTCATGGGCGACTAGAAATTGAAGATGTAAACGACATGTTCAAAGTAGAAGTACCAAATGACCACGATACGATCGCCGGCTTTGTTATGCAGCAATTGGGACATGTGCCAGACGAAGGCGAAGAGTTCACATACGAAAACCTACACGTGGAAATCAACGAAATGGACCGTAACCGCATCGTCCGTTTGACCATTACCAAAAAAGAAGAAGTAGAAGAAGTGTTGGCTTAAAACATACCTGTCTCCGGACAGGTATCTTTTTTTGGTAAATAATAAAAAGTTCCCTTTATTACACAATTGTAAGGAGAATGAAAGTAGAAGCGATAGAGTGAAAGGTACAACTCCGGCAATATAGAGTTATAAGAGAAAGCGGAAGCAAAATTAGCTTCGCTCGATAATATAACAGACGGGGGCACGATCATGGAGACTTTATATACAGAATATAATCGTTATATCTACCATTTATGTTTGAAACTAACACGCAATAAAGCGGAAGCTGAAGATTTGATGCAAGAAGTTTGGTTAAAAGTGGTACGTTATGAATCTTCAATTGCCGAAGTAGATCATGTGAAAGCGTGGTTAACAACAATCTGTATGAATACGTTCCGTGATCGTTACCGCAAAAATGTAAGACGTAGCAAGCACATGATTCAGCAGCCAGAAGGTTTGGATGTTTCGTTGCTTGACTTGATTCCTTCAGATTCAGCAGGTGTATCTGAAATACTAGAAACTCAAGACGTGTCCGTTATGATTCGCCATAAAATTGCAGAGCTTGATACAATTTACCGCACGACTATTTTATACTTTTATGTTCATCAATATTCGTTGATTGAAATTGCAGATGTTATGAAAGTATCGATTGGTACAGTAAAATCACGTTTGTTCCGTGGAAAACAACGATTAAAAGATATGTTAATGGACGATGACCGAACGCGTGAATATGTAGTAGCAATGTAAAAAAACAACCGATTTTTCGGTTTTTTTTTTTTTGTGGAAATTTTCATGACGGTTTTGTGCTCTTACTGGTTATAATGGACTGAAGGGGGCAGGATCATGAAAAAGAAAAAATTTCAAAATTGGAGTAAGAAAAAGCGGGTTATTATGGGAGTTATTGGGATTCTAGCATTCCTTTATATTTTAGTTATCGTTTGGCAAACAGTTAAACCATTGCCTGAAGGCGTTTCAAGTCAGGGTGATCTTCATAATGTAGAAAAAGTAGAGATGCTTTACGATTTGTCTTATGCACAAGACAAAGAAGGCACGGAAACAGAGAGTGAACTACGGATATTCAATGAAATTTATAACATGATCGACCAAGCAGAAGAGTTTATCGTTATCGATCTTTTTCTGTTCGATAATTACAATGATTTGAAAACAGATTTTCCTGCAGTTGCAGAAACGTTGACAAATCATTTGCTCGACAAAAAAGAAAAAAATCCGGATATGCCAATATACTTTATTACGGACCCAATCAATATTGGTTATGGTTCTTATGAAAGTCAATTTTTAGATACACTAGAACAAGCAGGTGTCGAGGTAATCATTACTGATTTGGATAAATTGCGCGATTCCACGCCTCTTTATTCTGGGTTGTACCGTGTCATTTTCCAATGGTTTGATGCCGGAGGAAACGGATGGGTACCAAATGGCATGTCGAGTGATGCACCTGATTTAACCTTATCTTCTTATTTAAAAATGATGAACATTAAAGCCAATCACCGAAAAGCAGTCATTACTGAAAAAGAAGCCATTATCAGTTCTGCAAATCCTCATAATGCCAGCGGTTTACATGGCAATATGGCATTTAAAGTTAGCGGTCCGGTGATCAATGATATTCTCGAGGCAGAAGAAGCGGTATCTCGCTATTCAGGAGGACCTGATTTCCCAAGAATAGAAGCTAAAGAACAACAAGGAGACTACCAAGTACAATATTTGACTGAGCGAAAAGTATTGGATGCTTTGCTGTCGGATATCGAAAAAACAACGGAAGGCGATTCAATCCATCTGGCAATGTTCTATATTTCAGAAAGCAGCGTTGTTCGTGCTTTGACGGATGCTGCCAATCGTGGAGTGGAAGTACGCTTAATATTAGATGCCAACGAAAATGCTTTTGGTACTGAGAAAACTGGATTACCAAATCGACCAGTCGTCCACGAAATGTTAGCAGAGTCAGAAGATCGTATTCAGGTACGCTGGTACAACGCGATTGTGGGACAGTTCCACACCAAATCAATCATGATCCAAACAGCAGATGAAACGATGGTTATGGGTGGATCGACTAATTATACAGAACGGGCATTTAATGATTACAATATGGAAAGTACGATTCGCATTTTAGCTCCAAATGACAGTGAATTGACGGAAGAGATGACAACTTATTTTGATCGACTGTGGAATAATGAAGATGCTCTTTACACATTAGATGTCGAAGAGTATCAAGATAACCTAACATTCTGGCAACGTGGAATATATGGTTTCCAAAAGTTATTCAAACTGACGACATACTAATAAAGAAAAAAGGCTATCCCCGAAAGTCATGTTCATGACCTTCAGGAATAGCCCTTTTTTAGTTTAAGCTTCTTCTGGTTTTCCAGCTGCAATCCATTCTTCTACATTCCAGACTTTTGTTGCGAGTCCTTCGTAGAAATCAGGTTCGTGACTGACCAAAACAATCGTTCCTTTATAAGCTTGCATTGCACGTTTAAGTTCAGCTTTTGCATTGATGTCCAAGTGATTGGTTGGCTCATCAAAAATTAGCCAATTGCTTTCTTCCATCATCAATTTACAAAGGCGGACTTTGGCTTGTTCGCCACCACTCAAATGCGTCATTGGACGTGAAATATGTTCGTTTTTCAAACCTGTTCGAGCAAGTGCTCCGCGTACTTGACCTTGGTCCATGCTCGGATAAGCTGACCAAATTTCATCAAGTGGGGTATGGGTTGGTGCTTTCACTTCTTGTTCAAAATAGCTAGGCGTCAAATATTCTCCGCGAAGAACATCGCCATCGAGAGGTTTAATTTTGCCAAGCATGGTTTTAAGTAGCGTCGATTTACCAACACCGTTCATACCAACAAGTGCAATTTTTTCACCACGTTCAATCATAAATGTCAATGGTGGTAAAAGTGGTTTGTCGTAACCAATTGAAAGAGATTCGGCTTCTACAACATAACGACTCGGGCTACGTGTTTCTTTAAATGCAAATTGTGGCTTTGCCGCAATTTCTGGTTTTTCAATACGATCCATACGATCTAATTGCTTCTGACGAGACTTAGCACGGCCAGTAGTAGAGGCACGAGCTTTATTTTTCGCAATAAAGGTCTCGGTTTTCTTAATCATATCTTCTTGTTTTTCATAAGCTTCTAAATGTTGCTTTTTGCTCAATTCAGCAAGCTCGATGAACTTTTCATACGTTGCCGTATAGCGTGTTAAACGTGAAAATTCCAAGTGGAATATAACATCAGTAACACTGCTCATAAACTCTGTATCATGCGAAATCAATAAGAACGCATGCGGATAGTTTTTCAAATAATTAACGAGCCATTGAATATGCTCTTCGTCAAGATAGTTGGTAGGCTCATCTAATAGCAAAACTTTCGGTTTTTCAAGAAGCAATTTCGCAAGCAATAGCTTAGTACGTTGTCCACCTGAAAGAGCTTCTACGTTGCGTTCAAGTCCAATTGCATCGAGACCTAAACCGCGCGCAATTTCTTCAACTTTGCCGTCTAATGTGTAAAAGTCGCCAGCGTCTAAAGCGTCTTGTGCTTCAGCCATTTGCTCGAGTAATTCTTCTAAACGATCCGGATCTGCATCGCCCATTTGCATCGCGATATCATTCAACTCGGCTTCTTTTTTATAAAGAGGCAAGAACGCATCTTGAAGCGTTTTACGAATTGAACGTCCAGGTTGCAACTGTGTGTGCTGATCTAAATATCCATAATGTGTACGTGGTTGCCATTCTACGCGTCCATCATCATGAATGATTTTGCCTGTTATAATATTCATCATAGTCGATTTACCGACACCATTTGCTCCAACTAATCCAACATGTTCACCTTCGACTAAACGGAACGAGACATCGTTAAAAAGGGTCCGATCCCCGAACGTGTGACTTAAATTTTCTACTGTTAATAAACTCATTTAATAAATTCCTCCATTATCATAAAAAAAACCGCGGTTACAGATCCGCGAGTTTTTTGTTTAGTTCCGCAAGTTGTAGTTCCATTTTTTCCAAACGCAATTCGGCTTTCTCCACCATACCGGCGTGTCCAGTCGTTTCTAGCTTCTCGATATCACCTTGATGGCGGACATAATCCATCTTCAGTTCAGCAATCGCATACTCCAATTCCTGTTTGTTCACAAAATCACCCTTATTTTTCTATCATTGTAACACAATAACGCAAAAATTGAATGCTTTACGATTTTCATTCGTTATATAATACCTGTATAATTCCATAAAAGAAACTAAAGGAAGTGATGTGCTATCGACAGCTTATTGTTCGACTTAATGCTAATTATTTTTCTGGGAGTACTTTCCCAATGGATCGCTTGGCGTCTTCAGCTGCCAGCCATTGTCTTGATGTCGATTGCCGGACTTCTTGTCGGTCCAATTTTCGAAGTGATCCACCCCGCCGAAAGTTTTGGCGAATTGTTCAATCCTTTTATTTCATTAGCAGTTGCCATCATCTTGTTTGAAGGTAGTTTAAATTTGAACTTCAAGGAAATCCGTACATTCGGAAAACCGATATTGCGAATTGTTACAATCGGGGCATTTATCGCCTGGATTGCAGGTTCGGTTGCGGCACATTATATCGCTGGATTGTCACTTGGTGTTGCGTTTGTTATCGGTGGATTATTTATCGTTACAGGACCAACTGTTATTTTGCCAATGCTGCGTCAAGCAAAATTAAAATCACGTCCTGCGGCAATTTTGAAATGGGAAGGGATCGTAGTCGATCCTTTTGGCGCATTGCTTGCGTTATTTGCATTCCAATTTGTGCTATTCGCTATTGGTGCAGAAACAGCTGCCGCATTTGGTCTATTTTTCTTAGCTTCTTTGTTTGCCGTTGCACTTGGTGCCGGGGCAGGAATATTAATGGGAATGATGTTCGAGAAAGGACAAGTGCCTGAATTTTTAAAAGCGCCGATGGTTTTTGGCGTAGTTTTACTAGTTTTTGTTATTTCAGATATTGTGATGCACGAAACTGGATTACTCGCCGTTACAGCTATGGGGATGGTCATGGCAAATATGAAAATTGCATCGATTAATGACATGCGCCATTTCAAAGAAAATATTTCCGTGCTATTAATTTCTAGTATTTTCGTAATGCTAACGGCTTCTTTAAATCTTGATGTGTTAATCGGGATTTTTAATTGGAATATTATTTCATTCGTCTTAGCGATGTTATTTGTAGTTCGGCCATTGTCAATTTGGCTATCAACAATCGGTACTGATATGACGATACAAGAAAAGACCTTAGTCGGTTGGATTGCCCCACGCGGTATTGTGGCGTTAACCGTTTCAGGTTATTTTGCAGGTGTCTTACTAGAAGCAGGGTTTGAAGATGCAGAATTGCTGACGGCCTTAACATTCGCTCTGGTATTTTCTACCGTAGTCGTTCATGGTTTCACAATTGGTTGGGTAGGCAAAAAACTGGGTCTTGTTGCAGCTGAAGACCCAGGTGTCATTATTATTGGTGCGAGTCGATTTGCAACAAGACTTGGAAAAGTGTTGTCTGAATTTGATAAAGGCGTCTTAATCATCGATTCATCTTGGGGACGATTACAGGAAGCTCGTCAAAATGGATTGAAAACTTATGCGGGTGATATTTTATCAGAGCATACCGATTATGAAGTGGATTTAACGCCGTATGAAACGATGGTTGTCGCGACAGCCACCGATTCTTACAACGCGCTCGTTGTAAATAACTTTGTTCCAGAGATGGGGCGTGCAAACCTTTACCAAACAGCGATTCATGAAGGCGACCCGGGTGACTTCCATGCGTCGTTAAGCGGACGAACTTTGTTTGGAGAAACGTGGAACATTCACGAGCTCGAGTGGAAAGCAGAAGAAGGCTACACGATGCGCAAAACCCAGTTGTCGGAACAATTTAGTTACGAGGATTTTAAAGCAAAATGGACGGAAGATACCATTCCGTTGTTTGTTCATTATTCACAAGGAAAAATCGAGTTTTTTGCAGAAAACAACAAACTCGAGCCCAAAGCTGGAGACACCATCGTTAGCTTTACTGCATCCGCTCCTGAATCTGAACGGACTCAGCAACGACTAGAAAGTAAGCGTTCAAAAAACGGTTCTCAGACTAAAGAATGAAATCTCTCTTTCAAAAGGAGTTTTGCTACGTATTGTGAAACAGGGTTTGTTATGATGAAGACAAACAGGTTAGTGCATTGTTGCAAGTAGATGCAGTTAACAGCAAGAACGTATTTTGAGGAGGACAAGAGAGTATGAAAGTTTTATTAGTAGACGGCACGATCATCGGCAGAAAAACCGGTGCCATTCTAGAACAAATTCAAGTTTATATTAATGAAACCAATCCTGAAATCGAGTTAAAGTTGTTGAAGCTAGCTGATTATGACCATCAGTTTGTTGATGGACGTCCGCTTGGTGAATACAATGACAGCATGCAAGAAATTGTTCGTCGCTTTGAAGAAGCAGATGGCTATATCATCGCAACACCGATTTTCCAAGGATCTATTCCTGGCGTGTTAAAAAATACATTTGATATGCTGCACCCACGCACGATGCGCTACAAGCCAGTATCGATCGTGGCAAACGGTGGAACATATCAGCATCATTTAGTGATTGAAAATCAGCTGAAGCCGATTCTTGATTACTTCCGTTGTCTCGTAACGCCAAACTATGTTTACACGCATACGAGTCATTTTGACGACACGAATACGATTGTCAGCGAAGACGTTCACAACCGCTTACGCGAACTGGCACGCGTCTTTGTGCAATACGCAGAAATGAGCAAGCATTTGTCGAAAGAAACGCTGGATAATCATTAAATGAAACCTCCCGAATGTGGGAGGTTTCTTCTTTTTGGATTTTATTCCATTTATTGGTCTTACTGTCGAGATTGAGTGAAATACTGTCCGAATTGGCTAGAATACTGTCCGAATTCCACCAAATACTGTCCAAATCAAAAAAATACTGTCCAAAAGCTAAAACGCCTCCGGAATCACATACTGCCGGTCTTTAAAACTACCGTGATAGGCCATTTTCGTACTCACCAACAATTTTGCAGCAATCGATGGCGACGTAATTCCGGTAAAATCGCGAAATTCTCGGCTGTTGATGGTCGTTTTTACCAAACTGCGGTATTGCCTGAGCGCATCAAGATGCGCGAGAGGATCAAAGTGCGGACAAACACTGCAACGCCACTTTCCACCATGATAATGCAAGACGCAATACGAGCAGTTGGGGCACATGACGCCAGTTGAAAACGAATCCGTCAGTCCAAGTGACGAAAATGGTTTTATTGAATGAAGCGTCAGTAAGTTTTGCGCCAGCGCAGCTGTTTTATTCTTAGATAAGACATCGTGCGGGTAGCGAATCACTAACTGCTCCATAAGATGTGGCAGTCCGGACGACTGAATCATGATGCGGCTGCCCGCGCGAGATTGGATTACAGACGATGGGTACGTAAAGATGATGGCACCGACAACAGGTAGCTTGATGCGTTGCTGGAATAAAAACTGTTCCAGCCATTTTTCGTGGCGACGTAATTGATCATCTGGATTTTTCATACCATCAATGCTGCCGTCCTTATTGGTTCGGGAAAATTGCCTTAAGGTAGGATCGAAATTGAGTAAGCCAGAAATGCTTTTGATTTCCAATGCCAGTACAAATCGACTGGTTACCAGAACGCTATCAATTTGATGGGAAGACATCTCTTTTTGGATGAATAAGTCGTGGATGAAATAATGTGGTAACGAAAGGTCGATTTCGTGCCAAAAGAAGTCGACGCGTAATTCGCCGTGATATCCGGCGGTGATGCGACGGAGTTTTTCAGTCCAGTGGAGATATTGGGGATGGACGGTGGGCATTCGTTGTAGCAAACTTTCTAGTTGGAAGATTTCAGGGGGCTTGGTGCGTGTTTTAATGATCAATCGATCCTCTCCTTTATGTGAAATTACTTTAAATATAGCTAGAATCTGAGTGTTGTGCAAGCAGAATTTGAAGTTAATGGAAGTACTGTCGGGATTGGCTGAAATACTGTCCGAATTGGCTAGAATACTGTCCAGATTCCACCAAATACTGTCCAAATCACCAAAATACTGTCCAACGCCCATAAACACCCTCTCAAAAGCCAGCTCCAACAGAAAATGTTACAATAATCTCATTAGAAATGAGGGTGAATATAAATGAAATCAATCGTTTTAGCAGAAAAGCCATCCGTCGCGCGTGACATCGCGCGCGTTCTCGGGTGCGAACAAAAAGGCAACGGCTATTTAGAAGGCAAACAGTATATCGTCACATGGGCACTCGGCCATTTGGTGACGCATGCGCAGCCAGAGCAGTACAATAATGATTTTAAAGAATGGAAAATGGATACTTTGCCAATCATTCCAAAACCATTCAAATTGGTGCCAATCAAACAATCAATGAAACAATTCAATGCGGTAAAATCCCAATTGCAGCGCGGCGATGTCAATGAAGTGATCATCGCAACAGATGCTGGCCGCGAAGGTGAACTTGTTGCACGTTGGATTTTAGAGAAAACCAATACACGTAAACCGGTCAAACGTTTGTGGATTTCATCGGTTACCGACAAAGCGATTAAAGACGGCTTTAATAACTTAAAAGACGGTCGCGCTTACGAAAATCTATATGCAGCGGCTGTTGCACGCGCTGAAGCCGATTGGGTTGTCGGCATTAACGCAACACGCGCCCTAACGGTTAAATACAATGCGCAATTATCAACAGGTCGCGTGCAAACACCGACACTTGCGATGATTGCCGAACGTGAAAAGCAAATCCGCAATTTCCAGCCGAAACCTTATTACGGCATGCAAGCTATCACTGACCAAGCGACATTTACATGGACCGATGGCAATTCGACGCAATCGTTTGATAAAGAAAAAATCGACAAGCTATTCAGCAAACTCGAAAACACGCATGAAGGCACCGTGACAGATATTAAAATTACGCCAAAACGTCAGCCGGCACCGCCTTTATTTGATTTAACTGAATTGCAAAAAGAAGCGTATAAGCGCTATAGCTGGTCAGCAAAAGAAACGCTGAACACGCTGCAGAATTTATACGAGCGCTATAAAATCGTCACGTATCCGCGGACAGATTCGAAGCATTTGACGAGTGATATGCGCGATACACTGATAGACCGCGTTAAAGCAGTGCAAGTCGGACCGTATCGTAGCTTGTCTGCGATCGTTTTGAAAAATCCAATCGCACCACAAAAAGGAGTAATCGATGATTCGAAAGTGTCTGATCACCACGCCATTATTCCGACAGAAGAAACACCGCCATTGCATGACTTATCGGACAAAGAGCATAAATTATATGACATGATCGTCAAGCGCTTTCTCGCAGTATTTTATCCGCAATACGAATTTGATCAAACAACGGTCAAACTAACGGCTGGGGGAGAGACCTTCCAAGCGAAAGGCAATACTGTTCGCAATGAAGGATGGAAACGCATATACAAAGACGAAGACGATCGCAACGATACGACGTTGCCAGCGTTTGAAAAAGGTCAAACCTTAAAACTTAAAGGCATTGCATTAACAGATGGAAAAACCAAGCCACCTGCTTTTTTCAATGAAGGAACGCTACTTGGCGCCATGGAAAATCCAGCGCAGTTTATGAGCGGCGAAACAAAAGAAGTCATTCAAACACTAGGTGAAGCCGGTGGTTTAGGCACAGTGGCTACACGAGCAGATGTTATCGATAAACTATTTAATACCTTCCTGATTGAGAAAAAAGGCAAAGATTTAACGATTACGTCAAAAGGTCGTCAATTGCTTGAATTGGTGCCAGAAGACTTAAAGTCACCAAAACTGACGGCCGATTGGGAACAGCAATTAACGAAAATTGCTAAAGGCCAAATCAAAAAAGAGCAGTTTATTACAGAAATGATCGCCTTTGCTGAAAAATCGGTTTCCGATATTAAGAAGAGCGATAAGAAATTTAAGCACGATAACATCACTGGCAAAATGTGCCCGGATTGTGGCAAACCGCTTCTTGAAGTGAATGGCAAGCGCGGCAAGATGAATGTCTGCCAAGACCGCGAATGTGGCTATAAAAAACAAGTGGCGATGCAGACCAATGCACGCTGTCCGAATTGCCATAAAAAATTGGAATTACAAGGCGAAGGAGACGGCAAGATTTTCGTTTGTAAATGTGGACATCGCGAAAAGCTATCAGCATTTGAAAAGCGCAAAAAAACGGGTCAATCTAAAGCCAATAAAAAAGATGTCAATAAATACTTAAACCAGCAAGATGAAGCACCACAAAATACAGCAATGGCCGACGCGTTAAAAAAATTATTAGGACAAAGCGAATAGAATCCCGCTGCGGATGATGGTATGCTGTGACTAACGAATCTTTTCAACGCTAGGAGAAGATGTCATGACAAAGAAAGTTGCAAAAACTAATGCTGCACGCATGCTTGATAAAGAAAAAATTACGTACGAATCGCTCTATTACACAGTTGAAGATGGCAAAGTAGATGGAGTGTCTGTAGCTGGCAAAATCGGTTATCCTCCAGAACTAGTCTATAAAACACTTGTGGCGTCTGGGGCATCTAAACAGGCATATGTTTTTGTTATTCCTGTAGCAGAAGAATTAGACTTGAAAAAAGCAGCAAAAGCAGCCGGTGAAAAGAAAATCGAAATGGTTCCTGTGAAAGATATTTTATCGTTAACAGGCTACGTCCGTGGCGGTTGTTCGCCTGTCGGAATGAAAAAATCATTTCCAACTTTTGTTTCGGCAGAAGCCGAGCAATTATCTCAACTAATCGTTTCCGCGGGCAAAATTGGTATGCAAATAAAACTGGCTCCAACTGAACTTGTGTCTGTAACGAAAGGCCAATTTGCTGAGTTGACTGTATTGAGTCAATAAAGCATCCATCCATTCAATATGAATGGATGGATTTTTCATATCAACATACAGAAAGAAGGATTTGAATGAAGCGTGCGTTATTTTATCGCTGGTTGTTTTTTATTGTTGGATTAATCGTTTTGGCTCTCGGATTTACGATGACTATTAAAGGCAGCAAGTTAGGTATCGGTCCATGGGATGTTCTACATGTGGGCTTATATTTAAACTTTGGACTGACGATAGGCACTTGGTCTGTTATTGCTGGATTCACGATTATTGCGATCACAGCTTTCTTCACACGACAAGTTCCGCAAATAGGCACATTTTTGAATATGGTGCTAGTCGGTGTTTTTATTGATATTTTTAATTTTTTAATTCCAGACATCCAGACATTAGTCGGACAAGTGCTGATTTTATCGGCGGGTATTGTCATTTCAGGTTATGGCGTTGGCCTTTATGTATCACCAAAAATCGGTGCGGGCCCTCGAGACAGCCTAATGATGTTACTTGTTCACAAAACTGGGCTAAGCATTAGCGTTGTCCGCGCAGGCATTGAAGTAGGTGTGGCTTTGCTCGGTTGGATGCTTGGTGGTCCGGTCGGTATTGGAACGATTGCTGTTGCATTATTGACTGGTCGAATCGTTCAGCAATCGTTGCCACAATTTGAACGGCTTCTTATAACATTAATCGGCGATAAAGAAAATCTGCCGCGCATTCTTAAGGTATAAACAAAAGTCAGGCTTATATGCCTGGCTTTTTTTCATGGAAAAAGAGTAAATGATTTCTCATACAATACTTGAAACCTAAAGAGTGATGTGTTTTAATAAAACCTAGTAAGTCTATTGGTTTTGTATAAAAACCTCAGGAGGTATTTTTTATGGGACGCGAATTTGTAGAGATATTTGATGAATGGGTTCATACATATGACGAATCTGTAAATGGAAACGATGAACAATATAAAGATGTTTTCTTAAAATATAATGAAATTTTACAAGCAGTAGCAGATGCAGCCTTAGGACCCGTCGTAGAATTTGGCGTTGGTACGGGAAACTTGACTGAAAAGCTACTTGAGCGAAATTTAGAAGTGGTTGGAGTAGAACCCAATCAATCGATGCGGCAAGTAACCAATATAAAGATGCCAGGTGTAGTGGTTATTGACGGAGATTTCCTAGAATTTGAAACACCGATTTCTCCTCAAAGTTTTGTAAGTTCTTATGCTTTTCATCATTTAACAGATAAAGAAAAAACGCAGGCGTTTAAGCTGTATGCTGAAAAACTGCCAGCTGGCGGGAAAGTGATTTTTGCTGATACGGTGTTTGATTCACAGCAAAGTAAGAAAGAAATAATTGCCTTTGAAGAAGCACGAGGTCACGTCAATTTAGTAGAGGATTTGAACCGCGAATATTACACCACGATTCCGAAATTAGAAGAGTTAATCACAAAAGCAGGGTTTACCGTGAAATTGTCGAAGATGAACAACTATGTCTTTCTGATTGAAGCAACTAAACTATAAGGAGCGATAGAGATGAAAAAAATGAATGTTGAAAGTTTCAACTTAGATCACACAAAGGTAGTAGCACCATATGTCCGTTTAGCAGGGGAAAAAACAGGAGCTAAAGGCGATACCATTCGCAAATACGATATCCGGTTCAAGCAGCCAAACAAAGAACATATGGAAATGCCTGGACTTCATTCTCTTGAGCATATGATGGCTGAACATAGTCGCAATCATTCAGAGGACATTGTTGATATTGGACCGATGGGCTGCCAAACAGGCTTTTATTTGTCGGTCATCAATCTTGATGATTATGATGAAATCCTTCGTATTTTAGAAAATACATTAAAAGACGTGTTAGAAGCAGACGAAGTGCCAGCATGCAATGAAGTGCAATGTGGTTGGGCTGCGAGTCATAGTTTAGAAGGCGCGAAAGAATTGGCGCGTGAAATGTTGGCAGAGAAAGATCAGTGGCATCAAGTTTTTGCCGAAGACGCTAAGTAAGGAGTCAACCAATGAACTATGTAACGAACATTCAGCAATTGATTGGCGATACACCATTAATGGAATTAACACATAGCAAAATTCCAAACGGCTGCCGCATTTTTGCGAAGCTTGAATATTTCAATCCGGGCGGCAGTGTCAAAGACCGATTAGGCGTTTCCTTAATAGAAGGCGCTGAAAAACGTGGGGTCCTTAAGCCGGGCGGCACGATAATCGAACCAACGGCCGGTAATACGGGCATTGGTCTAGGTATTGCTGCAATCGGTAAAGGCTATCATGTGAAATTTGTGGTGCCGGAAAAATTCAGTCAAGAAAAACAAAGTTTGATGCGTGCGTTAGGCGCGGAAGTGATTAACACCCCGACTGAAGAAGGCATTAAAGGCGCGATTAAAAAAGCGGAGCAATTGGTTGAAGAGCAAAACGCATTTTCACCTTCGCAATTTTCTAATCCAGCCAATCCGGAAACCTATGTCCAAACACTTGGTCCTGAACTGTGGAATGCCTTAGACGGAGAAATTGACGTCTTTGTTGCAGGAGCGGGATCGGGCGGAACTTTCATGGGAACAGCTCGTTATCTAAAGTCTCAAAAGAAAGAAATCAAAACAGTCATTGTGGAACCTGAAGGCTCAATATTAAACGGTGGACCCTCAGGACCTCATTTGACCGAAGGCATCGGCATGGAATTCTTGCCGGATTACATGGATAACAGTTATTTTGAAGCCATTCATACGATTACGGATAAAGAAGCGTTCATGGCAGTTCGGGAACTGGCGAAGGCAGAAGGCTTGTTAGTCGGAAGTTCGTCGGGAGCAGCGTTTGTAGCGGCGTTACGGGAAGCTGAAAGCGCGAAACCTGGAAGTCACATTGTAACGGTGTTTGCAGATTCAAGTGAACGCTATATGAGTCAACACATTTACGATAGAAGTTTTGAGGAGGAATAGCAGTGAAACCAAAAACAAGATTAATTCACGGTGGCATTTTTGGAGACGAAGCAACTGGTGCCGTGTCAACACCTATTTATCAAGTTAGTACGTACAAGCAAGAAGCAGTCGGGAAATTTAAAGGCTATGAATATTCGCGTACGGGAAATCCGACGCGTCATGCACTTGAAGAATTAATTGCGGATATTGAATTTGGTCACGCTGGCTTTGCATTTGGTTCAGGAATGGCCGCAATCTCATCTGTCATGATGCTGTTTTCAGCTGGAGATCATGTTGTCTTGACTGACGATGTATACGGTGGAACTTACCGCGTCATCAACAAAGTGTTAAACCGATTCGGCTTAGAATTTACTTTTGTGGATACTGGAAACTTAGCGGAAGTAGAAGCCGCAGTAAAAGAAAACACAAAAGCGATTTTCATTGAAACGCCGACTAATCCTTTGTTGAAAGTAACGGATATTGAGGCTGTAGCAGCGTTTGCAAAATCAAAAAATTTACTAACGATTGTTGATAATACGTTTATGACACCATTTTTACAAAACCCAATTAAATTAGGTGCAGATATCGTTTTGCATAGCGCAACAAAGTATATTGGTGGCCATAGTGATGTCGTGGCAGGACTAGTAGTTGTTAATTCTGCAGAACTTGCTGAAGAAGTTCACTTTGTGCAAAACTCGATCGGCGCAATCTTAGGGCCGCAAGATTCTTGGTTACTTATTCGCGGACTGAAAACTTTAGGTTTGCGCATGGAAGAAGCGAATTCCAATGCTCAAAAAATCGCGGAATTTTTAGAAGGACATGACGCTGTTGGAAAAGTGATTTATCCAGGGCTCGAAAGCCACCCAGGCCGTGAATTAATGCAAAGACAAGCAACGGGCTTTGGCGGCATGATTTCATTTGATGTCGGCAGTAAAGAAAAAGCTGGAGAATTATTGGCGAAATTAAAATACTTCACCCTAGCAGAAAGCTTAGGGGCTGTTGAAAGTTTGATTTCTGTACCAGCTCAAATGACGCACGCATCGATTCCGATTGAACGTCGTGCAGAACTCGGCATTGTAGAAGGTTTGGTTCGAATTTCAGTAGGTATTGAAGATGTAGAAGATTTGATTGAAGATCTAGAAAATGCGTTGAAATAAGTAAAGACGCTGTCGCCAAAAGCTCATGATACATGACTTTTGGCGACAGCTTTTTTTATTGATGCAAAATGATTCAGGAAAAAAATTAGTTTTTAATTCGATTCTTTGTCGTGAAATATAGAGAATTTTTGGGGGTTGTTACTATTTTTAACTCTATTGAACCAGTAAAAGGATGAAAAAGTAAGTCGTATTACACATAGTTTCGAAACCCGAAATACATCTTCTCCCCTATTCTTCTGATGATTCTGAAGTGCTATGCTTTTTAAAAGAAATAATATTCTGACATTTTAACTTTGGAAGGGGAACTCTAATGAAGAACAGTAAATGGATATCGATTTTATCAGCGAGTGCTTTAACGTTATCGTTATTGGCACCAACAGCAATAGCGGCACCAAGCGAGACCGTACCATCAATAAATGATTGGAACAGCGATAGGTATGGGGAACGAATCGACATTGATGGCAATCTGAATAAACTGTCACAAGATGCCGACTTCCTAAAGGAAGCGGAGAAAAAGATAAAAGCGCAAGCAGATGAAGTAGGAAATGGAGACGCTAATGCCGAGGCAAATGCAACATTTACATACGATGGCGGCACAAAAAAGTTTTTAGATCGCAACTTATCTTTTAAAGATTTCACACTTCGAAGCGTTGGAGACAATGTAGAAATTTGGGTAGCGAACGATTTATCATACGGTCCAAACAATCCGAAACCGGCTGATGTCGTCACACAAGCACAAGTAGATAAACTACGCGACGAATTCGACAGCAATATTTATCCAACGGCGACTGAATTTTTTGGCACACCGGAGTCATTAGATGGCTCGAATTCGCCACTTCCAGGGATGGTAGGTCTTCCTGAAGGATATTATGAAGGATCAGACAAAATTATTATGCTAGTTGATAATGTGCAAGATGAAGGTTGGGACGATCCAAGTTATCCATTTTTCGTTGCCGGATTCTTTTGGCAAACACTTGAAAACTACATCGATCGCAACATTGTTACAATCGATACGAATTCATGGGACACGCGTTTAGAGAGCACTTTCTTCGGAACAACTATTCATGAGTTGCAACATTTGATCCAAGCGGATAATGATGGTGCGGAAGAAAGTTGGTTAAATGAAGGAATGTCGACATTCTCTGAATACCTTGGCGGTTATGGTCACGGAGAAGGGTCAATTAACTTTTATTTAGATCATCCGGAAAACTCATTAGTAAACTGGGATGAACATGGTACAGCGGCAACAGGACCAGAAACGATTGCAGACTATGGTCAAGTTTATTTGTTTACGCTGTATATGTACGATAAATTTGGCAAAGAATTTATTCGTGAATTAGCAACAGACGGTACTAGTCAAGGAATCACCAGTGTAGAAAAGGTATTACAAGATAATGCTACGAACAAAACATTTACAGAAGTATATCAAAACTTCATGACGGCGTTGACATTAGATAATTCAAATGTCAGCAGCGATTACAATTTTGATAGCATTGATTTACGCGAACTACCAGTTGGGAATGATGGAGCGGTAAGAGGTAAAACGGTAGACTTTGAAAAAGCGAAAACCTTTGAAAAAGAAGGCGTTCCGGCATGGGGCGGCGACTTTAAAGAATTCAACTTTGGCAAAGATGTTCGTGGATTAGAATTTGACGGCGTTGATTTTCTTCCATTGCAGTGGCAAACAGTAGCAGATCCTAAAGGTTCAGGTGAACAAGTATTGCATGCCAATAATGGCGATGAAGCAGATCAAGCATTGATTTTTGGTGCGACGGTTCCTGCTACTAACGCAACATTAACGTTTGACCATTTTTATAATATCGAAGAACAATGGGATTTTGGTATGGTTCAAGTGTCAACAGACAATGGAGATACGTGGACTTCCCTTGAAAATGCCAATACCCGTACGGATGTAACTGAAGAAGGTTACCCCACTATCAAAGAAAACGTTCCTGGATTTACAGGAACAAACGGTGATTGGACAACTGAAACCTTTGATTTATCAGCTTATGGAGGACAAGATGTTCTTGTTTCATTCCGTAACTTAACGGACTGGGGTTATAATGAAGCAGGCTGGTTTATTAAAGATATTCAACTAGGTGATTTCTCGGCGGATGGAACTTCAACAGATACATTCCAATCACTGGGACAATTAAAAGGTGAATACGTAGACTTCACA
The DNA here is from genome assembly GCF_000785555.1 of Planococcus sp. PAMC 21323. Taxonomy (NCBI): domain Bacteria; kingdom Bacillati; phylum Bacillota; class Bacilli; order Caryophanales; family Caryophanaceae; genus Planococcus; species Planococcus sp. PAMC 21323. The sequence goes on along the minus strand of NZ_CP009129.1, from coordinate 2,539,581 downwards.
ACAACATTTATCCAAACGAAGAAGAATGGCAAAGAACGTGTCTTCCACGTTGATCCATTTAACGTGACAGATAAACAAGCACTTGATCTTCAACAAGTTCTGCGCGAAGGCAATGTGAAAATGATTACTTCATATGCTGCAGAAGCAGGACAACGAGAAGCAAAAGAATTTACGTATGAAGTACAGTATAAAACAAAAAATCTAAAAGCAAAAAAAGATAAAAAATAACTAGAAAGCGGACCTCGGTCCGCTTTTTCTTTTGGAAAAAATGGCGGTATGGTAAGATAGAGACAGAATTTTGTTTTGAAAGGAAGAGGACATTGTCAAAAAAACTAGATGCATTTTTAGATGAGAACTTAACAGAATTAAAAGAGCAGGGTCTTTATAACGAAATTGACCCAGTTGAAGGACCGAACGGCGCGATCATCAAAGTGCGCGGCAAAGATCTAATCAACCTTTCTTCAAATAATTACTTAGGTCTTGCGACAAACGAAGACTTGAAGCAAGTAGCAAAAGACGCAATCGATAAATACGGTGTTGGCGCAGGCGCGGTTCGTACAATTAACGGAACGCTTGACCTACACGTGAAATTAGAAGAAAAGCTTGCTGAATTCAAAGGAACAGAAGCAGCGATTTCGTATCAATCAGGATTTAATTGCAACATGGCTGCAATTTCAGCAGTAATGGACAAAAATGATGCGATTCTGTCAGATCAATTAAACCATGCTTCAATTATCGACGGTTGCCGCTTATCAAAAGCAAAAATCATTGCGTTTAAACATTCTGATATGGAAGACCTTCGCATGAAAGCAAAAGAAGCAACAGAATCAGGTCTTTACAATAAAGTGATGGTCATCACAGATGGCGTCTTCTCAATGGATGGCGATATTGCCAAGCTTCCAGAAATCGTAGAAATTGCGAAAGAATTTGATTTGATTACGTATGTAGATGATGCACACGGATCAGGCGTAACGGGTAAAGGAAAAGGAACTGTAAAACATTTCGGTCTTGAAAAAGAAATCGATATGCAAATGGGGACATTGTCTAAAGCAGTCGGCGTTGTCGGCGGTTATGTTGCTGGTAAGAAAAACTTGATCGACTGGTTGAAAGTTCGTTCACGTCCGTTCTTGTTCTCAACAGCGGTAACTCCAGGCGACGTTGCAGCAATCACAGCAGCAGTTCAAATGATTATCGACTCAACAGAATTGCACGATAAGCTATGGGAAAACGGTGACTACTTGAAAAAAGGTCTAGACGCTTTAGGCTTTGACATCGGTCATTCAGAAACGCCGATCACACCGTGCATCATTGGTGACGAGAAGTTAACACAACAATTCTCGAAACGTTTATTTGAAGAAGGCGTATATGCAAAATCAATCGTCTTTCCAACGGTTCCAAAAGGCACTGGGCGCGTACGCAATATGCCAACAGCTGCACACACGAAAGAAATGTTAGATGAAGCGATCGCGACTTATGAAAAAGTCGGCAAAGAATTAGGCGTTATCAACTAATAAAACAAGAACAAGCCAAGCGGCGTGCCGCTTGGCTTGTTTTTATTTCCAAATAAAGGCGATACTGTCGAGATTGGACCAAATACTGTCCGAATCGTGCAGAATACTGTCCAAATTTCTCAGATACTGTCCAAATCAACCGGAATACTGTCCGCGCCAGATTTTTGCGCTTCAAAGTAAATCGCAGCAAACACTTTTGCCGTTACCAACATGGCGTTTTCATTAAAATCAAAGTTTTCATGATGATGTGGGTAAACTAATGAGTCATTTTCCATTTTGGCGCCAACAAAAAAGTACGCGCCTGGCTTTACCTGTGTATAATACGTGAAATCTTCAACCGGCATTACCGGATCAATTTCCACTACATTTTCATCTCCCAGCACGTCGCGCGCGGCAGCACGAACAATATCTGTTTCAGCAGGGTGATTCCAAAGTGAATCATATCCTGTTTCAACTATCAATTCGGCAGTAGCACCCATCGCGATGGCGATATTTTCCACAATTGTCCGCAAACGCTGTCCCGCGAGAATACGAAGCTCAGGATCAAAAACGCGAATGGTACCTTCTAGAACAGCTTTGCTTGAAATAACGTTGTCGGCGTCACCTGCATGGAATTTCCCAATAGAGACGACCAATTCTTTTAATGGATTGGCGTTGCGGCTGACGATCGATTGAATCGCGACTATAATGTGACTCGCGACTAAAATCGGATCGATGCCTTGATGAGGTTCTGCGCCGTGAGTTCCAGAACCATGGACAATAATTTTGATGGCATCTTCAGAAGCTTGCAAAAAGCCGTCCCGCAAATAAACGCGGCCATAATCCATTTTGCTCTGCAAGTGAGCACCATAAACTGCATCGACGCCATCCAAGCAACCATCTTCGATCATAGCACGTGCACCACCTGGCGATAGTTCCTCACCAAATTGGTGGATCAGTACGATCGTGCCAGGTAAATCTTCTCGCATAGCAACCATCGCTTTCGCAAATCCAAGCAACGCAGCTGTATGACCATCGTGTCCACAAGCGTGCATGACGCCAGGCACGGTAGATTTATAAGAGACGTTTTTTTGATCATCAATCGGCAACGCATCAAAATCGGCACGAAACGCAATCGTTTTGCCAGGCTTGCCGCCACGAATCGTGCCAACCACACCACGCCCACCTACATTACGGCGCACTTCAACACCTATCTCTTCTAAACGCTCAGCAATAAAAGCAGGAGTCGCAACTTCTTGGTGCGATAGTTCTGGATTCATATGCAAATGTCTTCTCATCTCAACCATTTCTTCGTACAATCTATCGAGCTGTTTTGCTACAGTCATATACAATCCCCCTTGAAATTAAATTAAGTTATCAATCTGTCATAAAATTCACTATAGTAGAAGTATACAATAAGATAAATCTATTGGAGGCACTCAAATGAAAATCATTAAAGCAAGCTTGCACGCAGTCAGATTTCCGCTCAATGAACCATTTATCATCTCCTATGCAACTTACCCAGATATGCCAGCATTGATTGTTGCCTTAGAAACAGATACAGGTCTTGTCGGGTACGGGGAAGCGGTCCCTGATGAGCATGTAACGGGAGAGTATTTCACTGCTGCCTATGAAATTTTAAAAGAACAATTTCTGCCGGCGATTATTGGAATGAGTCCGTTTGATATAGAAGCTATTCATTCGAAAATGAATGCCTTAATGTCGCGAAATCCAGCATCTAAAGCAGCTGTTGATATTGCTTGCTACGACTTAATGGGCAAAGCTGTTGGACAGCCCGTTTACAATTTAATCGGTGGGCAAGCGACTCCTCATTTAGATTACCCTAAAGTGTTGAGCATTGAAGCACCTGAGATTATGGCTGAAAAAGCGAAAAAAGCTGTTGAAATGGGCTATGCCTCATTAAAGCTCAAAGTTGGAAAAGGACAAGCGCAAGAAGATGTGGATCGGATTTTAGCTGTTCGTGAAGCAGTAGGAAAAGATATGCCTATTCGTGTTGACGTTAACCAAGGGTGGAAATCACCAGGTATTGCCGTAGCGGCGATCAAACAATTAGAAAGCGCTAATATTGCTTGGATTGAACAGCCAATTCGTATGGGAGATATTCGGGGGCTAGCAGAAGTTCGCTCGAAAACAGCTGTTCCGATTATGGCTGACGAAAGCATTCAATCGATGGAAGATTTACTAGAAATTATTCGTCTGCAGGCAGCTGACGTTCTTAATATCAAACTAATGAAATGTGCCGGCATTTTCCATGCCATCCAAATGGCGAAAACAGCTGAAGCAGCTGGCATGTTGTGCCAAATCGGCTCAATGGTTGAATCGTCTGTTGGTTCAGCAGCAGGCTACCATGTAGCGATGTCACGCATCAACATTGAAAGCACAGAATTGACTGGACCGCTCCTATTCAGCGAAGAAATAGGGGATTTAACTTACGAACATCCATATGTCTTATTATCAGACAAGCCAGGCTTGGGAATAGAAGTAAACCAAGCACAATTAGATAAACTTACAGTGAAATCATGCATGATTGAATAGAAATAGAAAAACTCGCAGCCCATAATGGGAATGCGAGTTTTTTCATTAGAAGCGTGCTGTTAAAGATACTGCAAAATGCTACACGGCAGCTTCCGCTTTTCTTGATCTAGCTGAAATGGCCAGCTCCTCGAGTCATAAGTCGCGATGGCTGTGCGACTGAAAACACGTCGCTTTGCCACCGCACCTTATGCTTGTCGGAGCTAAACGGCCATTTCCGCTTTTCTTCATGTCTAGCTCTAGCTGCCAGATTCTAGGGTCGTAAGCCACTCTAACTCTACGGCTGGAAAAATGCCGTTTCGTCAGAGTTTCTTACGCCCGTCGAATCTACACGGCAGCTTCCGCTTTTCTTCATACTTCTGTTTCTTGAATCAAACTTAAAAAGCGCTTTGTTCGTTCTTCTTTCGGGTTATTGAATATGTCTTCTGGTTTACCGCGTTCGACGATGCGTCCTTCATCCATAAATAAAACTTCATCAGCTACACCTTTAGCAAAGCGCATTTCGTGCGTAACGACGACCATCGTCATACCTTCAGCCGCAAGTTCTTTCATTACTTGCAATACTTCTCCCACTAACTCAGGATCGAGCGCGGAAGTTGGCTCATCGAATAACATAACTTTTGGTTCAAGTGCTAATGCACGTGCGATGCCGACGCGTTGCTGTTGACCACCACTTAATTGGAACGGGTAGTCATTCATCTTTTCACCGAGTCCGACTTTTGTCAGCAATTGCTCAGCTTTTTGCCTTGCTAGTTTTTTATCTTGTTTTTGAACCGTAACAGGACCTTCCATGACATTTTCAAGAGCGGTCATGTGAGGAAATAAATTATAATGCTGAAACACCATTGCTGATTGTTTACGAAAAGCCATCATCTGTTTTTTTGACAATGGTTTCGAAAAATCGACTGTTTGTTCATCGATTGTGACCGATCCAGAAGTTGGTGTTTCTAATGTATTAAGGCACCGTAGAAAAGTCGTTTTACCAGAACCAGATGGACCAATCACGACAATTGCTTGTCCTTTTTGAACTTCCGTATCAATGCCTTTTAATACTTCAAGTTTGCCGAAACTTTTATGCAAATTTTTTATTAAAATCATAGTGAACTCCTTACTGCAATCAGTAAACTGCTTTTATTATCTAGAAATATACCGATCAAAACGATTTTCAAGTCTGCCTTGAACTATGGACAAGGCAAAGCAGATGACCCAGTAAAGCAATGCTGCTTGTCCGTATAATAACAAAAATTCATAATTAGTCGCGGCAATTTGCTGAGCGACTCGGAACATTTCAGTTACGAGAATAAGTGAGGCGAGAGATGTATCTTTTACTAAACTGATAAACGTATTTGACAGAGGAGGCAACGAAACACGAGATGCTTGCGGCAAAATAACACGCCGCAATGATTGTGTGTATGACATGCCAATTGTGCCGGCTGCTTCCCATTGACCTTTTGGAATCGATAAAATCGCTGCTCGAATAACTTCAGAAGCATAAGCTCCAACGTTTAATGAAAAACCAATTACAGCAGCTGGAAATGGATCGATTGTCACGCCGAGTGTTGGCAGTCCATAAAAAAGAATAAACAGTTGAACGAGTAAAGGAGTACCACGAATAATTGAAACATAGACACGAGCGATAACTTGAAAAATTTTAACCGTCGAAATTCTTGCCAAGGCTGTCAAAACCGCTAATGCCAATCCGAAAATAAACGAGATAATGGATAATGGCAAAGTGAATTGAAGCGTTGCTTCGATCAAAGGAAGAAATGAGGACTGCGCAATATCCACAAGCCGTTCCATTCTGACCGGGTCCGAAAAAATACTATTCAAGTACATTTTCACCAAACCATTTTTCTGAAATTTCGTCGTATGTGCCGTCTTCGATCATATCGGCCAAAGCTTTGTTGGCTTCATCTACAATTGCGCCACTGTCTTTTCTAAAAAGTAATGCACTTTGAGCAGCATCTTCTGATTGATCAACCACTTTTACTTTTGCATCTGGACGTTGCTTCATAAAATCCAAAACCGTTAAATTATCGTTTACTGTCGCATCAACACGGCCCGAGTTTAATAATTCGATTGCTTGGTTAAATCCTTCAATACCTTCCAACTCTGCGCCAAAAGAAGTAGCTGTTTCCGCATAGTTACTCGTTAACGATTGTGCTGAAAGTTTGCCATCTAAATCTTCAAAGCTGTTTATGTCAGTATTGTCTTCGCCAACAACTAAAACAGCAGTAGAGGTTATATAAGGAGAAGAAAATTCATAGCTTTCTTGACGTTCTGGATTGATCCCAACTTGATTGGCCACCATATCAAAACGACCAGCATCTAACCCTGCAAACATAGCATCCCATTGTGTTTCAAGAAACTCAGCTTCAACGCCAAGGCGATCAGCCACTTCGCGTGCAACTTCTACATCAAATCCTGTTAACTCGCCCGAGTCATCGTGAAAAGTGAATGGGGGATAAGTACCTTCTGTTCCAATAACTAAGGTGCCTTCTTCTTGCACTGTAGTTAACAGATCCGATCCACTAGCTTCGCCATTAGAGGTATCTGTTTCTTCAGATCCACCACATGCAGCTAAAACCGACATTGTTCCTATTAATAAAAAAGATAAACTAAATTTTTTCATAAAAATCTCCTCATTTCTTTTAATTTTTTTGTTGTACTCTTTATTACCAGATAATAAATCGCCAAAGTAAAGACGATAGCTTACATTACCAACTTGTTTAGTTGGTTTAATAACCAAAAAAAATGACGCTTACTAAAAAAAGCACTAGTAATCTTAAAGCTGATTTATTATAGCACGCAATTCGATAACTCTCAAACAGCTTAAACAGAAAAAAGTTATTTTTAATTTAAAGAGAGTTAAACCTGTGCTCAACTTCTTTAATAATCAATTAAAGTACTTTTTCTAAATAAAATATTTGTGTTTTTAAAGAGAACAACTTATAATGTCTTTATATTAAAGCTTAAAACAACAAGGTTTACATAGTTATTTTTGTGTTTTTAGGACGGACAAATGTTTTCTTGGAAAAGGAGTGTTGAAAATGGAACGAATTATGGTTACAGGTGCTCTAGGACAAATAGGGTCAGAACTTGTCGGGAAATTACGCGGCATATATGGAAATGAGAACGTATTAGCAACGGATATTCGTCAATCTAATGATCAATCAGGACCTTTTGAAATTTTAGATGTAACAGATGCGCAAAGAATGCATGATTTAGCAGAAGACTTTGGCGCAGATACAATGGTCCACATGGCAGCGTTATTATCAGCAACTGCTGAAGAAAAACCTTTGCTTGCTTGGAATCTAAATATGGGTGGTCTTGTCAATGCACTTGAAGCATCTCGTAAACTTGGCATGCAATTTTTCACGCCTAGTTCTATTGGGGCGTTCGGTCCTTCAACACCTAAAAAAGATACACCACAAGATACATTGCAACGTCCAACGACGATGTATGGTGTCAATAAAGTTGCTGGAGAATTATTATGTGACTATTACTACACCAAATTCGGAGTCGATACACGTGGCGTTCGTTTCCCAGGATTAATTTCAAACGTAGCGCAGCCAGGTGGCGGTACAACTGATTATGCAGTCGATATTTATTATCAAGCAATTGAAAAAGGCAGCTATACGTCTTATATTGCAGAAGGTACAGCGATGGACATGATGTATATGCCAGATGCGTTGCAAGCGATTGTCGACTTGATGGAAGCTGACCCAGACCAATTAATTCACCGTAATGCATTTAACGTAACGGCAATGAGTTTCACGCCTGAAGAAATTGCAGCCTCTATCCAAAAGCATATTCCAGAATTTAAAATGTCTTACGAAGTTGATCCTGTGAGACAGGAAATTGCTAATAGCTGGCCAGACAATATTGATGCATCTGCTGCTAAAGCAGAATGGGGCTTTAAAACTTCATACGACCTAGATGCAATGACAGTCGATATGCTCGAAAAATTAAAAAAAAAGCTTCAATTAGTTTAATAAATCCTAATTAAAAAATGCCATCCGCAATTTGCGGATGGCATTTTATGTAGATTAAAACAATAGATGTGCAACACCGACAACAATCGGTAACGCAATGACTGTGCGAAGCAAGAAGATCACAACTAAATCCAAAATGTTTACAGGAATTTTAGATCCAAGTAATAATCCACCAACTTCAGACATGTAAATTAATTGTGTAACAGACATAGTAGCAACAACGAAACGAGTCATTTCAGATTCGATGTCTGCGCCAAGAATCGCTGGTAAGAACATATCTGCAAATCCAACGACCATTAATTGAGCTGCTTCAGCCGCTTCAGGAACACCTAATAAGTTCAAGTATGGAACAAATGGCGTGCCAAGTATGGAGAACACAGGTGTGTATTCAGCCAAAATCAATGCAACTGTACCAAATGCCATAACAACGGGTGCAACACCAATCCACATATCTAAGACGTTTTTAAAACCATCTTGGAAGAATTTGCTCACTGAGCGGTTGTCTTCCGCCTTTGATAATGCTTTCTCAAGTCCGTGTGTCGCAATATTATAACCTTTAGGAACATCTTCTGTTTGAGATTCCTGTGGCGAACCATCCATAAAAGTAGTTGGCTTGTTTTTAAGAGGATAAATACGTGGCATGATTAATGCCAAAATTACGCCCGCTAAAATAACAGTTGCATAATACGGAAGGAAGTACGTTCCAAGACCGATTTCTTGAATTACCACAATCGCAAATGTAATAGAAACAACTGAGAAAGTCGTTCCAATAATAGCTGCTTCACGTTGTGTGTATTTATTGGCTTCATATTGTTTACTAGTAAGTAGTACGCCGATAGTGCCATCTCCAACCCACGAAGCTAGTGCATCAATAGATGAACGACCAGGCAAACGGAAAAGCGGACGCATAATTTTTACCATCATCGTACCGAAAAACTCAAGTAAACCAAAGTTCATTAGTAGTGGAAGGAAAAGTCCAGCAAAGAAGAAAATAGTGAAAAGGAAAGAAAGTAATCCATCTCCTGAAAGAAGAAGTCCACCAGTATATTCATTCCATACAGGCTCTGGACCGATTTGGAATAAGACCATAATCGAGAAAACAGCACCTAGCACTCGAACGAAAGTCCAGAAGAGATTGACGTTAAAAAGCTTGTCAAAAAATGAAACATATTCGGTTTCGTTTACTTTTTTCGTGACAAAGAGCAATGATCCTAATGCGGCCACGATTAAAATACCCATCATAATCCACGGTACAATGGATTCGATAGCTCCGGCCATGATGTTTGCGAGCACTGCAATGGTTACCAACCAACCGTCTTCAGTTGGGACTGGTACTAAGAACAATAGGATTCCGAGTAAAGAAGGAATCAAGAACAATAACCATGTTGAAGTTGAATACTTTTGCATAAATAATTCCCCTTTTCTCTTTGCATGAATACACGCGATAATAACTGATTATACAGCGTTTTTCCCCGTGAAAACGCTTTATCGCCAATGTTTATATTATCTGAAAACGACAAAAAAAAACACCCCCCAACTAAAAAAAAGTTGAGGGGTCATTTTAAAAGGATTTTTCGAAATCTTCGTCCCAGCGATAATGATAAAAACGCTCTTGCGTTAGCCAGTTTTCAGTTTCTGTATCACCTTGCTGAAGTTTATGTTCCATTTCTTCAAGCATCCAAGCAGTTTGAGAAATATGAGCTTTCATCGAATTCATTTTTTGTGTACGTACTTCACTAATATTATAAACAACATCCGGCTTGCCCAACTTTTCCAATGTGTCGTTAGCAAAAGCTACCCCGTGAAGAGTAGGACGATCTTTCATTCGACGGACTGCGCGAACAACTGCACGAGCTGTCGCTTCGTGATCTGGGTGAACGGCAAAGCCAGGGTAGAACGTTATGATTTTCGATGGATTTAATTCTTGGATTAAATCCGTCATCATGCCAACCATTTTTTCATCGTCTTCAAATTCGATGGTTTTATCACGCAAGCCCATCATCCGAAGGTCCGTTAATCCCATTGCCTCTGCAGAAGCTAGAAGTTCCTTTTTGCGAACTGCTGGTAAAGATTCTCTTGTAGCGAATGGTGGATTTCCTAGGTTGCGGCCCATTTCGCCAAGTGTTAAACATGCGTATGTTACGGGAGTGCCTTGTTGAATATGTGTCGTGATCGTTCCGGAAACCCCAAACGCTTCATCATCTGGGTGAGGAAAGACGACCAACACATGACGTTCTGGTTGAATTGTCATTATCATTTTCCTCCTTTAATAACTAAACGGTGTTTCGCTAATTTCGAGCGCAACCGCTAGTTTTCCGTCTCCGGCGTGTCCAGCAAGTAATAGCCGACCGTCTTCATCTAATTCGTAATGTGTGATGCCTTGAGCATAAACCCAACCATGTGGTAATTTCAATCCAACACGGTGTGGGCTGTCACCGACAACTTTTCCGAGTTCGTAATTAATCACAACGTTTCGAATAAATGCACCGGCATTGAAAAAGCCTTCGTTAAAATGTGATGCATAAGAGCCATTTGTCGTTTCCAAATGAAGGTAAACATCTTTGCCTGCAAATGCATCTAACTGAACTTGCAATTTTTTTACTTCAACTAATTCCATGATGTTCCTCCTATTAAATCATTATTCTATTAGTATAGGGAAATGCGCGAGAGAATGCGATTAGCTTGCTCTAAGAGATTGGCCAAGCAAAAAATTCTCATAAAAAAGGTCACAGGAGGCAATGAATTGGCCTCCTGTGACCTTCCTTATTTTATAATGTAGTCACTTCAACTTCAGCTTTTGTAAATTTCGATGCGGCACCGTGCATAACGGGACCCACATACTCATTTAATTTCCAGCCGTGTTGAATTGCTGTAGCAACGAAAATCTTTGCGTTTAGTACAGCGTCTTTAACAGATTGACCATTTGCCAAGTTAGCAGTGATTGCTGCAGCAAACGTACAGCCTGCACCGTGGTTATAAGTTGTATCTGTTTTTTCTGAAGTTAATAAATAATGTGTTTTGCCATCGAATAGTAAATCTGCCGCTTTTTCATGCTTTAATTGTTTGCCGCCTTTGATTACTACAAATTCAACCCCATGTGCATGAATTTTTTCAGCAGCAGCTTGCATATCTTCAACAGTTTGCAATGCACCTTGACCAGATAATTGTCCTGCTTCCACTAAATTCGGTGTAACGACTTTCGCGTTTGGCAATAAATATTTAATCATCGCATCTACATTTTCAGGGAACAAGACTTCATTTTCGCCTTTACATGCCATTACCGGATCGATCACAACATCCCGAATGCCAGAGTCAGCAATTGCTTTTCCGGCCATTTCGATAATGTCGACAGTTGGCAACATGCCCGTTTTCAAAGCGTCAATGCCTGTCGAAAATGCTGTTTTCAACTGAGCATCTAATGTATCTAAAGCAATCGGGTGAATGCCGTGACTCCAACCGTTTTCAGGATCCATTGTCACAATTACCGTTAATGCGTTCATGCCATATGTGCCATGTTCTTGAAACGTTTTCAAATCTGCTTGTATACCAGCACCACCAGAAGTGTCAGATCCAGCGATGGTTAAGGTTTTTTTGAGTGTCATTAGGTTTGCTCCTCTAATTGGAATGTCTTTGCAACTATTTTAACAAAAAATCGGGCATTTACAACGGATTTTGCTTATGAGGCATGAGAAGTAAAACAGTAGTAGCACTGCAAATAAGTAAAAATAGCGTTGCAAAACTGCCCATTAATACAAAGCCACTTTTGAAAAGGCCAATCGTAATAAGTAATGTTAGAATGGAAACAACTGCAATAATAAGGCCAAGACAACCGAGTCCTGCGCGTTTTGCGCTTTCTGGAGCTGTTGTGCCTTTCGTTTTTGAAACACTAGTTATCTTTCCGCGCCAATCGGCCATCATCATCGCTCCTTTAAGCAATCGTACCATGAAGCCGAGCTGAATAAAATATATGAAAGTAGGGGAAAACATGGCGAAAGATCCAAAGTTGACAGAGATCGAGCGTTTATTAGAAGAAATGAAAGAACAGGGAGAAACAAAAGAATCCGGCTTCTGGAAAAGCGTTAAATTATTAATGGGAGTTTGGCGTAATACATTTTTAGTTTTAATTACAATTTTGTTGCTCTTATTAGTAGCATTGCCACTCGGTACTTTTTGGCTGATTCAAGGCAGCACGGCCACTGAGAGTAAAGGTGTTTTTTTAGAGCAAATCCAAGAACTCAATGAACTGTCAACAGCTGAAGCTTTTTCAAAAGTAATTATTGAACGGGAAGATAATGCGTTATTTGGGAAAGAGATCGGACTTGATTTGCCTGGCACAAAACGCCAGTTATTAGTGGTCATTCCAGGTTCAGTACGCGCCGGAATTAATTTTTCTAAAGTATCAGAAGGAGATATTGTGGTAGATGAGGAAGCAAAAACAGCAATATTAACTTTGCCACCCGCGGAATTTTTGGGAGGTCCTGAATTGTTTATGGATCAAGTAGAAGTCTATTCCTATGAAGGTTTGTTCCGCAGCAGGACGGATATTTCGGAAGCTTATGAATTGGCTGAAGAGGCTAAGAAAATGATGCTTGAAGAAACAGAAGGCCAAGGTGTACTTCAAACTGCAGAAACAAATGCAGTGCGCTCTGTTCAAGAAATGTTTGGCTTAGTCGACTACGATGTGACGGTTAAATTTAAGGAGTGAGCGAGTTGAAAAAACAAATTTTCCATAACGACTGGCAAGGAGTGTTAAGTGAAGAATTTGATAAACCGTATTACGTAAATTTGCGCGAGTTTTTGAAGAAAGAATATGCTGAGCAAACGGTTTATCCTGCAATGGAAAACATTTGGACAGCATTTGAACATACTGCCTATCGCGATGTAAAAGTCGTGATCCTTGGACAAGATCCGTATCACGGACCAAACCAAGCGCATGGCTTAAGTTTTTCTGTTTTACCGGGAGTTCCGCATCCGCCAAGCTTACGGAATTTATTGAAGGAATTAAAAGAAGATATTGGCTGCGACCAACCAATAGACGGTACGTTAACAAAATGGGCCGACCAAGGCCTGTTAATGTTGAACACAGTTTTAACAGTGAGGGCGGGCGAAGCACATTCTCATCGCAATAAAGGATGGGAGACGCTGACAGATAGCGTAATTAGCAAATTGTCAGAGCGCGACGAGCCCGTGATTTTCATTTTATGGGGCAAGCCTGCTCAAACGAAAAAACGCTTAATTGATATAACTAAACACGATGTACTTGAAGCGTCCCATCCAAGTCCGCTCAGCGCGTATCGCGGATTTTTTGGCAGTCGTCCGTATTCAAAAGTGAACAGTCTGTTACAAAGTCGCGGCCAAGCGCCAATCGATTTCTGTTTAGACTGACCTGTAGAACAGTGGCGTGTTAAACTGGAAGTAAATCAAAAACGGAGAGGGGGCTGTATCATGGCCATCGACACTATGCGGATTTTAAATGAAATCGATAAACATACTTCACGTGCCCGTAGCGGCGATGTGGCAAAAGCTCGTGACTCGGTTGCTGCAATTCGTGCATTATGTGATTTATTGTTAGAAGACGATCAACCAATGAGCGATATTCAAGCACCACGTGCCGTGCCGCTTTCTTCCCCTCAGCCGCAAGTGCAGACAGTATCTGCAGTAAACAAGCTGAAAGAAGAAGACTCAAATGGTGATTCACTGTTTGAATTTTAAATGGAAAGAGGAAACAGACTATGAAGTTTTTCTTAATTGCTGGAGCGGTTAACGCTCTATTATCTGTCGCATTCGGCGCATTTGGCGCACACCTTTTAGAAGGTCGCGTGGCAGATAAATATTTAGATACATGGCAAACCGCAGTTCAATATCAAATGTTTCACTCGATTGGCTTGATGGTGGTTGCCATCTTGATGAGCTCATCACTACTCGGTTCGCTTGGGTCATTAAATTGGGCCGGTTATTTAATGCTTGCGGGAATTGTTATTTTCTCAGGAAGCTTATACGTATTAAGCTTGACAGGCATCGGCATTCTTGGTGCCATTACGCCAATTGGCGGCGTAGCATTTATCGCTGCATGGGTAATGGTGATCATGGCTGCAGTAAAAGCATTGTAAGTAGGTTTGAGTGGGCAATCCGCATCGTGCGAATTGCCCTTTTTTTTTGGTATTTAGCATTTGGTCAGTATTTTTCAAATTCGAACAGTATCCGGTGTGATTCCGACAGTATTTGTCGCGAAACGGACAGTATTTCATCACATCTGGACAGTATATCCAAATAATTGGAATAAATTCATAGGAGTTTGATAGAGATCTCATGTTGAGATGGGATTTTAGTGTTTCAGTGGGCAATTCGCATCGTGCGAATTGCCCTTTTTTTTTGGTATTTAGCATTTGGACAGTATTTTTCAAATTCGGACAGTATCCGGTGTGATTCCGACAGTATTTGTCGCGAAACGGACAGTATTTCATCACAACTCGACAGTATATCCAAATAATTGGAATAAGTTCATAAGGATCAGTTGGAAATCTCATCGCGAAATGCAGTCATCAAAAATTCCAACAAAAAAAGCCGCCAAAAAGGCGACTCGAATCAATTAAACTTCTAAAAACTTAGCAGTACGTTCAGCATCTAGGCGTGTACCTACATAGAATGAACCGAATTCTGCGTAACGTGCGCTCACTTCGTCAAAACGCATTTCGTAAATCAACTTCTTGAATTGAAGAACGTCGTCTGCGAATAAAGTAACGCCCCACTCGTAATCGTCAAAGCCGACAGATCCAGAAATAATCTGTTTTACTTTGCCCGCATAGCCACGGCCAATTTTACCGTGAGATAGCATCAACTCTTTGCGCGTATCCATTGGCAACATGTACCAGTTGTCATCGCCATCGCGACGTTTGTCCATTGGATAGAAGCAAATATACTGTGAACGTTGAAGTTCAGGGTATAGACGCGAACGGACATGAGGATTTTGGTAAGGATCTTCATCCGATTGGCCTGCTAGATAATTAGAAAGCTCGACTACTGAAACGTACGAATACGTAGGAACCGTATAAGCGATTAACGTCAGCTTATTATATTCAGTTTCCAGTTCGTTCAATTCATCCATTGTTTCACGCAACATCATTAGCATCAAATCAGCTTTTTGGCCAACAATTGAATACAATGCATGTGCACCGGTTTTATTTTCATCGGCTTGGTTGATTTTGTCCATGAATGCTTGGAATTCGTCGATCGCAAATTGGCGTTCTTCGTCCGTTAGCATTTTCCACGAAACCCAGTCCATTGAGCGGAAATCATGGAGAACGTACCAGCCGTCTAATGTAATTGCTGCTTCATTCATTATTCAAACACTCCTTTTAATATAAATCTCTCGCTTTTCAGTTTAGCACAACAAGCATCTAACTTCCTTTAAAACTACTGCCTGTCACGAATTCGACATAGCGCACACGGCTTTTCAGCAGCTTACTTAAAGGGTAAACTAGAGCTAAGGAATTGTAAAAAGAGGAGAAGTGGGCATGCCGTTATTTTTTAGAGAAACAGCTTGGCGTTTTTGGGATCAATCGTTAAGCGCGAAAAGTCGTTCTGCACTTGAATCATTTGCAGCGGACGACACATTATGCGAGTTGGTAGGATCGGGGAAAAGCGCGCCAACCGTTCGGACATGGGTTCATGACGATACAGTAGTGTTAGGTATACAAGATCATCGTTTGCCTCATATTGAAAAAGGGATGGATGTATTAAAAGAGCACGGCTTTACGCCGATTGTCAGGAACTCTGGAGGTCTAGCAGTTGTACTAGATGCCGGTGTTTTAAACATTTCGCTCGTCCTATCGGAAAAAGACAATGCCATCGATATCTCAGCAGGCTACGACTTAATGCTCGATTTAGTGCGCGAACTTTTTCCGGAAGCTACTATAGAAGCATATGAAATTGTTGGCTCTTATTGCCCGGGTTCTTATGACCTGAGTATTAATGGACGAAAATTCGCAGGCATTTCACAACGTCGGATTCGCCGCGGAATTGCGGTACAAGTGTATTTATGCGTTGAAGGCAGTGGTGCAGAACGCGCTGAAATCATTCGCGACTTTTACGATGCAGGACTTCAAGAAGAAGAAACCAAATTCGCTTACCCAGAAATAAAACCTGAAACGATGGCATCGCTCAGTGAATTGCTCGGTAGAAAAATTACGGTTCAAGAAGTGGTAATCGACCTTCATGATTTAATGGGAGCACCTGCACCGATGTCGTTGCAACCCGACGAGACAGAGTTATACGGGTTTTATTTAAATCGTGTCGTCGAACGCAACCGAAAAATGCTAGAACGTCCTCTTGAATAAGAGCAAGACCCTAGTGTAGAATAGCTGTTACATGAAAAAACGGAGGTGCGCAAGTGAGCTACGCCACACAAAAATTAGCTGAAGAAAAAGTCTTTAAAGATCCAGTTCACCGATATATCCACGTCCGCGACCAAGTGATTTGGGATTTAATCAACTCGCGTGAAGTTCAGCGTTTGCGCAGAATTAAGCAATTGGGCACCTCTTATTTAGTCTTCCACGGCGCGGAACATAGTCGTTTTAATCACTCACTTGGTGTGTACGAAATTGTACGCCGAATTTCGGATGATATTTTTCATGGTCGTCCAGAATGGGATGAAAGCGAGCGTCTTGTTGTGTTAAGTGCAGCACTTTTGCATGATTTAGGGCATGGTCCATTTTCGCATTCATTTGAAAAAGTTTTTGAGCTTGACCACGAGGAGTATACTCGGAAAATTTTACTTGGAGACACGGAAGTTAATGAAATCCTTCAAAAAGTCTCTCCAGATTTTCCGACAAAAGTGGCGGAAGTGATTGCGAAAACCTACTCAAATAAACAAGTCGTTTCATTAATTTCCAGCCAAATAGATGCAGATCGTATGGATTACCTTCAACGAGATGCTTATTATACCGGGGTTTCTTATGGCCATTTTGATATGGAGCGGATTCTTCGTGTGATGCGCCCACTAGATGATCAAGTTGTTATTAAGTCGAGCGGTATGCACGCCGTTGAAGATTACATCATGAGTCGATACCAAATGTATTGGCAAGTGTATTTCCACCCGGTTGCTCGTAGTGCGGAAGTGATTTTGCGTAAAATTCTTCAACGCGCAAAAGAACTGAGTGCAACTGGCTATAAGTTTGAACAGCCACCTACTCATTTCCTATCGTTTTTTGATCAGAGCTTTACGTTGAAAGAGTATTTGGCGTTAGACGAAGGCGTTTTAATGACCTATTTCCAATTATGGATGACCGAACGCGATCCAATTTTAGCGGATCTTTGCGACCGCTTTGTAAATCGACGTTTGTTCCAGTATGTCGATTTTGATCCAGGCAAAGACTATAAAAAACTTGGAGAATTGGCCGAACTGTTCCGTTCTGCCGGCATCAATCCGGAATATTATTTAATCGATGACTCCACGTCTGACTTGCCATATGATTTTTACCGACCGGGAGAAGAAGAAGAACGTTTGCCAATTCATTTATTGATGCCAAACGGAGATATTAAAGAACTATCACGTTTGTCTCAAATTGTAGATGCCATTTCCGGTAAACGCAGAACGGATTATAAATTGTATTTTCCAGCTGAGTTATTAATTGATGGCAAGAAAACAGCTATCAAGCAGCAGATTTTGGGAATGCTTCGAGAAGGAGGGGTATAGTTGCTCCAGGGACACGCAAAAATCGTGGACTTTATTGCCACAGCGGAAGGCGTAACCGGCCGCAAAAAATTGCAGAAAATGATTTACATAATGAAGAAACTAGACATGCCATTCCAAGAAAAGTTTGAGTTTCATATTTATGGACCGTATTCAGAAGAATTAACAGCTCGAGTAGAAGAATTATGCGACATGGGGTTTTTATCAGAGGCATTAGAAGACAAAGGTTCATATGTACAATATAAATATAGCGTGACAGATGAAGGCCAGGAATTCCGTAAAGTTTTGGGAGAGTCTATTTTAGATACCCCACTTACCGCAGAAAAACTTAATGCTAAAAGTGGTCGATTTTTGGAATTGACTGCGACACTTCTTTATTTCGATCATTTAACCCGTCAAGAACAAATCGATAAGTTGCATGTCGTTAAAGGTAAGTTAAACTTTACTGCAGAAGAAATTGATGAAGCTTTTACTTTTATTAAAGAATTAAGGACTTAAAAAAACTCCCGTTACGGGAGTTTTTCGGGTATTGAATGAAGAACAGGCACTTTCACTTTTCTAATTGTCCAGTTGCAAGTGCCTAGCTCCTCGGGACATAAGCCAACCCAACTGTGTGGCAAAGAGCTCCACACTGCCGGTCTGTCTTATGCCTGTCGGAGCTGAACAGGCACTTTCACTTTTCTTTATTGATCGCTAAAGAGTTTTCCTTTTGTGCCGTAATCTGTTTTTTTCATATCTTCGATAAAGACCGTTACGTTCTCGATTGGTGCACCGGTTGTTTCAGAAACAGCTTCAGATACTTTTTCGACTAGTGCGCGTTTTTGATCTTCTGTGCGCCCTTCAAGCATTTTTACAGTAACGTATGGCATAATGGATGCAGCTCCTTTTTCTTAAGAATACTATCATCATAGCAGAACGGAGGATTCAGACAATGGCGAACGAAGAAAAATCAAAACAAAAAGTAGGATTTACCATTATAAAAAACGATCCGACGGACGGTCATAAAGGATACGGCATTGGGTCTTTATCTTTGGAGAACGTTTCTCCCTTATTTATTGACGTAGAAGAGCAAGAAGCTTTTATTGATATTGGTGCCATGCATGCTCGCAGTGAAGTCGAGCGTGGGATTAAGTTTACGACTAATCGCGAAGATTCGGCAGGCGGTAAAGATTACTGGCTTGTGTGGATTACTATTGATTTTAATCCAGTGGGCCCTTATTACGCCGGAGTTGCAGCGTGTGAAATGGTCGTTAATCGTGAAAAACGTCGAGGTTATAAAATTTTAGCTGACCATGTAAACCGCATGGACAAGTCAATGAAACGTAAAATTCTTGTGGACCAAATGGATGAGCCATCAAAACGCGTACTGGCTGACTATTTAGCATCGCATAATGCAGAAATGTGGAACAATAGCACAGAACAACTTCATCAAGATTTGGGTCGCTAATAAATAAATGTTTTTGTCTAATAAAAAAATGCTTTATTGAACAGATTGTGACATTTAAAATTGCGTCTACCGTACGGTTGAAGTTGTTTATAAAAGGCAGTACACTAGAACTACAGCTTTTCAATAGAAAGCTAGGACACCTGATAGCGAGCGAGTGCCATGAGCCATTGCGATAAAACCCAAGCCCAATGCCTCATGTCTCTTGCTCCGCACCATCAGGATTTAAAAAGGTTTTCTGTGAAGGGAAAGATTCCCTGTACAGAAAACCTTTTTATTTTTAGTGTAATGCGGTATTGAGCGGGTAAAGAAGAGTATGAAATAAATATTGCACTTTTTTCGAAAACACTTATACTTTTTTAAGTGGATTTTATTCAGAATGAAAAGGAGTTTGATTATAGATGGCAGGATTTTGGTATACAGAAAAGCAAACAGAAAACTTTGGGATTACGATGAAAATCAATAAAACCCTTCATACAGAACAAACAGATTTTCAATATCTTGAAATGGCAGAAACAGCAGAATGGGGCAACATGCTGTTTTTAGACGGCATGGTCATGACTTCTGAAAAAGACGAATTTGTTTATCATGAAATGGTTGCGCACGTTCCATTGTTTACACACCCGAACCCAGAAAACGTATTAGTAGTTGGCGGTGGTGATGGCGGCGTAATCCGTGAGATTTTAAAGCACCCGTCTGTTAAAAAAGCGACACTTGTCGATATTGATGGAAAAGTAATCGAGTACTCGAAAAAATTCTTACCTAGCATTGCGTCAGGCTTAGAAGATTCACGCGTAGAAGTAATCGTTGGAGACGGATTCATGCACATTGCTGAATCAGACAACGAATACGACGTAATTATGGTAGATTCAACAGAACCTGTCGGACCGGCTGTAAACTTATTTTCTAAAGGCTTTTATGCAGGGATTTCAAAAGCATTAAAAGAAGACGGTATTTTTGTCGCGCAATCGGATAACCCATGGTTTAAAGCAGATTTGATCAAGCAAGTTCAAAGTGATGTAAAAGAAATCTTCCCTATCACGAACTTGTATTTGGCGAACATCCCAACATACCCAAGCGGTTTGTGGGCGTTCACAATTGGTTCGAAAAAGTATAACCCATTAGAAGTACCAGCAGAACGTTTCCATGAAGTCGACACGAAATACTACACGCCAGAGTTGCACAACGCTGCGTTTGTTTTACCGAAATTCGTGAAAGACTTAACAGGAGAATAAAAAATGAGATTTGATGAAACATATTCAGGAAAAGTATTTATCAAAAGCCATCCGAATTACGAAGAATCAAAAGCCGTTCTTTACGGCATGCCGATGGACTGGACAGTTAGTTACCGTCCAGGATCTCGTTTTGGCCCGAACAAAATTCGCGAGGTTTCAATTGGGCTAGAAGAATATAGCCCGTACCTTGACCGCGAACTAGGAGACGTGCTGTTTTTTGATGCAGGCGATATTCCTTTGCCATTCGGTAATCCGGAAAAAAGCTTAACGGAAATCGAAACGTATGTACACACACTTTTAGCCGACGAAAAAATTCCAATGGGTATGGGTGGCGAGCATTTAGTGTCATTACCTGTAATGAAAGCAGTCGCGAGCAAATACGACGACCTGGCAATCATTCACTTTGATGCGCACACAGACCTTCGTGAAAACTATGAAGGTGAAGAATATTCGCATTCGACACCGATCCGCAAAATCGCAGATCACATTGGACCAGAGAATGTTTATTCATTCGGGATTCGTTCAGGAATGAAAGAAGAATTCGACTGGGCTAAAGAAAACGGCATGCACATTTCAAAATTTGAAGTGCTTGAGCCGTTAAAAGAAGTACTGCCAACGCTTGAAGGGCGTAACGTTTACGTGACAATTGATATGGATGTATTAGACCCTGCACATGCACCAGGCACTGGCACAGTCGATGCAGGCGGTATCACGTCTCGCGAACTACTTGCATCTATTCATGCAATTGCAGCGTCAGGCGTTAACGTTGTTGGGTTTGACCTTGTTGAACTAGCACCCGTTTACGATCATTCCGATCAAACGGCAAACACAGCAAGCAAGCTAATGCGCGAAATGATATTAGGGTGGATTAAATAAGAAAAGCGGCAGCGGCCGTGTAGATTCGACGGGCGTAAGACGCTCTGGCGAAGCGGCGTATTTCCAGCCGCACAGCTAGAGTGACTTACGACCCTAGAATCTGGCCGTTGGAGCTAGACAATAAGAAAAGCGGCAGCGGCCGTGTAGATTCGACGGGCGTAAGACGCTCTGGCGAAGCGGCGTATTTCCAGCCGCACAGCTAGAGTGACTTACGACCCTAGAATCTGGCCGCTGGAGCTAGACAATAAGAAAAGCGGATGCGTATTTTATTAAACACCTAAAATCTTTAAAAGTCGGTCTGGGAAATCCAGTCCGACTTTTTTTCGCTAAATCCTGAAATTAGAATCTTCTCTCTAAAAACGATAAGATTATAGAAACGAGCTAGCTGAAAGAGGTGCTGACGATGCAATTGTATAAATGGACAGGTCCACAAGATCAAGCTGAAGCCTTAGTAGAAAGTTTGTCGAATGCGCAGCTGACTCTCTTGAAAAACACTGACGAAGCTGTACTGCTTTATGAAACAGACGGAGGTCCAGGATTAAAAGCCTCTGAAGCGTATGAAGTATTGAATGCGGTAGGGGATTTTGCTGATGGTTACTACGCGGTATTTAACAATATTCCCGTTACAGACGAAGGTCGTGAGCTTTTTGAATCACGTTTTCAAAATAGAGCGGGCATGGTAGAAAAAGAACCAGGATTCGCAGCAATTCGTGTATTGCGACCACTTGATTCGGATGTTTACATTATCCTCACGTTATGGGATGACAAACAAGCATTCATTGATTGGCAACAGTCTCAAGCCTATGGACATGCGCACGCAAAACGCGGGACTAAAGAAGGCATCGATAAACGTCCAAATATTTTCCCTCGTTCTTCTTTTGTGACCAGTTATACGAAGTAAATACAACACTGCCCTCAAGCAAGTTATAAAATGGTCTCCTTTATTAGGAGGCTTTTTTCGTCTTACCTAAGCAGGATTTTAAGTATGCGTTTAGTAATAGGCAATAAGAGATATAGATGGAGTAAGCAATTATCCTGAAAGGAGAGTGACTTATGCATGAGTTTGATGAAGTGTTCATACAAGTATTGGTTTTATTGGCCATTGCGATAACGGTCGTCGGCATCGCTAGAAAAGTAAAGCAGCCTGATACAATCGCATTAGTTTTAGTTGGGCTATTACTTGGTACCACCAGTTTTCCATTTCCTTTTATAGATCAGGCGGAACAATTTATTACCCAGTCAGAAGTTTTTCAAGTCATTATCATTTCACTATTTTTACCGATCTTACTTGGGGATGCTACTTTGAAATTGCCCTTTCATCACTTATATAAACGAAAAGAAACGGTAATTGGTCTTGCTTTAGGTGGGACGTTCATCTCATTTGTACTTATTGGTTTTTCAACTCACTTTTT
Organism: Planococcus sp. PAMC 21323; assembly: GCF_000785555.1. NCBI lineage: Bacteria > Bacillati > Bacillota > Bacilli > Caryophanales > Caryophanaceae > Planococcus > Planococcus sp. PAMC 21323. The sequence goes on along the minus strand of NZ_CP009129.1, from coordinate 2,516,885 downwards.
ATTAGGTCTTCCTTTAGCAGTCGCTTTTACGTTTGCGGCGTTAATGAGTGCAACCGATCCAATCAGTGTCTTATCGATTTTCAAATCGGCAGGCGTTTCAGAAAAGCTGTCAACGATTATGGAAGGTGAATCACTTTTTAATGATGGAATTGCGATCGTTCTATTTCAAATTGCATCTGTTTATTTATTAACTTATATTGATATGGGGTGGGCAGGATTAGGCAGTGGCGTGTTACTATTTCTTCGTTTTGCTGTAGGAGGAATATTGGTCGGCGTCATTCTTGGATACTTATTTTCACAAATTCTTCGTTTTTATGACGATTATCCTTTTGAAATTGCCATATCTGCATTATTGTTTTTCGGCAGCTATTTTATCGCAGAACATATTCACGTATCAGGAATCATCGCTGTAGTGGCAGGAGGATTTGTTTTTAATGATTACGGCGCTAGAATTGGAATGTCCGAGTTAACGAAAAATGCGATCAATACCTTTTGGGACGTGATTACACTTATTGCGAACTCGTTAATTTTCTTGATTGTCGGATTAGAAATTCGCAATATCGATTTTTCTGGACAATATGTAATTATTGTATTGGCCATTGTTATCGTCTTAGTGGCGAGAGTTGTAGCGCTATTTTTCAGTACGATGCCAGCCAAAGATTTAAATCGAAAAGAGCGGATTTTATTAAACTGGGGCGGATTAAAAGGGAGTTTATCCATTGCCTTAGCATTAAGTCTACCGGCAAGTTTTGACGGACGTGAAACGATTTTAATCCTAACGTTTGCGGTCGTTCTGTTTTCTCTCGTCATCCAAGGGTTAACCATTAAACCATTGATCAAACTATTAGGACTGCAATCAAAATAAAAACAGTAATGCCAATAAAATTAAACCGATCCTGTAATAATAGGGTCGGTTTTTTTCTGTATCAATTGTCGAATTTCTTAACTCTTGGCGTTCAGATAAAAAGAACTGGCGTAAACAATGAGTGCTGTATTGAAAAAGGCGGGTGAATCGGGCTATAATGAGAAGGTTATTATTTGATGGGGAGGCGGAGAGACATGCAAAAGACAGTGGAAATAAAACTGACAACGACGATCCGTCAGCCGGATATGGAAGAACAAGTAATGGTGTTGGAATCTCGAGGAACATTGACGGAGAAAAACCAGCTGCGCTATTTGCAGTATGCCGAGCAGCAAGACGACCTTGAAATTCGGACGACAGTTAAACTTCAAGAAAATGAAGCAGTGATTATGAGAAGCGGCGGCTTGCAGATGCGGCTCCCTTTTTTATTACATAAAGAACAAACCGGCAATCTAACAAATGAACAAGGGTCATTTATGTTGACGACAAAAGCGCATGAGCTTTCTGTCAGCGATACGCGGTTTATGGTTCGTTACGATTTATCGTTAGGTTCAGATCCTGTCGGGGAATACGAAATGGAAATACAATTTATGGAGGTTAAATAATGAATGCAGTAGAACAAGTTCAACACGCCATTAAAACGGCATTTGCAGAAGCAATCGAAAAAGCAGAATTAACAACAGAGGCTGTTGAAGTACAGTTAGAATCGCCAAGAGATAAAACAAACGGTGACTATGCTACGAATATTGCGATGCAGTTAACACGTTTGGCGAAAAAGCCACCTCGTGCGATTGCAGAAGCGATTGTAGCAAATCTTGATAAAGATGCAGCAAACATTCAAACAGTAGATATTGCTGGACCAGGATTTATCAACATTACGATCAAAAAAGATTATTTGCAGGACGTTGTCAAAACGGTGCTAGAGCAAAAAGAAGACTATGGTCGTTCAACAGCTGGTGCTAATGAGCGTATACAAGTCGAGTTTGTTTCGGCTAACCCAACTGGTGACCTGCATTTAGGGCATGCACGTGGATCTTCAGTTGGCGATTCGCTTTGCAATATTTTAGACTTAGCGGGCTATGATGTGTCTCGTGAATATTATATTAACGATGCCGGTAACCAAATTAACAATTTGGCGTTATCTATTGAAGCGCGTTATTTTGAAGCGTTAGGTAAAGGCGACAGCATGCCGGAAGACGGCTATCGCGGACAAGATATTAAAGATATCGCAGAAGCATTAGTACAAGAGCACGGGGATAAATTTGTCAGCATGACGCATGAAGAGCGCTTTGAAACGTTCCGTCAACACGGTTTGAAAGTAGAATTAGCTAAATTGCAGCATGATTTAGCGAACTTCCGCGTTGAGTTTGATGAATGGTACCCAGAATCATCACTATACAAAAACGGTAAAATTGACGAAGCTCTAGCTAAACTTCGTGAAAATGGTCATGTCTTTGAAGAAGAAGGCGCTACTTGGTTCCGTTCAACAACATTTGGCGATGACAAAGATCGCGTATTGATTAAAAATGATGGCACATACACATACTTAATGCCAGATATCGCTTACCATGAAGATAAATTGCAACGTGGTTTTAGTAAGTTGATCAACGTTTGGGGTGCTGATCACCATGGCTATATTCCACGGATGAAAGCAGCGATCGAAGCACTTGGTTATGACCGTGAAACGCTTGAAGTTAGCATTATTCAAATGGTGCAATTGTATAAAGACGGCGAAAAAATGAAGATGAGCAAGCGTACTGGTAAAGCGGTAACGATGCGCGAGCTAGTCGAACTCGTCGGATTAGACGCTGTGCGTTATTTCTTCGCAATGCGTTCAGGTGATTCGCATATGGACTTTGATTTGGATTTGGCTGTTTCTCAGTCAAACGAAAATCCAGTTTATTATTCGCAATATGCGCATGCGCGTATTAGTTCGATCTTGCGTCAAGCTGAAGAGCAAGGTTTGCTAGCTTCAGAAGAGCATTTGAATTTATTGACTTCAGAAAAAGAAATTGATGTCTTGAAAAAGATCGGTGATTTCCCACAAGTCATTGCAGATGCAGCAAAACAACGTGCACCTCATCGCATTACAACGTATATCCAAGAGCTAGCGTCAAATTTCCATAGCTTCTACAATGCCAATAAAGTATTGGATGCATCAAATGTCGAGATGACAAGTGCTCGTTTAGCATTGATCACGGCTGTGAAAACAACATTAGCGAATGCATTAAAAACAGTAGGCGTCGAAGCTCCTGAAAAAATGTAAGCAAAAGCTAAACAATTGCGTGTATAATAAAACCAAGAAACAGAACTTAATAGCAATTCATAAAGGTGCTTATGTCTAAGAACATGAGTTAAAAGGGAAGCCGGTTCGATTCCGGCGCGGTCCCGCCACTGTACGTGAGAGGAATTTGCAATATGCCACTGAAGCAACGCTTTGGGAAGGAGCAAAAACCAACGATCACAAGCCAGGAGACCTGCCTTTATGTCAACACACTCATATGCCTGCGAGGAAAGGCTGGATGCGCATGCTTTTTTATGGCGTCCTTTCAATCCCTCGCAGAACTTTGCGGGGGATTTTGTTTTGGATTCGTTTTGGGTCGTTCACAAATAAGGGACCGTCTGCAAAGATTTTCTATAACAAGAACACTATACTCTAGGGGGATTTTATTGATGAACAAGTTATGGAAGTTTGGGGCAACAGCAGGATTAGCAGCAGTTTTAATGGCAGGATGCGGAGAAACAGCAGCTCCGGAAAAAGAAGTCGAAACACCAGCAGAACCACCAACTGAAGTTGCGGAAGTTGAGTTTCCGGTAACAATAACAGATGCTGTAGGCAATGAAGTTGTCATTGACGAAGAGCCTGGAGCCATTGTTTCAATGATTCCATCTAATACAGAAATTGCTTATGAGCTAGGATTGGGCGATAAAATCGTTGGCGTATCGGAATATGACAACTACCCAGAAGAAACAGCTGACGTTGAAAAAATCGGCGGACAAGAATTCAATGTTGAAAAAATCATTGGCCTTCAACCAGACTTAGTTTTAGCACACGAATCAGGATTAGGTGTGGGCGATGCCGGACTGCAACAATTACGTGATGCCGGTCTTGATGTATTTGTTGTTCAAAATGTAGAGAGCTTTGATGAAGTTTACGATTCGATTACGACAATCGGACAAGCAACAGGTAGCATGGAAAGAGCGGAAAATATTGTCTCGGAAATGGAAGCTCAAGTAGCCTCGATTGAAGAGTTGGCAGCAACAGTTGAAGAACCAAAAACGGTCTTTTTAGAAGTCGGCAGTCAACCGGATATTTACACAACAGGTAGCGGGACGTTCATGGACGAAATGTTAACGTTGATTAATGCAGAAAACGTTGCTGGCGACTTAGAAGGATGGGTTATTATGGACCCAGAAGCAATCGTTGCAGCAAATCCAGACGTCATTATTACAACCGAAGGCGCTTATGTTGAAGATGCAGTCGGTCAAATCAAGTCTCGTGGTGGCTTTGCAGAAGTAACAGCAGTTAAAGAGGAAGCGGTTTACAGCTTAGATTCAGATATGCTCACTCGTTCTGGCCCACGTTTAACAGCGGGACTAATGGAAATGGCACAGGCAGTATATCCTGATGTATTCAATGAGTAAAAATATACTAGCGTATAGCGTCTCGCTATTTCTGTTAGTGGGAGCGGTATTGTTAGGTGTTACGGTCGGAACGGTATCTATATCACCGGTGGTGCTATGGAATCCTTCATTCGATGAAGCGGCTGCCAATATTTTATGGAATATTCGTATGCCACGTGTGGTTTTAGCAGGACTTGTTGGAGCCGCGTTAGCGATTGCTGGCGCAGCTTTTCAAGGGCTTTTGAAAAATCCATTGGCCGATCCTTACACCCTGGGAGTGTCTTCCGGTGCCTCAGTCGGCGCTGTGATGACGCTCTTTTTTGGTATCTCTATCCCGTTTTTAGGGCCATTCACTTTACCGGTTATGAGCATGATCGGCGCATTACTGACGATGTTTGCTGTTGTCAGTTTTGCGAGATTGGTGGATCGCTCGATGAAAATGGAAACCGTGATTTTAACAGGTATTATATTTAGTTCTTTTCTTGGATCGATTATTTCGTTGATGATTGCCTTAACCGGTGAAGAATTACGTCAAATAATTGGTTGGTTACTCGGAAGCGTCTCAATGCGTGGGTGGCCATATGTGCGAATGGCATTGCCTTTCGTCTTGATTGGCTCATTTGTATTATGGCTCAAACGTCGTGAATTGAACGCGATGTTGTTTGGTGAAGAACGTGCGCAACATCTCGGTGTAGATGTGAAAAAAAGCAAAATGACGATTTTAATTGGGGGATCTGTCCTGACAGGTGCTGCCGTTTCCGTTTCAGGAACAATTGGTTTTGTTGGCTTAGTCGTGCCACATATGACTCGATTACTATGGGGGTCGGATCACCGTCATGTGTTGCCTTTATCTTTTATCAATGGGGCTGCTTTATTAATCGTTTGTGATTTAGTATCAAGAACGATTATTTCTCCAACAGAATTACCAATTGGTGTCATTACTGCGTTTATCGGAGCACCAGTATTTGCCTTTATCTTTTTCCGTCAACGCAAAGGAGGAGCTTAACGATGCTCGAAATCAGTGGACTAACAGGCGGATATGGCGAGAAAAAAATCGTTGAAAACGTGTCATTTACCGTCAATAAAGGCTCGATCCTCGGTATACTAGGACCGAATGGCAGTGGTAAATCAACACTAATGAAATTAATCAGTGGCGTATTGCCAGCAAAGAGTGGAGAAATTCGCATTGAAGGAACACCAATTTCAGATTTTCCAGCAAAAGAACTAGCTAAGAAAATGGCCGTATTGCCTCAACTTCACGTTCATTCTTTTGCTCATACAGTTCGGGAAACAGTATCACTTGGCCGTTACCCCCATCAAGTAGGCTGGTTTTCTTCTTGGTCAACAGAAGATGAGCAGGCGGTACAAGAAGCCATGAGATTGATGGACATTAGCCAATATGAAAAAACACAAATTGACCAAATGTCGGGTGGCGAACAACAGCGTGTCTTTGTTGCACAAGCGTTAGCGCAAGACGCAGGGATTTTGTTGTTAGATGAACCTACCAATCATTTAGATATTAATCACCAAAAAGAATTGCTCGATACAATTAAAAAACAAGCGATTGAAAAAAACTTAACCATCGTATCGATTTTCCATGATATCAATTTAGCATCTATGTATTGCGATCAATTATTATTGCTCGATGAAGGAACGATTGTTCGAATTGGTGAACCGCACGAAGTGGTGCGAGAGCAAGATATTAGAGCAGTTTACAAAACGCGAGTTAGCAATCATCCGCATCCGGAATTGCCAAAACCGCAAATTACGTTATTGCCAGGAGTCAAAAGTGAAATAAAGAACCATCGAATTTGTGCAAAAGATTTTATCGTTTCAAAAAATATGGTGCTGTACCAGAGCCCAACGCCATTAAAAACGGTTTCTTCGGCTGTTGTCAATGCAGGAGCTGGATGGTTCCGAAATTTTATGAATCGTCGTGTAGATGCCGCTTATAACGTAGATGACAGTGTTCAAGAAATGACCGAGTTTATAGAGAGTCATGGGTTGAAAATAACTGACACAGTAGGGATGATGACCGCCGTTCAAACGAAAGACGCGATTGTTAAAGAATACGAAGGACCATTTGGGTCAGTCGTTATTGCGGTTACTGCTGGCGTCGGCAATGGTGTAGACGTGTCAAAAGCGGTAGAACGAACGGTACAGGTGGGAACGATTAATACGTGGATTATGGTCAACGGTGTTTTGTCAGACGAAGCGTTTATACAAGCGATGATTACGGCGACTGAAGCTAAAACGAAAGCACTTCAAGAAAGACAAGTCAAAGATCCGCTCACGGGTACGATTGCAACAGGGACATCTACTGACAGCTGTTTAGTAGCGGCCACGCAACAAGGTGATAGTTTACCTTATGCAGGTCCTATCACAGAGCTTGGCAAATTAATCGGCATTGGTGTTTTTGAGTGCACAATTAAAGCGCTCGAATTATATGAACTAGCGAAAGCGAAAAACGTATGATGTTACATCTAATAGCAATTTTTTTAGGAATCGTTATTGACCGCATTGTTGGAGATCCACCTAATTGGCCGCATCCGGTTCGTTGGATTGGGACTGCAATAAAAAAATTAACCAATCGTTGGAATCGGGGAAAAAATACATTCCAAAACGGGTTTTTACTACTTATAACGATTGCGATTGCGGTCTTCTTAATTGTATATGGCATTGTCTATTTAGCTTACTCGATCAATCCGGTATTCGGTGTTGCGATAGAAGCGTTGTTAATCGCATCAGGACTGGCACAAAAAGGGCTGAAAGATGCAGCGATGGATGTTTATCAGCCCCTTGTCGATCAAAATATGGACTTGGCACGTGAGAAATTATCATGGATTGTTGGAAGAGACACAGATGGATTAGATGAAAGTGAGATTACGCGTGGCGTTGTCGAAACGGTATCTGAAAATACGAGTGATGGCGTAACAGCCCCATTATTTTGGGCGTTTTTACTTGGGGCACCAGGTTTGTGGCTATACAAAGCCGTTAATACACTCGATTCAATGGTCGGTTACAAAAATGACGAGTTTAGGGACTTTGGATTTGCATCTGCAAAAGCAGATGATGTCTTGAATTTTATACCAAGTCGCATAACAGGGTTTTTACTGATCGTTCTAACAAAAAGTCATCAAACACGATCATTACGTCAGCGTCTTGGAATTTGGTTACAAGATGCACCTAAGCATCCAAGTCCAAACAGTGGCTGGTTAGAGGCGGCAACGGCTGTTCAATTAGGTGTTGAATTAGGTGGAACAAATCGGTACCGCGGCGTTACATCGCATCGTGCGTTAATGGGAAGTCCGATTTACCAACTTGAAGCACATCATATTAAAGAGGCAATTAGACATATGCAGAAAGTAACAATTGGGTTTTTTATATTATTTGCGTTAGGGGGAATTTTACTTGGAATTACCTAATCACGGAGCCAATCCACTGCGCTTATATAAACAAGCAGGCATCAGCCCACCCGAACAGATTTTGGATTTTAGTGAAAATGTCCACCCATTTGGTCCACCTGCGTTTTTAAAAGATCAATGGTCGGAAATGTATCCATTAATCGGTTCTTATCCAGATCCAGATGGTGAACCTTTTCGTTCGTCTGCGGCATCTTTTCATCATGTCGGTGTGGACCAAATAGCTGTAGGAAACGGAGCAGCTGAAGTTTTTACTTGGTTGGCTAGAAGGTATAGAAATCAACAAATAGTTTTAATCGAGCCAGCCTTTTCGGAATACCGCCAAACCTTGGAAGCGGAGAATGTTGAGGTTAAGGCGATTCAATTGCAATCAAAAACCGATTGGACATTAACACTCGAAAATGTCCGGAATGCTATACCGGGATGTGCTGCAATCTACATATGCAATCCGCATAATCCAACGGGTGTATTCATACATATTGAAATGCTTCAACATATCGCGAAAACGTGTCTAGATCACGGTTGTGAACTCGTGCTTGATGAAGCGTTTATCGATTTTATCGGTGAAGAAGCTTCTTTCATACCATTTTTAAACAGATTTCCAAATGTTATTGTCGTTCGTTCCATGACCAAAATGTATGCGATTCCAGGTCTGCGTCTCGGTTATGTAGTCAGTCAGAAAGAGACAATCAAACAATTAAAAAGTGGAGCTGCGCATTGGAACGTTAATGCGCTGTCCGCAACAATCGGCGCAGATTGTTTAAAGCAAAGTGATTATCGCGAAAAAGTGATCAAAGCAGCAACAGATGAGCGAGAAAAGATGCAACGGTTTTTAACAATGCACCATTGTGAGACAACAAAATCTGCGGTGAATTTCATGTCATTTAAGTTGCCTAAATCCAAAAATGCCACTGCATTTTTTACAGACCTTTTGAAAAAAGGGATTGTCCTTCGTCATACCGAATCTTTTCAAGGAATGGATGGCCAGTGGTTTCGAATCGGCATGAAATCATCTGACTATATGGAAAAACTTCGGGAGGCGATAAGCGAATGGCTCGAGGTCAGTTAGTTTTTATTAGCGGAGGCGTACGCAGTGGCAAAAGTGCTTATGCCGAAACGATTGTCCGCACATTTGGCGCGACCCGTAAAGTGTATATCGCAAGTGGACAAGCTCACGATAAGGAAATGAAAGAACGGATTGAGCGTCATCAACTCGATCGCTTGCAAGACGACTGGTTTACCATCGAACAAGCAAATCACATGGAAAAGGCGATCGAAAAAATGCAACCGCATGACTTAGTGTTATGGGATTGTGTGACGACATGGCTCGCCAATGAATTATACGAAGGTTGGGAAACGAATAATATATGTGCGGATAAAGCTGGCTGTATGGAAGCGAAATGGAGCCACTTGCAAAAGACAATTGAGCAAATGCTAAATACCGTTGATTTATTGACTATTGTTTCGAATGAAGTGCTCGATGATTTTGTGCGAGACGAACGATACCAAGCGTGGCTTGGAAAAATTCACATGTGGCTTGTAGAAAGAGCGGATAAAGCAATCGAAATGGAAAATGGTCTGGCATTTAGAAGGAAGTGAGAACATGCGAGGAATAATGATTCAAGGAACTTCTTCAGATGTTGGAAAAAGTATGCTTTGTACGGCATTTTGCCGAATTCTTTCGGATGAAGGTGTGAAAGTCTCTCCTTTTAAATCACAAAACATGTCGAACAACTCCTATGTGACGGTGTCTGGCGAAGAAATTGGTCGCGCGCAAGGTGTACAGGCAGAAGCAGCTCGCACGATCGCCACTGTCGATATGAATCCTATTTTATTAAAGCCTGAAAGCGGCATGAAATCACAAGTGGTGTTGTTTGGTAAACACCTCGAAACAATGGACGGCATGGACTACCGAGCACAATTTTACGAACAAGGATTACAAGCAATTGATCAAGCACTGACCAATTTAGCAGAAAGCTTCACCCATTTAGTTATTGAAGGAGCGGGCAGTCCCGCCGAAATGAATTTAAACGACCGCGAACTGGTCAATATGACAGTGGCAAAGCGGGCAGATGTTCCGGTAATCTTAGTAGCAGATATTGAACGTGGCGGCGTCTTTGCATCAATTGTTGGAACGCTCGCGTTAGTGCCAGAAAAAGAGCGTATAAAAGGCTTGATCATCAATAAATTCAGAGGAGATGCCAAGCTTTTTGAAGACGGCGTGAAGTTTTTAGAATCGTATACAGGCATTCCGGTACTTGGCGTTATCCCTTATATGGACAGTCACGAAATCGAGCAAGAAGATTCTCTCGGAGTCGGAGTGGTGCAACAGCAATCTGCTATTGAAGGCGCAATTGATTTAGTGGTTTGTAAGCATCCTTACGTATCCAACTTCACCGATATTGAGCCGTTTTTAACCGAGCCAGATGTTTCGATTCGTTGGGTAGAAACTGTAGAAGAAATTGGACAACCTGATATTTTATTGGTGCCAGGCACAAAAAGCACCATTGCGGATTTGCGCTATTGGAAAAAGCAGGGGCTTGGAGAAAAGTTGAAATCATTAACAGCTGATACATGGGTGGTCGGCTTATGTGGTGGTTATCAAATGTTTGCTGAAACTTTATCAGATCCCGAGGGACATGATGGTGTTGCAGTAATAGCCGAAGCGGGCTTTAGTTTGGTGCCAAATATGCATGTCCTTTTTGAAAAAGAAAAAACGGTTCAACGTCAAAAAGGAAAAGTGAAATTCGGAAGTTTAGAAGTCCAAGTGAGCGGCTATGAAATTCATCATGGCCAAGTATCAGGAGTCGAACATTCTTTAATCGATTGTGGAAACTCGGGAGAAGGTTATTGCTATAATCGGGTAATGGGTACGCATCTACACGGATTTTTCCGTAACCCAAGCTGCCGAGCTGCATTTTTAGCGCCGATTCGCAAACAGAAAAACTTACCGTTACCTGCACATGAAAAAAGGGAAGATCCTATTGATAGCTGGGCAAAACATGTGAAAAATTATTTAGACTGGAAGAAAGTCACAGAAATAATGGAGGCAAGCCTATGACACGCCAGTTAAAGATCGGATTTCTATTGGCACTTCAATTTTTCTCTGTGATTCCAGTCCATAAACAATTTCCGATGGAGAAAAAATACATTACGGTCATGTATGGGATGCTCCCTATACTAGGGCTATTATTTGGTAGCATAATGGCAACTATTGTTTGGTTATTGCGTGATGCGACAGATAGTAGTTCATTAATAATCGGTTTTATAGTGGTTTTGATTGGAATTGCATTGACCGGTGGATTGCATATGGACGGATTGGCAGATACCGGAGATGCTTACTTTTCTTATCAAGACCGTGACAAGCGTTTGGCGATTATGGGCGACCCACGAATCGGTGCTTTTGGTACGATGGTGTTAGTAATGGCCATTGTGGGAAAAATCATTCTTGTGGCTGAAATCATTAATGAAGTATCACTGTTATGGGTTTTATTGATACCTGTGTTTTCGCGAATTGGCTTATTGGCTTTGTTTAGTTTTACAAAATCGGCAAAGCCAGATGGCGTAGCTGCCTTTTTTCAGCAACGAGTTAGCCATGATAAATTGAGGCTTGTCGCCATCGCAGCATTTGTTTTTAGCTTCATGCTACTTGTTTGGAGTACGCCTTTTTTAGCGGTTATTATCATAATCATCTTTTTAATAGGATTTACATGGTTTTACCGCGCTTGGTGTATCCGCAACTTTGGTGGCGTGACGGGAGATTTGCTTGGTGCGTATGTGGAAGGAGTGGAGATTTTATTATGGATAATTCTTTTGTTCTTCGTTTAATTCGCCATGCTCCAACACGAGGAAACGAGCAAAAACGTTATATTGGCTGGACCGATGAATCGGTTTTGCCATTCGATGCTCAACCTGATTTGCAGATAAAAGAAGTTATGGGCAGTGATTTAAAGCGGTGTCGAGAAACCGCAGCTAAATTGTTCCCAGATGCAGTTTACCGGGCAAATAGAGATTTGCGAGAATGTCATTTCGGCCAATGGGAAATGAAAACCTATGAACAGTTAAAAGAAATACAACATTATCGCGACTGGATAGACGATCCTTGGAACATTAGCCCGCCTAGTGGTGAAAGTTTAAAAGACATGGCGGAGCGAGTTGAGCGAGGCATGCGGAAAATACCAATTGGCAAAAAAGTTACATTAGTTCTTCACGGAGGACCGATTCGTTATTTAATCGCACAAGCTTTAGGTGAGAAATTTCAAGATCAAATTGCGCTACACGGAGGCTGCCATACGTTAATTTGGCAAAGTCGCCAAGCGTTTGAGGAGCGGGCATTATGCACATCGTTTTCGGTGGAGCCTTTAACGGCAAACGACAATATGTGAAAAATTTGATACAAAATGAAAAAGCATCTTGGTATGAAGGCGTATTGCCACAAGCGATTGTCGATGATTCGATAATGGTAATCGCCGGAGTAGAGCATTGGGTAAAAAAAGAGCTCGAACAAGGCTTAACAGAACAGCAAATTGTAGAGCAAATCAAAGAAACACTACACTACAATTCATCGCAACAAATCTGGGTGTTAACAGATTTGAACCGAGGCATCGTGCCGACAGAGCGGATCGAGCGTGAAATGCGCGACCTTGTTGGCCGGTTGTATCAATTTTTATTTACGGAAGCACAGCAAATTACACGAATTTGGTACGGTATTCCACAAACGATAAAAGGGGCGGATCAAGGATGAAGATTTACACGAAAACAGGGGACAAAGGACAAACAAGTTTAATCGGAGCGCGTACAGACAAAGATGCACCACGCGTTGAAGCATACGGAACAATTGATGAAGTCAATTCATTTATAGGCAAAGCGATGACTGAATTGGCACCTGAAACTTATGCAGATTTACTGGAAGATTTAGAAGCCATTCAAAACGAATTATTTGATTGTGGTGGAGATTTGGCAGATGTTCGTAAAGAGCCGAATTATAAAATGACAGAAGAACCAGTAGAAGTTCTAGAAAAACGAATTGATGAATTGATGGAAGAACCACCACTTCTTGAACGTTTTATATTGCCTGGAGGAACTCCAGCTGCTGCAACGCTCCACATTGCGCGTACAATTACACGTCGTGCTGAAAGACAAACAGTTACGTTGATGAAATCTGGAGAAGATTTCCCACAAGTAGTTCAACGTTATTTAAACCGGTTGTCGGATTATTTATTCGCAGCTTCACGCGTAGTCAACTCGCGTGCTAGCGTGCCGGATAACGAATATGTTCGCAGTGCGAAAGTATTTAAAAACGGCGGACGTAGCAAAAAAACGGGTGAGTAAGATGACGACTAGAAAACTAGCGTTAGCGGCATTATTCATTAGCTTATCTGCAATTGGTGGAATGATTAAAATCCCACTAGGTATCGCATCAATTGCGCTAGATGCGATGCCGGCACTCTTAGCAGTGCTGTTTTTTACAGCACCGCTCGCCGGTACTATTGCGGCATTTGGTCATTTATTATCGGCATCATTCGGGGGTTTGCCACTCGGACCGTTTCACCTACTTATTGCAGTAGAAATGTGGGCAGTCGTATGGCTTTTTGCAAAACTGCATCATGCTGGAAAGCGTTGGTTGAAATGGGCTGCATTCATCATTGGTAACGGAGTGTTGGCAGCAGTGCCGTTTTACTTCCTCCTGTCACCCGCATTTTTTTATGCTTCTGTTCCTGCGTTATTAATTGCGGCATCGATTAATGCTGCAGTAGCTGCTCTATTGATGCCTTATGTTTTGAAGATAAGTGAGGGTTCAAGAAATGCGTCATGAACTATTGATTGATGGATTTGTCATCACTTCAGATAATTCAGCAGCAATTGGCGAGAAAGAACAAGATGTTTTACAAGTTCCTGATGCTGTTACAGCAAAATTTGCGGCACGTGTGGCCTTGCTTGAGCAATGGGCAGCAGGTAGCGAACCACAAGCAGTACTCATTCACAATTTCAGTGGAGCTTCTAGTTGGAATCAGTATGTCGAAGGAATTACCGAGCTTTTTGCAGAAACGCAATTAGCTCTTCCAGCAATTTCTGGGAGTACTGAAACCAATATGCTTACTAAGCAATCGGGTATCGCTGTTACAATGATCGGCAAAGAGTTGCGGAAACCAATGTCTGTTGAGTCTTTGCAATGGTTTGTTTATGGCGTCCCTTTAATTGGCCCAGAAGTATTGACTAGAGTAGATCAAACGGCCAATCTAGCTTTACTTAAAAAGGCACTCGACTTATCTTTAGTCGAACAAATTTGGCCAGTTGGTTCAAAAGGTATTGCGGAAGAATTCAAATTGCTAATAAAGTGGTCAGTGAAAATTTCAAGCGCACTTGATCTAAAAAAATCTGGCGGGCCTGCAACTTGTGTTTTAGTGGGTGTGCAACACAAAAATGTAGAGCGAGCACAGCAATATTTTGGAGATCATTTGTATTTAGTCGAATTTGAGTAAAGTCTAAGCAGTATCCTATAATGGGATACTGCTTTATTTATTTAGTGCTCGAGCATGCAATGGAATTTACATTCTCTTTTATATTTAGGTTGACTGAATGCTCATTCATATTTTAATATAGAACATAGTATCGACAAGTTAGAGTCATTCACGTAAACTTTGAGTAAGTTATTTTTGAATACACACAATACAAGGGGGATATCGCGATGGAGCCATTATTAATTGCAAACTGGGTTTTATTCATAGCTGTAACCGCTTACGCAGTTTATCTCTTCATCTATTTATTGAAGTCGAGATATGATTTTATCCAACTCGGGAAAAAAGTCGAGTTTGAAGAAAATTTTAACGAGCGTTTGCGTAAAGTCATGGTCAACGTATTTGGTCAGAAAAAATTATTGAAAGATAAAAAGAGTGGAACGATTCACGTCATGTTCTTCTACGGGTTCTTGTTGGTTCAGGCGAGTGCTATTGATTTTATTATCAAAGGCTTATCTCCGGATTCACATTTGCCACTAGGACCTCTTTATCCAGCTTTCACGTTCTTCCAAGAAATTGTGACATTAACAATTTTAGTCGCAGTGATATGGGCGTTCTACAGACGTTATATTGAAAAGCTTGTTCGTTTGAAACGCGGATGGAAGTCAGGGCTTGTGTTAATTTTCATTGGTGGCTTAATGGTCACTGTACTAATTGGAAACGGAATGAACATGAACTGGCACGGACATGAAACTGCTTGGACTGAACCAGTAGCATCTTTAGTAGCTAGTGCATTTGCTTGGTTACCTGAAGCGGCAACCGTTACGATTTTCTATATCATGTGGTGGGCACATTTACTATTCCTACTTACATTCTTGGTTTATGTTCCACAATCAAAACACGCTCACTTAATCTTCGGACCAGTTAACACATGGTTCCACAGAGTTGATCATGTAGGTCGCTTAAAACCAATCAACTTTGAAGAAATGGAAGACGAAGAAGATCCTGATGCGATGCCATCATTTGGTGTAGGGAAAATCACTGATTTCTCACAAAGCCAAATGATTGATTTCTACGCTTGCGTAGAATGTGGTCGTTGTACGAATATGTGTCCAGCAACTGGAACAGGGAAAATGCTGTCACCAATGGACCTGATTACAAAACTTCGTGACAACCTGACAAATACAGGAGCTGTTATGACGCAGAAAAAACCTTGGGTGCCAGCAATGGCATTTAACAACACACAAGGAAACCAGCTAGCAATGGCTGCTGGCGCTGAAGGCATTACAATCGATGAACTTTATAGCCCGAGCTTAATCGGAGACGTTATTACAGAAGAAGAAATTTGGGCATGTACAACTTGCCGTAACTGTGAAGACCAATGTCCAGTTATGAACGAGCATGTTGATAAAATTATCGATCTTCGTCGTTACCTTGTGATGACAGAAGGTAAAATGGACCCGGATGCACAGCGTGCGATGACAAACATCGAACGTCAAGGAAATCCATGGGGTCTTAACCGTAAAGAAAAAGAAAACTGGAGAGATGCACGTCCAGATATTCATATCCCAACGGTAAAAGAAATGAACAAAGCAGGAGAAGAATTTGAATTCTTATTCTGGGTTGGCTCGATGGGATCATTCGACAGCCGTTCACAAAAAATCGCTTTATCATTTGCTCGTTTGATGAATGAGGCAGGAGTGAAATTTGCGATTCTCGGAAACAAAGAGAAAAATTCAGGCGATACTCCACGTCGTCTAGGTAATGAATTCTTGTTCCAAGAACTAGCGACAGGCAATATCAAAGAATTTGAAAAAGCAGAGATCAAGAAAATCGTTACGATTGATCCGCACGCATATAATATTTTCAAAAACGAATACCCAGATTTCGGCTTTAAAGCGGAAGTTTATCACCATACCGAAATGCTATTTGATCTTGTTCAAGAGGGACGTCTTAAACCACAATTCCCGGTAAACGAACGAATTACGTTCCACGATTCTTGTTACCTTGGTCGCTATAACGATGTTTACGACGCACCGCGCGAAATATTAAAAGCGATCGAAGGCGTAGAATTGGTTGAAATGAAACGTAACCGTGAAGACGGCATGTGCTGTGGAGCCGGTGGCGGAATGATGTGGATGGAAGAAGATGCAGGTCATCGCGTAAACGTTGCGCGTACTGAACAAGCACTTGAAGTAAGCCCAACGATGATCTCTTCTGGTTGTCCATACTGCTTGACGATGTTATCAGATGGTACGAAAGCAAAAGAAGTAGAAGAACAAGTTGGCACTTACGATGTAGCTGAGCTATTGGAAATGGCTGTTCTCGGAAATGCAACGCCAGAACCAGAAGCAATTGTCCAATAAGCATTTAGCTACTGAGTAAAAAATAATTGCTTAATAACAGAAATTTGAGTAGAATAACAGCATAAGTAAGAAATGAAAGGGAGTCGAATGCTCCCTTTTCTTTTGCTCAAAAACCGAGCGAGCGTTCAGTCAATATAATGCCGACAGAAAAAGCAACTCGCTTTATTTTTTTAGAGCAGTTGAAAACGTTTACAACGAAACACATTAAGGGAGGAAAATCATCATGGCAAAAACAGTCATACTTGACGGAGCACGTACAGCATTTGGGAAATTCGGAGGCAACTTGAGCACATTATCAGCAAGTGATCTTGGAGCAGAAGCGATCAAAGCTGCAATGAGCCGTGCAGATATCCAACCAAAAGAAGTTCAAGAAGTCATCATGGGCAATGTTCTACAAGCAGGTCAAGGGCAAATTCCATCTCGCCAAGCAGCAACGAAAGCGGGAATTCCATATAACGTAAAATCAGAAACAATTAATAAAGTTTGCGCATCGGGTATGCGGAGTGTCACATTGGCCGACCAAATTATCCGTTTAGGCGACGAAGAAGTTATCGTTGCAGGCGGCATGGAATCGATGTCAAATGCACCTTATTATTTACCAAAAGCACGTTGGGGCCTTCGCATGGGCGATTCACAAGTAATTGATGGCATGGTACATGATGGTTTGTCGTGTTCATTCCACCCAGACCGTGTCCATATGGGAACTTACGGTAACTCAACTGCAAATGATTTCGACTTGTCGCGTGAAGAGCAAGACAAGTGGTCAGCTCGTTCACATGAGCGTGCAATTAAGGCAAAAGATTTATTCGCTGACGAAATCGTAGCAATCGATATTCCGCAGCGCAAAGGAGATCCTATCACGGTTGATGTGGACGAGGCTCCGCGCGCTAACTCAACAATTGAAGCATTAGCAAAACTAAAACCTGCATTTGGAAAAGATGGCACGATTACTGCCGGAAACGCACCTGGAATTAACGACGGTGCTGCAGCACTTGTCTTGATGAGTGAAGAACGCGCACAAAAAGAAGGCAAAAACGTATTAGCTCATGTTCTGTCTCATACAGAAGTGGCAATTGAACCACATCGTTTCCCTGAAACTCCAGGAATTGTTATTAATGAGCTATTGAAAAAAACCGGTAAATCGATTGATGAAATTGATTTATTCGAAATTAACGAAGCTTTTGCAGCAGTGGCATTAGCGAGCTCGAAAATTGCTGGACTTGACGCTGAAAAAGTTAACGTCAACGGCGGATCTGTAGCACTTGGTCACCCAATTGGTGCAAGCGGTGCGCGCATTATTTTAACACTCGCTTACGAATTAAAACGTCGCGGAGGCGGCATTGGTATCGCAGCCATCTGCTCTGGTGGCGGACAAGGCGACGCGATTATGATTAGCGTTCCTAAGGAGGAAAAATAAGTATGTCGATTCAAAACGTAATGGTTATTGGTGCAGGACAAATGGGTTCTGGCATCGCACAAGTTTGTGCACAAGCGGGATTAAATGTGAAGTTAAACGATATGAAACAAGAAGCATACGATAAAGGCATTGCATCAATCACGAAAAACTTATCACGCAATGTGGAAAAAGGTCGGATGACAGAAGATGAGAAAATAGCAGTTCTTGGCCGCATCACGTCTTCATTAGATTTAAAAGACGCGCACGATGTTGATATTGTTATCGAAGCAGCTGTTGAAAACATGGCTATTAAACATAGCATTTTTAAAACATTGGATGAAGTAACTCCAAAGCATGCCATTTTAGCAACAAACACATCATCGCTACCAATTACAGAAATTGCGGCAGTAACAAATCGCCCAGAACAAGTAATCGGTATGCATTTTATGAACCCAGTACCAGTCATGAAATTAGTAGAAATTATTCGTGGCTTGGCAACTTCTGATGAAGTATATAAAAAAGTAGAAGAAATGACAGTTCAATTGTCAAAAACACCTGTAGAAGTAAATGATTTTCCAGGATTTGTGTCTAACCGAATTTTGATGCCGATGATCAACGAAGCGATTTTCACACTTCAAGAAGGTGTCGCTACAAAAGAAGCAATCGACGATATCATGAAAATGGGTATGAACCATCCAATGGGACCGTTAGAATTAGCTGATTTTATCGGACTTGATACGTGCCTTTATATTATGGAAGTGTTGCATGAAGGATTTGGCGACAGCAAATATCGTCCGAGCCCATTATTGCGTCAATACGTAAAAGCGGGATGGCTTGGTAAGAAAACTGGACGCGGATTTTATAGCTACGCATAATATTTAGGAGGAAACCTTATGGATTTGCACTTTACAGATGAACAACTTATGATGCGCAACATGGTGCGAGACTTTGCAAAAGAAGAAATTACACCATTTATTGAAAATATGGAAAACGATGAATTTCCAACAGCGATTTTAAAGAAAATGGGCGAGCTTGGATTAATGGGGATTACGGCTCCTGAAAAATACGGCGGCTCAGAAATGGACTTTACTTCATATATCACAGCGATTCATGAATTATCGAAAGCGAGCGGTGTGATCGGAGTTATTTTATCTGTTCATACGTCTGTTGGCACAAACCCGATTTTAAATTTCGGATCGCAACAGCAAATTGAAAAATATGTACCAAAACTAGCAAGTGGCGAATACTTAGGTGCTTTCTGTTTAACAGAACCTGCTGCAGGATCTGATGCTGGGAGCTTGAAAACAAAAGCTGTTTTAGACGGCGATGACTATGTATTAAATGGCTCAAAAGTTTTTATTACGAACGGTGGAGCAGCTGATACGTACATTGTCTTTGCTTCTACAAAACCAGAAGCAGGATCTCGAGGAATTTCAGCTTTTATTGTTGAAAAAGACACGCCAGGCTTGATCATTGGTAAAAATGAAAAGAAAATGGGTCTTCACGGTTCGAAAACAGTTCAATTAACATTCGAGAATATGCGCGTACCAGCTGAAAACTTATTAGGTGAAGAAAATAAAGGATTCAGCATCGCAATGGCGAATTTGAACGTTGGACGTATTGGTATCGCAGCACAAGCACTTGGAATCGCTGAAGCGGCTTATGAATACGCTGTAGCTTACGCAAAAGAACGCGAGCAGTTTGGTAAACCAATTGCTCATCAACAAGGTGTTGGCTTTAAGCTAGCTGATATGGCAACGCAAGTAGAAGCGGCGAAATTGCTTGTTTATAACGCAGCTGACCTGTATTCAAAAGGCAAAGAGTGTAATAAAGAAGCTTCAATGGCCAAGCTTTTTGCTTCAAAAACAGCAATGGACGTAACGATTGAAGCAATCCAAGTATTCGGTGGTTACGGTTATACAAAAGATTACCCAGTTGAGCGTTTATTCCGTGACGCGAAAGTAACGGAAATTTACGAAGGCACGAGTGAAATCCAACGCATCGTTATTAGCAAACAACTAACCAAATAATGGAGGAATAAAAAATGAATTTCCAACTATCTGAAGAACACCAAATGATCCGAAAAATGGTAAGAGATTTCGCAAACAAAGAAGTAGCACCTACTGCAGAAGAACGCGACGAAGAAGAACGTTTTGACCGTGAAATTTTCGACAAAATGGCTGAACTTGGCTTAACAGGAATTCCATGGCCAGAAGAGTACGGCGGAATTGGCTCAGATTATTTGGCATACTGCATCGCAGTTGAAGAATTATCACGCGTATGTGCTTCAACGGGCGTAACCTTATCAGCACATACTTCATTAGCTGGATGGCCGGTATATACATTTGGAACAGAAGAGCAAAAACAAAAATACCTTCGTCCAATGGCTGAAGGAACAAAAATTGGTGCTTACGGTTTAACAGAACCATCTGCAGGTTCTGATGCAGGTTCTATGCGCACATCTGCAAGAGAAGATGGCGATCATTACGTATTAAATGGTTCGAAAATCTTTATTACAAACGGTGGGATTGCAGACATTTATGTCGTTTTCGCTGTAACAGACCCAGAATCGAAACATAAAGGTACGACAGCGTTTATCGTTGAAAAAGACTTTGAAGGTTTCTCAGTTGGTAAAAAAGAGCGTAAGCTAGGCATTCGTTCAAGCCCGACAACAGAAATTATTTTTGATAACTGCCGCGTACCTAAAGAAAACGTTTTAGGCGAACTTGGCCAAGGATTCAAAATTGCGATGCAAACACTTGACGGCGGCCGTAACGGAATTGCAGCTCAAGCGGTTGGAATCGCACAAGGTGCACTTGATGCATCAATCGATTACGCAAAAGAGCGTGAGCAATTCGGTAAACCAATCTTGGTTAACCAAGGAGTTTCATTTAAATTAGCAGATATGGCAACTTCAATCGAAGCTTCTCGTTTGTTGACGTACCAAGCTGCTTGGCTAGAGTCGAACAAATTGTCTTACAGCAAAGAGTCAGCAATGGCCAAATTAATGGCAGGTGACACGGCGATGAAAGTGACCGTTGAAGCAGTACAAGTATTCGGTGGCTACGGTTATACAAAAGACTATCCAGTTGAACGCTATATGCGCGATGCGAAAATCACACAAATTTACGAAGGTACACAAGAAGTTCAGCGTCTTGTTATTTCTCGGATGGTCACGAAATAAGCGGAGGGTTGCCTTATGAACAAAAAGCGTGAGATTGAGTCTTCCGTGAAAGATGAAAGCTTAATAGAAAAGCGTCGTGAACAAATGATTCGCGGCGCTGTCACGCTATTTAAAGAAAAAGGCTTTCACCGGACGACGACACGAGAAATTGCTAAAGCAGCAGGTTTTAGCATTGGAACTTTATACGAATACATCCGGACAAAAGAAGATGTGTTGTATCTTGTTTGTGACTCGATTTATGACGAAGTGCATACACGCCTCGACAGGCTCGATATTGAACAAGGATCTATTAGTGTACTAGCAATGGCGATTGAACATTATTACACATTAATTGACGAAATGCAGGATGAATTCGTTGTCATGTACCAGGAATCCAAATCCTTGCCAAAAGACGCCTTAAGCTATGTGCTCAAAAAAGAACTCGAAATGGTCGCGATTTTTGAACGCTTGTTGACACAATGTGTGGAAAACGGCGAAATTGACATGACTACAAAAGAAGTGGGCATGGCCTCTCATCATTTATTTGTTCAAGGGCAAATGTGGGCATTTAGAAGATGGGCATTTGATGGCTACACCATTCAAGAATTTATCGATATTCAAACACAGTTTCTTTTGCAGGGGATGGCAGGAGAAAAAATATCAACACAGGGGGCTAAATTATAATGGCGATCATTGAAGAAGCGAAAACTTATCAGCCAAAAAACCATATCCGTTTTGTAACGGCTTCAAGCCTGTTTGACGGTCATGACGCGTCAATTAATATTATGCGCCGTATTCTACAAGCAAGTGGTGCCGAAGTGATTCACTTAGGTCATAACCGTTCGGTTGAAGAAGTAGTAAATGCCGCAATCCAAGAAGACGTTCAAGGAATTTGTATTTCTTCTTACCAAGGCGGTCATATGGAATACTTTAAGTATATGTATGACTTATTAAAAGAAAAAGGTGCATCGCATATCCGCATTTACGGCGGAGGCGGCGGTGTTATTTTGCCACGTGAAATTAAAGAACTTGAAGCATATGGCGTTGCGGGGATTTTTTCACCTGAAGATGGCCGTAAAAAAGGCTTACAAGGCATGATCACAGAAATTGTTGAAGAATGTGATTTCTCAACAGTTAAAGAGGGTCAGTCTTTTGACAACTTATCATCTGAAGAGCCGGTTGTACTGGCAAACGCGATTACCGCAGCAGAAGAAGCACATACACGCGACACCGATACAACAGAATTGTTAAAAACGGTCCGTGCAAAAACGAAAAACACACCGATTCTTGGGATTACAGGAACAGGTGGAGCGGGTAAAAGTTCGTTAACGGACGAATTAATTCGTCGTTTCTTATCAGAACTTCCAGACAAAAAAATTGCGATTTTATCAATCGATCCAACAAAACAAAAAACAGGCGGCGCACTTCTTGGCGACCGTATTCGCATGAACGCCATCTTCAACAAACGCGTCTTTATGAGAAGTCTTGCGACACGTGGTTCACGTTCTGAGTTGTCAGGCGCAATCGGTGACGTATTAGACGTTGTAAAAGCGGCTGATTTTGACTTAATCGTTGTTGAAACGAGCGGTATTGGACAAGGCGATGCAGAAATTGCGAACTTCTCAGACGTTTCGATGTATGTTATGACAAGCGAGTTTGGTGCCCCGTCACAGCTTGAGAAAATCGACATGATTGACTATGCAGATTTAATTTGTATCAATAAATTCGAACGTAGCGGTTCACAAGACGCGCTTCGTCAAGTGCAAAAGCAATTCCAACGCAGTCGTCTAATGTGGGACAAAGAGCTAGACGATATGCCAGTTTACGGCACAATCGCTAGTCAATTTAACGACAAAGGCACAAACTCGTTATTTGCTGCATTAGTAGGCAAAGTAAATGAAAAATGTGGAACGGATTGGGAAACAGATTACGATAAATTCGTAAAAACACAAAAAGAAAACCTCATTATTCCAAACGAACGTCGCTATTATTTACGCGAATTAACAGATACAGTTCGTGGCTATCACGCGAAAACAAAAGAGCAATCTGCTTTTGCGCGTCGTTTGTTCCAATTAGAAGGAGCAATTGAAGCGGTAAAAGAAAAAGCGCCAGATGACGCTTTAGTCGCTTCACTCGAATCGCTTGCAGAAGGCGTTCGCGATGAACTAACAGCCGAATCAAAACGCATTCTAAACAACTGGGATGCTTTAAAAGAAATGTACGCGGGTGACGAATTTGTCACAACGGTACGTGACAAAGAAATCCGTACGATTTTACGTACAGAAAGTTTGTCAGGCATTAAAGTGCCACGCGTGGTATTGCCGAAATTCGTTGATTATGGCGAAATTTTGTCATGGGTTTATTTGGAGAACGCTCCAGGTTCATTCCCTTACACAGCGGGCGTATTCCCGTTCAAACGTGCAGGAGAAGATCCAAAACGCCAGTTTGCGGGTGAAGGAACGCCTGAACGTACAAACCGTCGTTTCCATTACTTATCAAAAGACGACGATGCGAAGCGGTTATCGACAGCATTTGACTCGGTAACGCTTTACGGCGAAGACCCAGACCACCGCCCGGACATTTACGGAAAAGTCGGCGAGTCGGGCGTATCGATTTGTACATTGGACGACATGAAGAAATTGTACGAAGGCTTTGACCTTTGTGCACCAACGACTTCTGTATCAATGACAATCAACGGACCGGCTCCGATAATTTTAGCAATGTTCATGAACACAGCAATTGATCAGCAAGTAAAAATTAACGAAGAAAAATTAGGCCGCACGTTAACTGTAGAAGAATTCACAGAAGTTCGTGAAGGAACGCTACAAGTGGTTCGTGGAACAGTGCAAGCGGATATTCTAAAAGAAGACCAAGGACAAAACACATGTATCTTCTCAACTGAGTTTGCATTACGGATGATGGGCGATATTCAACAATACTTTATCGATCACAAAGTTCGTAACTATTATTCCGTATCGATTTCGGGCTACCATATTGCAGAAGCAGGAGCGAACCCGATTTCACAATTGGCGTTTACATTGTCGAACGGTTTCACTTACGTAGAGTACTACTTGAGCCGCGGCATGAACATCGATGACTTTGCTCCTAACCTTTCGTTCTTCTTCTCGAATGGACTGGATCCAGAGTATACAGTTATTGGACGTGTAGCACGTCGCATTTGGGCAGTTGTCATGCGCGATAAATACGGCGCGAACGAACGTAGCCAAAAACTAAAATACCATGTACAAACTTCAGGACGTAGCTTGCACGCGCAGGAAATCGACTTTAACGATATCCGCACAACGCTTCAAGCGTTAATGGCGTTGCAAGACAACTGTAACTCATTGCACACAAACGCATACGATGAAGCTATCACAACGCCGACAGAAGAATCAGTTCGTCGCGCAATGGCGATTCAAATGATCATCACAAAAGAACACGGTCTTTCGAAAAATGAAAACCCGTTACAAGGCGCGTTCATTATCGAAGAAATGACCCAATTGGTTGAAGAAGCGGTGCTAACTGAATTTGATCGCATCAACGACCGCGGAGGCGTCTTGGGCGCAATGGAAACACAATACCAGCGCGGCAAAATCCAAGAAGAGTCGATGCATTACGAAATGAAAAAACACACAGGCGAATTGCCGATTATCGGAGTTAACACATACTTGAACCCGAATCCGCAAACGGACGACGACATCAACGCAATGGAAATCGCCCGCGCCACAACAGAAGAAAAAGAAACACAAATCAGCAATCTTCGCGCGTTCCAAGAACGCAACGATTCAGCTGAAGCGTTGGAACGTCTAAAACAAGCAGCGAAAACTGGCGGCAACATCTTTGAAGAATTGATGGAAACCGTAAAAGTCGCAAGTCTTGGCCAAATTACAACCGCTTTGTACGAAGTAGGCGGACAATATAGACGTAATATGTAAGTAGAAGCTTGATTAAAAAAGATGGAACACTTGTCGAATGGCAAGGGTTCCATCTTTTTTGCGCGTTGGGAGAGCGATACGCACATTCAAATAGAAATATGCACGTTCAAATAGAAATACGCACGCTCAGGAGAAAATACGCACGTTCAAACAAGAATACGCACGGTCAGCGAAAAAGAAGATAAGAAAAAGTAATTAAATCCAACAAATTAATGAAATAAAGAAAAAATTACCAAAAATAAGGCAACTTAAATCATAAACCATCCTTTCACACATCTTCCATTCGATATCCCTCTCCATCTTCTGTATAATAAAAGAATACGCATCACAGAAATCAAGAAGGATGGATCCTATGCGAAATGCTGTACACTACATAATCATCGCAATCTGTGTCATACTGATTTTCTTCCTGTACAATAAAGCGATGGGATCGATTCCTTTTATGGTTCTGGCGATTTATTTATTTTATTTCGGATGGAAACAAATAGATCCGAGAAAAAAGAATACACGGTAGCGGAGACTAGTTAGTTTGTATATAATGGATTAAGTTAAGAAGAAGAAGGGACGTGCACGGAATGAAAATTCGTGAATTATCTAAAGAAGAACTAATAGAAGAGTCGTTTGTTGACTTGACATATGCAATGTTGGAAGAGACACATGAAACAAAAACTTATGCAGAACTTGTTACAGAAATTGAGAAATTATTGAACTTGTCGAAAGAAGATATGAAAGATCGTCTAGTGCAATTCTATACGGATCTTAATATTGATGGACGCTTTTTAATCTTGGGCGAAAACCGTTGGGGTCTACGTGAGTGGTACCCGGTTGAGCAAATCGAAGAAGAATCAGCACCGACTGTTAAAGCGCGTAAAAAGAAAGCAAAAGTTGCTGACGATGAAGGCTTTGATGATTTAGATGAGCTATCACTAGAAGATGAGTTGGAATTTGAAGATTTCGGTGAAGATGATGAGGAAGACGAGGAAGATGAAGTCGTTAAATCGCCTATCGAAGTGCTTGATTTCGATGCGGATGACGACAAAGAAGAAGACGACGTACTAGTTGAAGACATGGATGGCAATATCATCGATGACGAAGATGATGACGAAGACGACGACGAAGAAGATGACTTGAAGTAATCTGAACACTTTTTCACCTTGACTTATGAGGCAAGACTGGCTAATATTTTATTTGGGCTCCTTATAATAGGAGAGATGATTCGTACAGTTTACGCGCTCCCCTGCATGCAGCAGGCGGAGCGCTTTTTATTTTTTATAATTCGAGGAGGAAACAAGCATGACAAAGTATATTTTTGTGACTGGCGGCGTTGTATCATCGCTCGGAAAAGGAATTATTGCGGCATCATTAGGCCGTTTATTAAAAAATAGAGGATTGAATGTGACGATTCAAAAATTCGATCCGTACATCAATATTGATCCAGGAACCATGAGTCCATACCAACATGGGGAAGTTTTTGTAACGAACGACGGCGCAGAAACGGATTTGGATCTTGGTCATTATGAGCGTTTTATTGACATTAATTTAAATAAATATTCAAACGTAACAACAGGGAAAGTATATTCGACAGTTATTCAAAAAGAACGTCGCGGCGATTACTTGGGCGGAACAGTTCAAGTTATTCCACATATCACAAATGAAATCAAAGACCGTTTGTTGCGCGCTGCCAAAACAGCAAATGCAGATGTAGTCATTACTGAAATTGGTGGAACAGTTGGCGATATCGAGTCACTGCCATTCTTAGAAGCGATTCGTCAAATGAAATCAGATCTTGGCCGTGAAGAAGTAATGTACGTTCACTGTACATTGATTCCTTACCTTGGCGCAGCGAAAGAAATGAAAACAAAACCGACGCAACATAGCGTAAAAGAGCTTCGCAGCCTAGGGATTCAACCAAACCTAATTGTTGTGCGTACTGAACACCCAGTGCCACAAGACATGAAAGACAAAATTGCGTTGTTCTGCGATATTAAATCAGAAGAAGTTATCGAATCACGCGATGTTGACGTGATTTACGAAATGCCACTTCGTTTGCAAGAACAGCATATGGATCAAATCGTTTTAGATCATTTTGGAATCGAAGCTCCAGAAGCAGACATGACGGATTGGAAAACACTTGTCGAGAAAGTGCAATCTCTTAAAAAGAGCGTACGTATCGGCCTAGTTGGGAAATACGTCGAGCTGCAAGATGCTTACATTTCTGTAGTAGAAGCGTTAAAACATGCCGGCTTCGCATTCGAATCTGAAATCGAAGTAGACTGGATTAATGCTGAACACGTTAATGCTGAAAATGTAGCAGAAAAACTAAAAGATTGCGATGGCATCTTAGTTCCTGGTGGATTTGGAGATCGTGGTGTTGAAGGGAAAATTGTTGCGACTCAATATGCTCGCGAAAACAACGTACCGTTCTTCGGTATTTGCTTAGGCATGCAATTAGCATCTGTTGAATTTGCCCGTAACATCATGAACTTAGAAGGCGCACATTCTTCAGAATTAAATGCGAAAACAACTTACCCAGTTATCGATTTATTGCCAGAACAAAAAGACATCGAAGATTTAGGCGGAACACTTCGTCTTGGATTGTACCCTGCGAAACTTGAAAAAGGATCGAAAGCGTACGAAGCATATGGAGAAGAGTTAGTTTACGAAAGACACCGTCACCGTTATGAATTTAATAACGAATACCGTGAAGCATTTGAAAACGCTGGATTTAAATTTACCGGCACGAGCCCAGATGGTCGTTTAGTGGAAATTATTGAAGTAACTGACCACCCTTGGTTTGTTGCTTGTCAATTCCACCCAGAGTTTATTTCACGTCCAAACCGTCCGCAACCATTGTTCCGTGAATTTGTTAAAGCAGCTATCGCTAACAAATAAACGGCAAAAGCCTTCCCTTGAGAAATAGGGAAGGCTTTTGTATATGACAATATTTATTCAGCTAGTAGTTTATCAATGCGTAATTTAACGGCATAATAGACGTAAAGTCCAGCCAAGGCATGCGGAACTAACAAAGCATTGTTGCCGTCCTGTATAAGGGAAGTTTCTTCACTGATTAAAGCAAGAAAGGCATCGGCCAGTTCACTGTCGTTTGAAGGTGGTGCAACATATGCAAAAGGAATACCGGCATCTGACAACCGCCCGGCCAGTTCTGCGCCTTCGTTATTGGTGGCCAAAATGAAGACGCGATCGATGTCTGTAACAATGCTTGCTGACGACCATTCGGCTGCATTTTGCAAAGGGTTATCGCTATGCAACGCCACAGCAGTCACGGCTTTCATTTCACCGAAAGCAGCAGTGAAAATTGTGCCTTCTGCAATTGCAGCTTGCGCTAAAACAGCCGCAATGCTTTCAATCGCTTCGTGCTCTTCTGATAATCGCTCAATCAAGCGTGTCAATTGAGTTGTGAATAAGTCCATAAAATCACCTCGTTTAAAAAGTATAGCAGATAAAGGAGAGGCTCTTTTTGAAAACCGTTTTGATAGTAGATGATCAACAAGGAATCCGAATGTTGTTAAAAGAAGTCTTTACTAAAGAAGGTTACTTAGCGATAACAGCTGGCAGTGGTTTAGAAGCGCTTGAAAAAGTAGAGCAAGATTCACCAGATCTGGTCTTACTAGACATGAAAATTCCAGGTATGGACGGCATCGAAATTCTTAAACGCTTAAAAAAGAGCAACCCAAATATTCATGTTCTCATGATGACTGCATACGGAGAGCTCGACCTTATTAGAGAGTCTATCAATTGGGGAGCAGCGCATTATTTTACAAAGCCATTTGATGTCTTTGAAGTACGCGATGCCGTGAAGCAATTATTAGATTAGTAAACACCGAAGAAGTGGCGTAAATAGTGGGTTTTTGATATAGTATAAAAGATATTCGCTTTAAACATTGCTGAGGAGGAAATTTTAATGCCGTTAGTTTCTATGAAAGAAATGATGATAAAAGGTAAACAAGAAGGATATGCAATTGGTCAATTCAATTTAAATAATTTAGAGTTCACACAGGCGATTCTTCAAGCCGCACAAGAAGAAAATTCACCAGTTATTTGTGGGGTTTCTGAAGGCGCTGCTCGTTACATGGGTGGATTCACGACAGTTGTTAATATGGTAAAAGGATTAATGCATGACTATAAAATTACAGTTCCCGTGGCGATTCATTTAGATCACGGTTCGAGCTTTGAAAAATGTAAAGAAGCGATTGATGCAGGATTCACATCAGTTATGATTGATGCTTCTCATCACCCGTTTGAAGAAAACATTGAAATTACAAAACAAGTTGTAGAATATGCTCGCCAACACAATGTTTCGGTTGAAGCGGAATTAGGAACTGTTGGTGGACAAGAAGATGATATTATTGCTGACGGCGTGATTTACGCGGATCCACAAGAATGTAAGCAAATGGTTGACGGAACAGGTATTGATTGCTTAGCGCCTGCTCTTGGTTCTGTTCATGGTCCTTACAAAGGAGAGCCAAACTTAGGATTTAAAGAAATGGAAGAAATTTCACAGCTATGTGACGTGCCACTTGTTTTACACGGTGGAACAGGAATTCCATTAAAAGATATTCAACGTGCTGTTTCTTTAGGTACATCTAAAATTAACGTGAATACAGAAAGCCAAATTACATCAGCACAAGCAGTCCGCGACGTATTAAATAGTGATTCTGAAGTTTATGATCCACGTAAATACATGGGACCAGCTCGCGAAGCGATTAAGAAGACCGTAATGGGTAAAATGCGTGAGTTTGGAAGTTCTCAAAAAGCATAAGTAGCAAACAAAAAAGAGGCAAGAGAAGCGATCGCAAGACAACTTCTCTTTTTCCCATCATACTGGAGGAGAAATAATGAAATTTTTTATCGATACAGCTAACTTTGACGAAATTAAAGAAGCACACGCTTGGGGTATACTTTCAGGAGTTACAACGAACCCATCATTAGTAGCAAAAGAAAAAAATGTTTCATTCCATGACCGCTTAAAAGAAATTGCAGCACTTGTTGACGGATCAATCAGTGGCGAAGTTATTGCACTTGATGCAGAAGGTATGATTAAAGAAGGTCGTGAGCTTGCAGACCTTGCTCCAAACATCACAGTGAAATTACCAATGACACCAGATGGTTTGAAAGCTTGTTCGGTTCTTGCTTCAGAAGGCAAAAAAGTAAACGTAACGTTGATCTTTAGCGCAAACCAAGCATTGCTTGCAGCACGTGCAGGAGCAGCTTACGTTTCACCATTCCTTGGACGTCTAGATGATATCGGGCATAACGGCATGGACTTGATTGCGACGATTGCAGAAATTTTTGCAATTCACGATATTTCATCAGAAATTATTGCAGCATCTATCCGTCACCCACAGCACGTAACCGAAGCTGCTTTGAACGGGGCACATATTGCGACGATGCCGATTAAAGTTATGCACCAAATGTTTAAACACCCATTAACTGATCAAGGAATCGAAGCGTTTCTTGCAGACTGGGAAAAACGTTCAGTTTAAAAATTCGAGATAAAAATAATCAGTCTCATTCCTACTAAAAAAGTGGAAGCGAGACTGACCGCTTAAGCGGAGAAAACCTAAGTTGTGATCGGCAATCAACATATTAGCCGAACCAATTGAACTTTTTTGGGCCAGCAAAACAGCCGAAAAAGTGGATAAAGGAGAAATTCAATGGATGTTTATAAAATAAAGGGCGGCAACCGTCTTTCCGGAACAATTAAAGTAAATGGTGCTAAAAATAGTGCAGTTGCTTTGATTCCTGCATCGATTTTGGCCAATTCGCCTGTATCGATTGAAGGGTTACCGGGAATTTCTGATGCATGGACACTGAAAAGTATTTTGGAAGAAATCGGTGGCGAAGTAACATTTGAAGATGGAACGATGAATATCGATCCAACGAAAATGATTGATATGCCGCTACCAAACGGCAACGTCAAAAAATTGCGAGCATCTTATTACATGATGGGTGCAATGCTTGGACGCTTTAAACATGCGGCAATCGGTCTTCCAGGTGGTTGTTTCCTAGGACCACGTCCAATTGACCAGCACATTAAAGGCTTTGAAGCGCTTGGCGCAAAAGTAACCAATGAACACGGGGCAATTTATTTGCGTGCTGATGAACTTCGCGGTGCAAAAATTTATTTGGACGTCGTGAGTGTTGGTGCAACCATTAATATTATGTTAGCTGCTGTTATGGCTAAAGGCCAAACAACGATCGAAAACGCGGCGAAAGAACCAGAAATTATTGATGTAGCTACTTTGTTAACAAACATGGGTGCAAAAATCAAAGGTGCTGGAACAGACGTTATCCGGATCGACGGAGTAGAAGAATTACATGGTACTAACCATACAATCATTCCTGACCGTATCGAAGCCGGTACATTCATGATTATGGCTGCCGCTATTGGCGACGGTATAACAATTGATAACGTTATTCCTTTCCATATGGAAGCTTTAACAGCTAAATTACGTGAAATGGGCGTCGATGTGCAAGAAGGCGAAGAATCGATATATATTCCAAAGTCGGAACAATTAACTGCGATTGATGTGAAGACGCTGGTTTATCCTGGATTCCCAACAGACCTTCAGCAGCCGTTCTCTGTCTTAATGACACAGGCTCATGGATCTTCGATGATCACAGATACAATTTACTCAGCGCGCTTTAAACATATTGACGAACTTCGTCGAATGAATGCAAGTGGTCGTGTAGAAGGAAGAGCTGCGATTGTTACAGGTCCAACACCGTTGACAGCTGCAACTGTAGTAGCATCTGACTTACGTGCAGGAGCCGCTTTAGTAATTGCTGGGTTACTTGCGGAAGGTGAAACTGAAGTTCGAGAAATTTACCATATTGAACGAGGTTATTCTTCTATTATCGAAAAATTACAAGGGATAGGTGCAGATATCCGGAGAGAAACAATTGATCCGGTAACGAGCATGAAGTCTGACCTTGACCAAGACACAAATTGACTCTCTTTTAGTACAAAAAAATATGCTACAATAATTACCGAAAAGTTAATACTGAACGAGAGGAACTGATCGTATGGAACGAAGTCTATCGATGGAATTAGTGCGGATCACCGAAGCAGCAGCAATTGCTTCTTCAAAATGGATGGGCCGTGGCTTGAAGAACGAAGCAGATGATGCAGCAACAACAGCAATGAGAACGGTATTTGATACCATTCCAATGCGTGGAGTTGTCGTCATCGGTGAAGGGGAAATGGACGAAGCGCCTATGCTGTATATTGGTGAAGAATTGGGAACAGGCAATGGTCCAGAAGTGGATGTTGCAGTAGATCCTTTAGAAGGAACAAATATTGTTGCAGCAGGTGGTTGGAATGCATTAGCAGTTCTAGCAATCGCTGATCGCGGTAACCTTTTAAATGCACCAGATATGTACATGGAAAAAATTGCGGTTGGGCCAGAATCAGTAGGCAAAATCGACATTAACGCGCCAGTAATTGATAACCTTCGTGCGGTTGCAAAAGCCAAAAACAAAAACATCGAAGAAGTCGTTGCGACAGTTATGGATCGACCACGTCATCAAGATATCATTGATCAAATTCGTGCAGCAGGAGCTCGCATTAAATTAATTTCAGACGGCGATGTTGCTGGTGCGATCAATACAGCGTTTGACCAAACCGGAGTCGATATTTTATTCGGTATCGGTGGTGCTCCTGAAGGCGTTATCGCTGCAGTCGGCTTAAAATGCCTCGGCGGTGAAATCCAAGGGAAGCTGCTTCCGCAAAACGAAGAAGAAGCACAGCGTTGCTTAGATATGGGAATCGATGTAAACAAAGTCTTAATGATGGATGATCTTGTTAAAGGCGATGATGCCATTTTCGCAGCAACCGGTGTAACTGACGGGGAATTGCTAAAAGGTGTTCAGTTAAAAGGTGGATTTGCAGAAAGCCATACATTAGTTATGCGCGCAAAATCTGGAACAGTCCGCTTTATCGAAGGGCGTCACAGCTTGGAGAAAAAGCCAAATCTAGTAATGAACGATTAACGATCCTACTTCATAAAATGAGTCCGGCATTTTGCCGGACTTCTTCTTTAAAGATCTTCTAAATCATTCACTACCGATCCTCAAAAGAGTTACAAACCAAAAAAATAAACCGAATAAGAGTGGTGTTCGAAAAAATGGCAACGATTACAATCTCCTCATTGGAGAATATGACCTTAAAAGAACTTTATAACTTAGCAAAAGAATACAAACTAACGAATTACAGCAAGCTTTCTAAAAAAGAACTTATTTTTGCGATTTTAAAAACACGCGCAGAACAAGAAGGCTATTTCTTTATGGAAGGTGTTCTTGAAATTATTCAATCCGAAGGCTTTGGTTTCTTGCGACCAATCAATTACTCGCCAAGCTCACAGGACATTTATATTTCTGCTTCACAAATACGTCGTTTCGATTTAAGAAACGGGGACAAAGTTTCAGGGAAAGTGCGCCCACCAAAAGAAAATGAACGTTATTTTGGATTACTTCAAGTAGAAGCAGTAAATGGTGAAGATCCAGAAGTGGCAAAAGAACGCGTTCACTTTCCAGGACTTACACCACTTTACCCAGATCGCCACATACGTTTAGAAACAACACCGGCGCATTTATCTACACGTATTATGGATTTAGTTTCACCGGTTGGATTTGGTCAGCGTGGATTAATCGTAGCTCCGCCTAAAGCAGGTAAAACAATGCTGTTAAAAGAAATCGCTAATTCTATTACAACTAATCACCCAGAAGCAGAATTGATTGTGTTATTAATTGACGAACGTCCAGAAGAAGTAACAGATATCGAGCGTTCTGTAGATGCTGATGTTGTATCTTCAACGTTCGATGAAGTACCTGAAAATCACGTAAAAGTGGCAGAACTCGTTCTTGAGCGTGCAATGCGTCTTGTTGAACATAAACGCGATGTCGTGATTTTAATGGATTCTATTACACGTTTAGCGCGAGCATATAATTTGGTTATTCCGCCAAGTGGTCGTACACTATCAGGAGGAATTGATCCAGCTGCTTTCCATAGACCTAAGCGCTTTTTTGGAGCAGCACGGAATATCGAAGAAGGTGGCAGCTTAACAATATTAGCCACTGCTTTGGTTGAAACCGGATCACGCATGGACGAAGTTATTTACGAGGAATTTAAAGGAACAGGCAATATGGAGCTGCACCTTGATCGTTCTTTAGCTGAGCGCCGTATCTTCCCAGCACTTGATATTCGCCGTTCGGGTACACGTAAAGAAGAATTGCTTATTGAACCAAAACAACTTGAAAAGCTTTGGTCAATTCGAAAAACTTTCTCTGATTCGCATGATTTCGGAGAGCGATTCTTGAAGAAACTAGGACAAACCAATACGAATGAAGAATTTTTCGAGCAACTGGCTACTGAGATGAAAATGCATCGAAACAACAAGAAGATGATTTAATTACTTGCAAAATATCTAGATACTTGATATGATATTACTAGTGATTTAAACCAAGGCTATTGCATATACGGTCTGAAGAACCGTGTAAGGCAATAGTAAAATAGATTAAACTCTGTTCCAGATGGTTCAGGGCGAGAGGAGAAAATTATTATGAAAACAGGAATTCACCCAGAATACAAACAAGCTACAGTAACTTGCTCATGTGGGAACTCTTTCACAACTGGTTCTGTAAAAGAAAACATCAACGTTGAGCTTTGCTCTGAATGTCATCCATTCTACACTGGACGTCAGAAGTTCGCAGCAGCAGATGGCCGCGTAGATCGTTTCAACAAAAAATACGGCTTAAAAGAAGAAATCAACGAGTAATACTTGCTAAGCGTCAGACTGGAATTGGGAATTTTCAATTTGCGAATTTCCATCATCCAGTCTTTTGCTTTCAAGTATCAATTAAAATTATACCTGCCTCGCGCGAAAACGCCTGGCGGGTATTTTTTTCGTTTTAAATCCGAAAAAATAACCTACATATGCCAAAAAATCAGCAGAATGCAGCATTATTTTGGTATGATTAATAGAAAGCTTACGTGGTAAAAATAGAGTGTTTGCTGATTTAATAAGGAATCTACATCATCTATTTATATAGCAAAAGCCACGGTAAGAGTAAAATAACTGAGTGTTTGAAAGGGGTCTCACCTATGTATGTCATGAAACAAACGGGATGGGTTGAACTGATTTGCGGCAGCATGTTTTCAGGGAAATCAGAAGAACTGATCCGCCGTGTCCGCCGTTCTCAATTCGCAAAACAAAAGATTGCTGTATTTAAACCAAAAATCGACGACCGTTATAGCAAAGAAGCGGTTGTTTCGCATAATGGTGCAACTGTGATTGCGCTACCCATTGCTCGTTCTTCTGAAATGTGGGATTACATCACAGATGAATTCGATGTGATTGCGATAGATGAAGCGCAATTTTTCGATGAAGCGATTATCGAAAATGTTCAGAAACTCGCTAATCACGGTTTTCGTGTAATTGTTGCTGGACTAGACCAAGACTTTAGAGGTCGTCCGTTCGGACCGATGCCAGCTTTACTTGCAATCGCCGAGCAAGTTACAAAACTTCAAGCAGTTTGCACAGTTTGTGGTTCTCCCGCAAGCCGGACGCAACGTTTAATCGATGGAAAGCCAGCAGGCTCAGATGACCCAACTATTTTAGTAGGTGCCTCAGAAGCATACGAACCACGCTGCCGCCATCATCACGAAGTTCCAACTGGTGTAACAGTTAGCGAATAGATATTGAAAAAATTACTATCCAATTATTATTTGAAATTCTCAATAATAATTAATGAGATATAAAGCAAACTAGCGGAGATTCTGATTCGTTTCTCCATATCCCATACTTAGATTACAAGCAATTGTTGCTTATAAAGTTTTACAGCATATTTAGAAGAAAAAGCGGAAGGCGGCGAAGTGCGAAGATATGCTCCTGCATCGCTTCGCTAGCTTCGTCGCAAAGCCATTGGCCGAATTGCATTCGTTCAATGACTTTCCTAGGGGATTAGGACGAGCTGAAGACCCTGGACTAAGCGGAGCGAGGGAAGCGGCTGAAGCCGGCCCCCCCTGGCAGCAGGTGCGACGTCCTGTCGCACCTGCTGCATGACTCACATCCTGTGAGCCCGAAAGCGTCCGCCTGGAGCGATTTCTTCATTAGAATAAATAACCAAAAATTAGAACTTGAGGTGACACCTATGTTTGATCGATTACAATCAGTAGAAGATCGGTATGACCGTTTAAATGAATTGTTAAGTGACCCGGATATCGTCAGTGATACCAACAAACTTCGCGACTATTCAAAAGAACAATCAGACTTACAAGAAACGGTTGAAAGTTACCGTGAATACAAAGATTTAACAACGCAATTGGCTGAAGCCAAAGCAATGTTTGACGAGAAAATGGATGCCGATATGCGCGAAATGGTCAAAGAAGAAGTGAACGAACTCGACCAACAGGTTTCTGTGGTGGAAGAACGTCTTCACAAATTATTGATTCCAAAAGATCCGAACGATGACAAAAACGTTATTATGGAAATCCGTGGAGCAGCAGGTGGGGACGAAGCGGCATTGTTCGCAGGAGACTTATACCGTATGTACACGCGTTTTGCTGAATCGAATGGCTGGAAAGTGCAAGTGATGGATTCAAATCCAACTGGACTTGGCGGCTTTAAAGAAATCGTCTTTATGATTACCGGTAAAGGCGCCTATTCAAAAATGAAATATGAAAACGGCGCTCACCGCGTTCAACGCGTTCCGGAAACAGAATCAGGCGGACGTATCCATACTTCAACGGCTACAGTGGCTTGTTTGCCGGAAGTTGAAGAAGTAGAAGTAGATATTCATGAAAATGATATTCGTACAGATACTTATGCATCTTCTGGAGCAGGTGGACAATCGGTAAACACGACAATGTCAGCTGTTCGTTTGACGCATATTCCGACGAATACAGTAGTAACATGTCAAGATGAGAAATCACAAATCAAAAACAAAGCAAGTGCAATGAAAGTATTGCGTGCGCGTGTTTATGAAAAATTCCAGCAAGAAGCACAAGCTGAGTACGATGCAGTCCGTAAATCAGCAGTCGGAACGGGCGACCGTTCTGAACGAATTCGCACATATAATTTCCCTCAAAACCGTGTAACTGACCACCGAATCGGCTTGACGATTCAAAAGTTAGATCAGATTTTGCAAGGGAAAATGGATGAAATTATCGATGCATTAATCATTGAAGAGCAATCTGCTCGTATGGAAAGTCTCAATAATGACCAAGCTTAAGTACGTTTATGAGGCCCTGAAGAGGGCTTCTTCTTTTTTACTGGAACACGGCCGTGAAGAAGGAGGAGCGCGTATTCTTCTCCAACATGAACTAGGTCTTTCTTATTCCGGGTTGATCGCATCGATGCGTGATGAAATAAATGAAACACAACTAGAAAATTTTTGGGCAAATATTGAAAAGCATGCAAAAGGAATTCCTGTTCAACATTTAACGGGTACGGAAGAGTTTTACGGCAGATCGTTTCATGTTAACGCAGATGTTTTAATTCCAAGACCAGAAACAGAAGAGTTAATAGAAGAAACACTGCGACTGATTGATCGACATCTGACAAAAAAAGAAATAGCTATTGCTGATATTGGCACAGGGAGTGGCGTTATCGCCATTACAATGAAATGTGAATTGCCACAAGCGCAAGTTACAGCTACAGATATCTCTGAGCCTGCGCTAAAAACAGCTACACAAAATGCAGAAGAGTTGAATGCTGAAATCGATTTTCGATTAGGTGATTTAACAAAGCCGATCGAAAACCAAAAGTGGGATGTTATTTTATCTAATCCTCCTTATATTGCTTATACAGAAGCGCCAGGATTATCAGATAGTGTTCGCGATTTTGAACCGCATCATGCATTGTTTGCAGATAATGAAGGATTAGCTCTTTATGAAAAAATGGCGAAACAAATTCCGGAATTGCTAAATAAACCTGGAATTATCGGATTTGAAATAGGTTATCAACAAGGTGCGGCGGTAGAAAAGATGCTAAAAGAGGCTTTTCCAGAAGCGATTATTTATTGTAAAAAAGATATCAACAAAAACGACCGAATGGTTTTTGCGATAATTGAGTAGTTTATACACAAATTACGCACAAACCACATGTTTTTATCCACAGATTGTGGGTAAAAAGTGAAAAACCCTTAAAAATAGGAGTTGTTCGAGTGAAAACGGAAATGATTGTTGTGGATAAAAATGTGGATGAAGAAAAAAGTTATGCACAGGCTGTTGGTAAATTGGAAATAGGCGAAGTTGTCGCTTTTCCAACTGAGACAGTTTATGGATTAGGGGCAGATGCAACAAACTTTGAAGCCGTTGCAAAAATATTTGAAGCAAAGGGACGTCCAGCAGATAATCCTTTAATTGTTCACGTTGATTCAAAAGAATCGGCATTAAATTATGTCCAGGAAGTTTCTCCAAAAGCATTGCAATGTATGGATGCTTTTTGGCCAGGTGCCTTAACGTTAATTATGCAAGCAAAGCCAGAAACTTTTGCGAGTAACGTAACAGCAAGCCTTGAAACAGTTGGAGTTCGAGTTCCAAACCATCCCGTCGCATTAAAATTATTGCAAAGAGTAAAATTACCTTTAGCTGCACCAAGTGCAAATACGAGTGGGAAGCCAAGTCCGACATTGGCAAAACATGTTCTTCACGACATGGAAGGAAGAATTCCGTTAATTTTAGATGGTGGAGCTACAGAAATTGGCATTGAATCTACGGTTTTAGACATGACTTGTGAACCACCCGTTATATTGCGCCCAGGGAAAATAACAAAAGAGCAAATCGAAACAGTGATCGGAACAATTCGTACATCGTCTGGAAATAAAGACAATGTGCCCAAATCACCAGGCATGAAATATATGCATTATGCACCGACCGCACCTTTATATTTGATTGAAGACAAAAAAGGGTTGATTGAAAAAGCGATCCAACATGTCCAAGAAAAAGGAAAGCGTGTAGCGGTTATTAGTGAAATGGATTATCCAATTGCGGATTTTAATTTCCCATTATCGATGGAAAGTTTATATGCTAGTTTGCGAGATTGTGATTTAGCAAACATCGATTTGATTTTGGCGACAGTTAAATCGGATGGACAAGACCAAGATGCTTTAATGAACAGACTTGAAAAAGCTGCAGACCACAAGTGGTTTAGTTGATTAGGTGAAAGGAGAGGCACAATGAAAATTCTTTTTGTTTGTACAGGGAATACATGCCGCAGTCCGATGGCCGAAGCAATTTTGACCGCCAAAAAAGTAGAAGGAGTAGAAGCTCGTTCTGCAGGTATATTTGCAGGAACAGCCCCTCTTTCTGAAAATGCGCAGTCGGTATTAAACCAACAACAAATCTCTTTTAGTCATACTTCAAAACCATTAAGTAGTGAAAATTTGGAGTGGGCAGAACTTGTGTTGACAATGACCAACTCTCATAAAACAGCAATATTACAAGCTTATCCGGAAATAGCAACAAAGCTTTTTACTATAAAAGAATTTGCGGCTGGTTCAACAGAGGATGTTAGTGATCCATATGGGGGACCAATTCCACTTTATGAAAAAACGTTTCAAGAGTTAAAATTGCTAATTGATAAACTAATCATGAAAATAGCGTAAACGAAAGGCAGACAATCCGAGAGGCTAGTCTGTCTTTTTTGCGTGAAAATGGTAGAATTGATTTAAAGCGTAAAAGGTTTTCGGCATAATTCGACAAAGCCGCTTTTACGGATCTATAAATTTGATTTCAAGAAAAGAGGGTTTATTATGAAAGTGGCAATCTCATCAGATCACGGCGGCAATAACCTGCGTAAAGAAATCGTTAACTTAATGAATGAAATTGGTATCGAATACCAAGACTTTGGTCCACATACTGACGATTCAGTAGACTATCCAGATTATGCAAAACCTGTAGCAGATCGTGTAGCAAGTGGAGAATTTGATCGTGGAATTTTGATTTGTGGAACAGGTATCGGCATGTCCATCTCTGCCAACAAAGTCAAAGGCATTCGTTGTGCACTTGTTCATGATGTCTTCAGTGCAAAAGCGACAAGAGGGCATAATGATTCTAATATTTTAGCGATGGGTGAGCGTGTAATTGGTCCAGGACTTGCTCGTGAAATAGCTCAAACTTGGTTGACTGAAGAATTTGAAGGCGGCAGACACGAAAAACGCATTCAAAAAATCACAGACCTCGAAAAATAAGGAGGAGTCGACATGCAAACTTTATGGCAATTGCAACTTGAAGAGGTTTTAAGCGAATTTGAGCAGCAGATCGAGTTCAGGAAAGGCCAAGTGTTTGTAGTCGGCTGTTCAACATCAGAAGTAGCAGGTAAGCGCATCGGAACAGGCGGCGGACTTGATATTGCAGAAAGTTTGTTTGAACCTCTAGAAAAATTCGCAGCTCGCCACCATCTTTTTTTAGCGTTCCAAGGTTGTGAACATATTAACCGAGCTTTGACAGTAGAACGTCGAGCAGCTGAAAAATATGGTTGGGAGCCTGTCGCTGTTATTCCGGCACCAAAAGCGGGCGGATCGCTGAGTGCACATGCATTTAGTAAGATGATTGATCCGGTAGTGGTAGAGGAAATTCAGGCGCATGCGGGAATAGATATTGGACAAACAATGATTGGCATGCATTTAAAAAGAGTTGCCGTTCCGTTACGTACTTCTGTTAAACTAGTAGGTGAAGCGATTGTGGCTTCCGCAACGACACGACCAAAATTAATTGGTGGTGAACGTGCACGCTATAATCGTGAGCTTGTTCAATCACGGGAGGGATATACGGATGGAATTGATTAAGGCGCAAGACCCAGCAGTATATGAAGCGATGAATGCAGAGAAAGAAAGACAAGAAGCCAATATCGAATTAATCGCTTCTGAAAACTTTGTTTCACAAGCGGTAATGGATGCACAAGGATCGGTGTTAACGAACAAATATGCAGAAGGCTATCCGGGTAAACGTTATTACGGAGGCTGTGAACATGTAGATGTTGTTGAAAACATCGCTCGCGACCGCCTGAAAGAAATTTTCGGTGCGGAACACGCGAACGTTCAACCTCATTCTGGATCGCAAGCCAATATGGCAGTTTACACAGCGGTTTTAGAAAAAGGCGATACGATTCTTGGGATGAACTTGAACCATGGCGGGCATTTAACGCATGGTAGCAAAGTAAATTTCAGTGGTATGCAATATAATTTCGTTGAGTACGGTGTGACTCAAGAAGAGCAATTGATTGATTACGAGGCAGTTCGTCAAGTGGCATTAGAACACAAGCCCAAAATGATCGTTGCTGGAGCAAGCGCATATTCGCGTCAATTAGATTTTGCTAAATTCCGTGAAATCGCTGATGAAATCGGGGCATACTTGATGGTTGATATGGCTCATATCGCTGGTCTCGTTGCAACGGGTGCTCACTCTAATCCAGTTCCACATGCTCATTTTGTTACATCGACTACGCATAAAACATTACGTGGACCACGTGGTGGATTAATTCTTTGCAAAGAAGAATTTGCGAAAAAAATCGATAAAACAATTTTCCCAGGAATTCAAGGCGGCCCACTTATGCACGTAATTGCAGCAAAAGCTGTAGCATTCGGTGAAGCGCAAAAGCCAGAATTTAAAACCTATATTGAACAAGTTGTGAAAAATGCTGATGCATTAGCAAAAGCGCTAATTGCAGAAGGTGTAAATATCGTATCTGGCGGCACAGACAATCATTTACTATTGCTTGATCTTCGCTCGTTAAACTTAACGGGGAAAGTGGCAGAACATGTTCTTGATGAAGTCGGTATTACAACAAACAAAAATACCATTCCTTTCGATCCGGAAAGCCCATTTGTAACTTCTGGAATCCGTTTAGGAACTGCTGCCGTTACTTCGCGTGGTTTTAAAGAAGAAGACATGAAAGAAATTGCTATGATTATGGCAATGCTTCTAAAAAAACCAGAAGATGAAAATGTTAAAAAAGAAGCTGCAGAACGTGTTGCAAAATTAACTGCCGCGCATGCATTATATAAATAAGTTCACACAGCTGCCAAATAAAAATGTTGGCAGCTGTATTTTTATACTATAATAGAAGTAAGTTCTAAAAAACGAGGACTATAATAATATATACATATAAAAAAGGAGGCGCGTCGTATGCATACGCATGAGTTAATGAATGACAAAAATGTAATCATAGAGTGGCTACGCCGTCTCGGTGTTAAATTTCATACATCGTTCTTAGTCGTTAACTCTGAAATAGAAGAACAACCAATTGTTTATGCAAACGAAGCTTTCTTTAAAATGATTGGCTATAGTGAAGAAGAGACGTTAGGACGTAACGGGCGTTTTCTTCACGGAGAAAAAACTTCTCCAGAAGTAGGTGCAACTATACATGACTGCATAGCTAAAGGAGAAACAGGGATTTTTGAAATTATCAATTACCGCAAAAACGGAACACCTTTTTGGAATGAATTATCAATCCAACCATTAACGTTTCCAGAAAAAAATCTCAAATTTACTTTATTGCTTCAAAATGATATTACTGAACGAAAGCGTACAGAAGCTTTAGTTAAGCTTCAAAAGCAAACGTACAAAAAAATAGAAAACGGTAATAAGTTGAGTTCAATCCTTCAAAATATTTGTGATACATGTGAATCGTTCTTTATTGACGGTGCAAAGTGCACAGTGTTATTAATCGATAATGAAGAAAGAATTTATACGATTGGTGCTACCGAATCAATGCCCAAAAGCTTTGAAGAAGAGATTATTGGGTTAAAAGTAGAGGAAGATATCGGCACTTGTGGAGCTGCATTTCATAGAGGTCAGCCGGTAGTAGTTAAGGATATGACTACGGATTATTTATGGAGAAACCATCAACAATTAGTAGAGCAACATGGCTTAGTTTCAAGTTGGTCTATTCCAATACTAAGTGTGGAAGATGAAGTGGTTGGCACATTTGGTATTTATTTTCCAGCAACAGCTATTCCATACGATAAAGATTTGAAATTCATGGAAGGTGTGGCTTCGATTGTGTCTTTAGCCATCAAGTACTCACATCAACATGAAGAAATATTAAGATTAGCTT
This sequence comes from Planococcus sp. PAMC 21323, assembly GCF_000785555.1. Taxonomy (NCBI): domain Bacteria; kingdom Bacillati; phylum Bacillota; class Bacilli; order Caryophanales; family Caryophanaceae; genus Planococcus; species Planococcus sp. PAMC 21323. Next base: position 2,473,579 of record NZ_CP009129.1, on the reverse strand, counting down.
ATCGTGATGGGGATACGAACTTACCTAACCGTAATTATTTTAGAGATGAAATTGATAAATTGTTGAAGATTGGCAAAGAAGGTTTTGTCGCTTTTATTTCAACAGATGAATATACAAAAGTAGTCGATCAATACGGGCACCGTGCAGGAGATACACTCATGACCGAAATTGGCAGACGATTAATGTTGCATCAAAATGTCTCAGAAAACTTGATTGCTCGATTTTCAGATTCTACATTATCGATGTACAGCATAACTCCGTTTACTAAAATACCAGACTACTTGGAACAACTGATGCATGGGTTTACTGATCCCATCAAAGTTGGGGACATGGAATTGTTCTTAACCTTGAAAATTGGTGTCGCTATCGTAATGCCACACCAAAAAGATTCAGAAGAGTTAATCCGCTGCTCGGATAGTGCTTTATCACAAGCAAAGCTACGGACCGGCGAGGCAATTTGTTATTTTGAAAGTGAACTGGATGAGTTTTTGATGAGAGACTTGCGAGTTGCCAACGAGTTAACAGTAGCATTAAACCGCAATGAAATCGCTGTTCACTTGCAACCTAAAGTTGATTTAGAAACTGGCGAAATTTTGAGTTTTGAAGCTTTGGCACGTTGGACATCTCCAGATTTAGGTGTGATTCCCCCTGATATTTTTATACCGGCTGCTGAAAAAAATGGCAAAATACGTTTGGTAGAAAAAAGTATTTTAGAGCAAGTGCTAGGGTGGATGAAAAAAAGAGCGGATCAAGGATTAAAGCTAAGACAAGTAGCCATCAATATATCAGCTGAACATTTTTTCCATCATTCATTTGTTAGAAACTTAATGAACATGACTTCTATGTATGGCATAGATCCAAAATGGATTCGATTGGAAATTACAGAACGTATCGGCTTTGTTGATATTGAGACAGCTAATAAAATTTTTAAGAACTTGAAATACTTTGGATTTACAACTGCGATTGATGATTTTGGAACAGGCTATTCATCACTCAGTTATCTTCAGAAGTTACCTATAGAAGAATTGAAGATAGACCGTTCTTTTGTTTCAAATATGGACGAAGCAGGAACGTTGGCGATTGTCCATACAATCATTCAACTTGCGAATAATTTAAATATGCATGCCGTTGCGGAAGGTATAGAAACAGAAAAAGAACGAAGAATTTTATTGAGTCTAGGGTGTAAAGTAGGGCAAGGGTATTTGTTTTACAAACCAATGTCTCTTGACGAAGCTTATCTCCTTTAAAATGAAAAAAATATAATCCTTAATCTTAAAACCAGAGATTTATTCTCTGGTTTTTTTTTGAGAATATTTGTATAGGCGGAAATAACTGAATAATGCCAAAGCAGAATCTGACAACTTGAACGAAAGATTTTCTGTTATACTATTTAAGATAATGTTTGAAAAGGAGAGATAGGCCGTGGGAAAAGTATATGTTTTTGATCATCCATTGATCCAACATAAAGTGACGCACATCCGTGATAAGTCGACAGGGACAAAAGAATTCCGTGAATTGGTGGATGAAATTGCTACATTGATGGCATTTGAAATCACGCGCGATTTGCCCTTAGAAGAAATTGATGTGGAAACACCGGTTCAAATGGCAAAGTCAAATGTTCTTGCAGGAAAGAAATTAGGCGTAGTCCCTATTTTGCGCGCAGGAATTGGTATGGTAGATGGAATCTTAAAATTGATTCCAGCGGCAAAAGTCGGCCATATTGGTTTGTATCGTGATCCGGTTACATTACAACCAGTGGAATATTACTTGAAATTGCCTTCCGATGTTCAAGAACGTGAATTTATCGTTGTTGACCCAATGCTCGCTACTGGCGGATCAGCGATTGAAGCAGTCAATTCGATGAAAAAACGAGGCGCTGTTAAAATTCGCTTTATGTGTATTATTGCAGCTCCTGAAGGTGTAGAAGCTTTACAAGAAGCGCATCCGGATGTAGACATTTTCATCGCGGCATTAGATGAAAAACTTAACGAAAAAGGATATATTGTCCCAGGTCTTGGAGACGCTGGCGACCGCTTATTTGGAACAAAATAAGAGAGCGAGGTAAATCAGCTTGACGAAAAAATGGAAAGTAATGACGATATTTGGTACGCGACCAGAAGCGATTAAAATGGCGCCGCTTGTTTTAGAACTTCAAAAACATCCAGAAACCATTGAACCACTTGTAACGGTAACGGCACAGCACAGAGAAATGTTGGATCAAGTACTAGAAACATTTAAAATCACACCTGACTTTGACTTAAATATCATGAAAGATCGCCAAACATTGACCGACGTAACAATGCGAGCAATGCAAGGACTCGATGCGGTAATGAAAGAAGCAAAGCCAGATATTGTTTTGGTGCATGGTGATACGACGACAACATTCGCTGCGAGCCTAGCTGCTTTTTACAACCAGGTAGCGGTGGGACATGTGGAAGCTGGCTTGCGTACGCATAACAAATACTCGCCATATCCTGAAGAAATGAACCGTCAATTGACGGGAGTCATGGCAGATATTCATTTTTCACCAACTGAAAAGTCAGCTCAAAACTTGCTTGATGAAAATAAAAAAGAAGAAACGATTTATATTACTGGTAATACGGCGATCGACGCTTTACAAACAACCGTCCGCGAAACATACACGCACCCAATTTTAGAGAAGATGGGTAGCGACCGGATGATTTTACTGACAGCACATCGTCGTGAAAATCTCGGTCAACCAATGCGCAATATGTTCCGTGCCATCAAGCGTTTGATTGAAGAGCATGACGATATTCAAGTGGTTTATCCAGTGCATATGAATCCAGCTGTCCGTGAAGTTGCGGATGAAGTACTAGGGCGTGATCCTCGTATACACTTGATCGAACCGCTAGAAGTTTTGGATTTCCACAATTTTGCGGCACGCTCATTCTTTATTCTGACTGATTCTGGTGGGATTCAAGAAGAAGCACCGTCACTTGGAAAACCGGTTTTAGTTTTACGTGATACGACTGAACGTCCTGAAGGCATTACGGCAGGAACGTTGAAACTTGCCGGCACAGATGAAGAAACAATCTACGGAATGGCGAAAGAATTGCTGACAGACGAAGCTGCTTACAAAGCGATGTCTCAAGCATCAAATCCATACGGAGATGGCAAAGCATCTGCACGAATTGTTGAAGCACTTCATGTGTATTTTTCAAAACTGAAGAGCTAAAACGGCCAATTCCACTTTTTTTTGTTGTCTAGTTGCATCGGCCAGCTCTTCGGGGTCTTAAGTCAGCCTGGCTTTGTGGCAAAAAGCGCCACTTTGCCATTCTGTCTTAAGCCCGTCAGAGCTAAAACGGCCAATTCCACTTTTTTTTGTTGAAATTTGTCCACAATATGTCAGAGAAAAATCGCTTGTGAAGTTTTTCACTTCTACTAATTGACATGATTTTACCCCTAATGTATGCTTACAAAGGGTATGCATGAGATGGTTTTCTTACATAGATTATGTAGGTGGAAGCCTGATGCGACTGCTCTTTTTGAGGGTATAATGTCAAATCAACGAGGTTCAAGGGGGTTGTCATGCGCCCAACAAAAAAGCCCTTACAAGCGATGGCAATTTATAGTGCCATTCTGTCACAACTTGTCGGGTCTGTACTCATCGGGGTGTTCACGGGTATGTGGCTCGATGAAAAGATTGGAACCGCACCATTTTTCATGATCATCTGCCTATTCATAGGCATCACTGCCGGTGTTTGGGCAATGCTTCAGACCGTCCGCAAATTCGAATCAGGAGACAAGTAGAAAATGGATGGACTTAGGGAGATATACACAAGACTAAAAAAGATGATTATTTTCATCTTAGCGCTCTACGTTATTGGTTGGGGGTTTACCTCTTATCAAGAAGTGTTCGCGGGTCTCATAATCGGAACTTTGTTCGGCATTTATAACATGTGGATTCTTGTTCGTCGGATGGAGAAATTTGACCGTGCGGTGGCTGAAGGCTCGAAAGTTCGTTCGCTTGGAACGGCATTACGGTTTGCATCAGGTATTGCTGCTGTAGCGATTGCTATTTTATTCGCAGAGCACATTCACTTGGTCAGTGCAGTAATAGGGTTGATGGTCCCTTATGCTCTGTTGTTAACAGAGCGGATTGTTTATCACGTGAAACACCATTAACAATGTGGAAAGAGAGGTGAAACTATCGTGGAACATGGCGCTCCTATGCTCAAGGTGTTCGGGATCTGGTTCAACCTATCAAACGTTATGATGCTACTTGTAGCCGCTCTTATCGTCTTCCTTATTGCTTTTTTCGCTACACGGAATTTGCAGCTTAAACCAACGGGCATGCAAAACTTCATGGAATGGATCATGGATTTCGTGAAAGGGATTATTAAGAGCAATATGGATTGGAAAGATGGTGGCCGATTCCATGTTCTTGGAATCACCTTAATTATGTTCATTTTTGTTGCGAACATGTTAGGTCTTCCATTTGCAATAGTTGTTAACGGAGATCTTTGGTGGAAATCACCAACAGCTGATCCAACAGTAGCAATGACTTTAGCCGCTACGGTACTCATCTTGAGTCATTATTATGGCATCAAGTTGAAAGGGTTAAAAGGATATGCCGGAGGCTATATAAAGCCAATGCCATTCTTATTCCCACTAAAGATTATTGAGGAATTCGCAAATACGTTGACACTCGGTCTACGTCTTTACGGAAACATCTATGCGGGAGAAATCTTGTTAACTTTGTTAGCGGGTCTCGCATCATTAAGTGTTTTTGGATTCGCAGCAGCTATCCTGCCAATGATGTTATGGCAAGGCTTCTCGATATTTATCGGGGCAATTCAAGCGTTCATTTTCGTTATGTTGACAATGGTTTATTTATCGCATAAAGTTGCCGACGACCATTGAGTATAAAACCGCTCATAGAGCAAAAAAAAAACAATTATCCTGAGGAGGACATTTTAAAATGGGTTTATTAGCAGCAGCAATTGCAGTAGGTTTAGCAGCACTAGGTGCAGGTATTGGTAACGGTCTTATCGTTTCAAAAACAGTTGAAGGTATCGCTCGTCAGCCAGAAGCTCGTGGCGTTCTACAAACAACAATGTTTATCGGTGTTGCATTGGTTGAGGCATTGCCAATCATCGCTGTAGTTATCGCGTTCATCGTAATGAACCGATAGGATTCCTATACAAAAGTTAAATGGTGGGGATGCTATTATATGGTTTTCGCCATTTAAACTTGTATGCAACATTTGCTTTCGAAAGTTCATCTTATAATAACTAAAGATCTTACTATAGAAGAAATTGCATTTTAGGCTCTTGAAGGGAGTGAAACAATCGTGTTTTTTGATCACCTCGTACTCGGTGCAACCGGGGAGTTTTTGAATATTGGAGACATTCTCGTCACACTTGTCATCTTCATTGGGTTAATGTTGCTTTTAAAGAAATTCGCATGGGGTCCTTTGATGGGCATAATGCAGCAACGTGAAGATTTGATCAAGAGTGAAATTGAAACAGCTGAAAACAGCCGTCTAGAATCTCATAAATTGCTTGAAGAGCAGCGTAGCCTTCTTAAAGATGCGCGTACGCAAGCACAAGAAATCGTTGAGAACGCTAAAAAGCAAGGCGAAGTTTCGCGTGAGGAAATTATTACAACTGCGCGTGCTGAGTCTGGTCGTATGAAAGAAGCAGCAGTGCAAGAAATTGCTAACGAAAGAGATAAAGCTATTTCAGCTGTTCGTGAAGAAGTTGTGGCATTGTCACTACTTGCTGCTACGAAAGTGCTTGAAAAAGAAATCTCTGAGGAAGACAACCGTCAGTTGATTAACGAAACGATTGCGAAGGCAGGCGAAGTTCAGTGAGTCAAGTTGCAGAACGATACGCTTTAGCATTGTTCCAAGTCGCTCAAAAGCATGAATCATCTTTGGAGATTGAACAAGATTTACGTGAAGTAAAAAAGGTCTTTAACATGACTCCAGAACTTTACAATTTGATTGTCTCTCCAAAACTTTCGGCTGATAAAAGAACAAACTTGATCAAAGAAGTGTTTAATGGGGCAAATTCATTTGTTGTAAACACACTTCAATTGATGGCAGAACGCAAACGCTTAAATGAAGTCGGCTCAATGGTAGACGAGTTTATTAATTTATCTAATAATGCACAAGGAATTGAAGATGCGGAAGTTTATTCGACACGTCCTTTGACTGAAGAAGAACGCTCATCAATTTCTTCTGTTTTCGCTAATAAAATTGGTAAACAATCTTTACGAATTGAAAACATTATCGATCCATCATTACTTGGCGGATTGCGTATTCAAATCGGAAACCGTATTTACGACAGCAGTGTGAGCACAAAATTAGCGAACCTGGAACGTCAATTAATCGGTTAATTATGAAATTATGAGAGGGTGACATACATGAGCATCAAAGCTGAAGAAATCAGCAGTCTGATTAAACAACAGATTGAAAATTATCAATCAGAGATGAAAGTTGACGACGTTGGTACAGTAATCACTATTGGTGATGGTATCGCACGCGCTCATGGCCTCGACAACATCATGGCTGGAGAACTTGTAGAGTTCTCTACTGGTGCTATTGGTATGGCGCAAAACTTGGAAGCCAACAACGTTGGTATTATTATCCTTGGCCCGTACAAAGACATCAAAGAAGGCGATGAAGTACGTCGAACTGGCCGTATTATGGAAGTACCAGTAGGAAACGAACTTATTGGACGTGTAGTAAATCCACTTGGACAACCTGTTGACGGTCTTGGACCAATCAACACGACTAAAACTCGTCCAATCGAAAGCCCTGCACAAGGCGTTATGGCCCGTAAATCGGTTCATGAACCACTTCAAACAGGTATTAAAGCGATTGATGCACTTGTGCCAATCGGTCGCGGACAGCGCGAATTGATCATCGGTGACCGTCAGACAGGTAAAACTTCTGTTGCAATCGATACGATCTTAAACCAAGCTGACCAAGATATGATTTGTATCTATGTAGCTATCGGACAAAAAGAATCTACTGTACGTAACGTAGTAGAAACTTTCCGTAAAAATGGAGCGCTTGATTACACAATCGTTGTAACAGCTTCAGCTTCACAACCAGCTCCATTATTGTACTTGGCTCCTTATGCAGGTATCACTATGGCAGAAGAATTCATGTTTGAAGGCAAACATGTGTTGATCGTCTATGATGATTTAACAAAACAAGCATCTGCTTACCGCGAACTTTCATTATTACTTCGTCGTCCACCAGGCCGTGAAGCTTACCCAGGTGACGTTTTCTACTTGCACTCACGTTTATTAGAACGTGCTGCGAAATTAAACGAAACTCTTGGTTCAGGATCAATCACAGCATTGCCGTTCGTTGAAACGCAAGCTGGCGATATCGCTGCATATATTCCTACAAACGTTATCTCGATTACAGATGGTCAGATTTTCCTTCAGTCGGATCTATTCTTCTCGGGTGTACGCCCAGCAATCAATGCGGGTCTTTCTGTATCACGTGTTGGTGGTTCAGCTCAGATCAAAGCTATGAAAAAAGTTGCGGGTACATTGCGTCTTGACTTAGCGGCTTTCCGTGAACTTGAGTCATTCTCTCAGTTTGGTTCAGATCTTGATGCTGCCACTGCTGCGAAACTTGAGCGTGGGAAACGTACTGTTGAAGTCTTGAAACAAGATTTAAACAACCCAATCAAAGTTGAAAAACAAGTTGTTATTTTCTATGCGTTAACTCGAGGATTCCTTGATGATATCGCTATTAAAGACATTTCTCGTTTTGAAGCTGAATTGACAAGCTGGTTAGATCTAAACCACACAGAAATTTTGGATACTATTCGCACAACTCAAGGCTTACCTGCTGATGACGCATTTGCTGCAGCGATTAACGAATTCAAACGCACATTTGCTAAATCTGAGTAATACAGAGTTCGAATACGAAGAAAAAATAATAAGGTGGTGAAATACCAGTGGCATCATTACGCGATATAAAAAACCGAATTACGTCAACTAAGAAAACAAGTCAGATCACAAGAGCCATGCAAATGGTTTCTGCATCTAAACTAAGCCGTGCGGAAGTAAATGCGAAAGCGTTCGTTCCATACATGCACAAAATTCAAGACGTAGTAGCATCAATCGCAGCTGGGTCATCAGACACTAGCAACCCGATGATGATTGCTCGTCCTGTAAAGAAAACCGCTTATTTAGTGATTACATCAGATCGTGGTCTTGTAGGCGGATATAACAGTAATATTCTTCGTACAGTTATGAGTAGAATCCGTGAACGACACACCTCTAATGACGACTTTGTTATCCTGAGCGTTGGCCGGAAAGGTCAGGAATTCTTTGCGAAGCAAGGAATGACGATTCTTGAAAGTGCAATCGCACTTCCGGATCATCCGACGTTTGCGGATATTAAAGAAATAACGCGCAAAGCTGTTGGTATGTTCTCAGATGGTACGTATGATGAAGTTTATATGTACTACAATCACTTTGTTTCAGCAATTCAACAAGAAGTCACAGAGAAAAAAGTCTTGCCGCTGACGGATATTCAACCGACTGGATCAACTGCTTCATATGAGTTTGATCCTTCAGCAGAAGCGATTCTGGAAGTTCTTCTTCCTCAATACGCAGAAAGCTTAATCTTTGGGGCTGTTCTTGATGGCAAAGCGAGTGAACATGCTGCTTCCATGACAGCAATGAAGAGCGCGACCGATAATGCGTCTGATTTGATTAATGGATTGACACTTCAATACAACCGTGCACGCCAAGCGGCAATCACTCAGGAAATCACTGAGATTGTCGGCGGAGCATCTGCACAAGAGTAAAAATGCAAGGTGCCCATGTAAATGGGCACTAAATTCTGCTAACAATAAAATTGCGAACTTCTTTATATAGAAGTTTTTAAAAACGTAAGACAGGAGGGAACAGCATGAATACAGGACACGTTCTTCAGGTTATGGGACCGGTTGTAGATGTTAAGTTTGCTAATGGCGAACTTCCAGCTATCTACAATGCCCTAACTGTAAATATTGATCGTCCCGGACAAGCTCAAGTAGTTTTAACGCTTGAAGTGGCTCTTCACCTTGGTGACGATTCAGTCCGTACAATCGCGATGGAATCTACTGATGGATTACAACGTGGTTCAGTAGTAAATGACTTGGGCAGAGCAATTTCTGTTCCAGTTGGAAATGTAACATTAGGTCGAGTATTCAACGTACTTGGTGAAGTTATCGATTTAGGGGAAGAAATTCCATTAACAGAACGCCGTGACCCAATTCACCGTTCTGCACCTACATTCGAACATTTGTCCACAGAAGTTGAAATTCTTGAAACAGGTATTAAAGTTGTTGACTTGCTTGCCCCTTACATCAAAGGTGGTAAAATCGGTCTCTTCGGTGGTGCCGGTGTAGGTAAAACAGTTCTTATCCAAGAATTGATCAACAACATCGCTCAAGAGCACGGTGGTTTATCCGTATTCGCTGGTGTTGGTGAACGTACACGTGAAGGAAATGATTTATACTTTGAAATGAGCGACTCTGGCGTTATTAAGAAAACGGCAATGGTTTTCGGTCAAATGAACGAGCCACCAGGCGCACGTATGCGTGTTGCTTTAACTGGTTTGACTATGGCAGAATATTTCCGTGACGAACAAGGCGCGGACGTTCTTCTTTTCATCGATAATATCTTCCGTTTCACACAAGCAGGATCTGAAGTATCGGCTTTACTAGGTCGTATGCCATCAGCAGTTGGTTACCAACCAACACTTGCTACAGAAATGGGTCAATTACAAGAACGTATTACAACTACAAGCGCAGGTTCAGTAACATCGATTCAAGCGATTTATGTACCAGCCGATGACTATACGGATCCGGCTCCGGCTACAACTTTCGCTCACTTAGATGCAACGACTAACCTTGAGCGTAAACTTTCTGAGATGGGTATTTACCCGGCGGTAGATCCTTTAGCTTCAACTTCTCGTGCATTGTCACCTGAAATTGTTGGTGAAGAGCATTACGCAATCTCACGTGAAGTTCAGGAAACTTTACAACGTTACAGAGAGCTACAAGATATCATTGCAATCCTTGGTATGGATGAGTTAAGTGATGAAGACAAGCAAACGGTTAACCGTGCGCGTCGTGTTCAAAACTTCCTTTCTCAGAACTTCCACGTTGCTGAGCAGTTCACTGGCCAAAAAGGTTCTTATGTTCCTGTTCAAGAAACGATCAAAGGATTCAGAGGAATTCTTGATGGAAAATATGACCACTTGCCAGAAGATGCTTTCCGTTTAGTTGGACGCATTGAAGATGTTATTGCAAAAGCAAAAGGCATGGGCGTAGAAGTCTAAAACCAGGGACCAGGAGGGAAAAAAATGAAGACCATTACAGTCAATATTGTCACTCCCGACGGCCCGGTATACGATTCAGAAGTATCTATGGTTATTGCAGTTACAGCAACAGGTGAGATGGGTATTTTACCAGGTCACATTCCAACAGTTGCTCCTCTTGGAATCGGCGCAGTCCGATTGAAGACAGAGAACTCAACAGAATTAGTTGCTGTAAACGGTGGATTTCTTGAAATCCGCCCTGAAAAAGTGACTATCCTTGCACAATCGGCAGAACGCGCGACAGACATCGATCTGTCTCGTGCTCAAGAATCCGCTAAACGTGCAGAAGCACTCTTACAGGCTAATAAAGATGAAATCGACTTTAAACGTGCAGAATTGGCGTTAAAGCGTGCGATGAATCGTATCAACGTTTATGAGGGTAATGTTTAAAAGAAAAGTAAAAACGGCCGTTCAGCTCCGACAGGCATAAGGCAGACCAACAGTGTGGCGCACTTTGCCACGCAGGTGGGTTGACTTATGGCCCGAGGAGTTGGCCGTTGGAACTAGACAGTAAGAAAAGCGTAAGAGCCCGTGTAGATTCGACGGGCATAAGACGCGCTGACGAAGCGGCGTTCTTTGCCGCACAGTCAGAGTGGCTTATGACCCTAGAATCTGGGCTCTGAAGCTAGACAGTAAGAAAAGTGAAAACGGCCATTCAGCTCCGACAGGCATAAGGCAGACCAACAGTGTGGCGCACTTTGCCACGCAGGTGGATTAACTTATGACTCTAGGAGTTGGTCGTTGGAACTAGACAGTAAGAAAAGTAAAAGCGGACAGAAGGGAAATTGACTTTTGTTCGCTTTTTCTAATGAATAAATTTATAACTAAGAAAGGAAGATCTAAATGGAAATGATGATTGGACAGACAGCGTTAATATCAATTTTTAGCCATATCTTCTTTACTGGTGTTGCTTTTTATGCGATGCGGGCATTGATGATTGATAAGTTCATACACAAACACCATGTTTTACAAGCACAAATCCTCTACATTTTTCTAAGCATATCAATCGGGACCATGGTATCTACTTTTTTCCTAAATATATCATCTTGGTCACGGCAACTGCCATACCTATTTTAAATTGCCATTTTGCCATGTCTTTGAAACTCATGGCTATGGCAAAACGGCAATATAATTATTTCCTGTGAAATAAACTTCTTGTATAAGGTTTAAATGTTATAACAAGGGGAAAAGCACTAATAGATTATTAATAAAACATGACTATCTTCCTTTAACGGACATAAAAGCTTTATGTTATTCGAACAATATGAAGTTAGAATTGGAAAGAGAACAAATTGAGAGTAAATTTTCTTGATTTTTATTAAAAAAGAAGGTAATATGAGTAAGGTTTTGTTTCTTAAGAATGACATTGGACTTTATATTGTAAATAGGAATATATAGATGTAAATCAAACATATGGAGGGTATTTTAGTGGATCAGATTATCGTAAAAGGCGGCCAAAAGTTAAAAGGAAAGGTACGGGTAGAAGGGGCTAAAAACGCAGTTTTACCTGTATTGGCTGGAGCATTACTCGCTTCAAATGGCAAAAGTATTATTAAAGAAGTACCGAATTTAGCAGACGTCTATACAATTCAAGAGGTTTTAAGAAGTTTAAATGTAACTGTTGAATATTTCCCGGAAAAGAACGAAATGCTGATTGACTCTTCGGCAACATTATCAAGTGAAGCTCAATTTGAATATGTGCGTAAAATGCGTGCTTCTATTTTAGTAATGGGACCGGTTCTTGCACGTAACGGTTTTGCCCGTGTTGCTTTACCAGGAGGCTGCGCGATTGGCTCACGTCCAATCGATCAACACCTAAAAGGATTCGAAGCAATGGGCGCAAGCATTACTTTCGGTAATGGCTTTGTGGAAGCAAAAACTGATGGTCGTCTACGTGGAGCAAAAATCTATTTAGATTTCCCAAGTGTCGGGGCGACTGAAAATATTATGATGGCAGCTGCTTTAGCTGAAGGTACAACAATCATTGAAAACGCGGCTAAAGAACCTGAAATTGTTGATGTGGCTAATTACATTAACGAAATGGGTGGTCGAGTTATTGGTGCGGGTACGGATACAATGCGCATCGAAGGTGTAGAAGAAATGCACGGTGCAGAACATTACATTATTCCAGATCGCGTAGAAGCTGGAACGTTTATGGTCGCTGCTGCAATTACTGAAGGCGATGTAATCATCGAAAACGCTGTGCCTGAACATATGACGGCATTGATTTCAAAAATGAGCGAAATGGGTGTTAATATTGAAGAAACTGAAGAAGGATTGCGCGTTAGTGCAAGTCGTCCACTTCGTTCAATTGATATTAAAACAATGCCTCACCCAGGATTCCCCACTGACATGCAATCTCAGATGATGTCATTAATGTTGACTGCAACTGGCAACGGAGTATTAACAGAAACGGTTTTCGAAAATCGTTTTATGCATGTAGAAGAATTCCGCCGCATGAATGCTTCAGTTAAAATCGAAGGACGTTCAGTTATTATGGAAGGTCCATCGAAATTACAAGGTGCAGAAGTTGCTGCTACAGACTTAAGAGCTGCGGCTGCGTTAATTCTTGCGGGTCTTGCTGCAGATGGAATTACACGCGTTACAGAACTTTATCATTTAGATCGTGGATACGTTGACTTCCATTTAAAACTTGCATCTTTGGGCGCTGATATTGAGCGTGTGAATGCTGATCAAGTAGTAGAAAAAGTTGAGCATTTGGTCTAATATATTCATAACCGGCTTGCGGCGCTGATTACCAGTTCCGCAAGCTTTTTTTATGAAATAAGACAGTTTGAAGATTTTTGTATATACAATCCTTACTATGATAAAATATTCAGTTAAGAGAAGGTTTTGAAAGAAATCTTGATTCGCATAGGTAACGTAGAAAATAGCGACTTACTTAACTGATAAAGCATAACAAATGGCTTAAAAGGGGCGTGGGCTTAATGTTTTCTAAAGACATTGGAATCGATCTTGGTACGGCGAACGTATTAATATATGTAAAAGGTAAAGGAATCATTTTAAATGAACCATCAGTAGTAGCCAAAGACAAAAAAACAGAAGAAATTTTAGCAGTGGGTAAAGAAGCGAGTAACATGATAGGCAGAACACCAAAGCATATTAAAGCAATTCGTCCACTAAAAGATGGTGTCATTCACGACTTTGATGTTACTGAAGCAATGCTTAAACATTTTGTGCAGATTCTAAAATTAAAAGGCTTTATGTCTAAACCCCGTATATTAATCTGTTGTCCAACAAATATTACGAGTATTGAACAAAATGCAATCCGTGAAGTAGCAGAAAAAGCGGGTGCTAAAAAGGTTTACGTAGAAGTCGAGCCCAAAGTAGCTGCTATCGGCGCTGGACTTGATATTTATCAACCAAATGCGAGTATGGTCATCGACATAGGAGGTGGCACTACCGATGTAGCCATTTTATCGATGGGGGACATAGTTGCGAGTGAAACAATTAAAATAGCGGGTGATCGATTTGATCAACAAATTTTGAAGTATGTAAAGGATCATCATAAATTACTGATTGGTGAAAAAACCGCTGAAAAAATCAAAATAGAACTGGGTACTGCGGGTAAGCATCTTGAAGAAAAACAGATGGAAATCCGGGGCCGTGATATTTTGACTGCTTATCCTAAAACCTTAGTCATTAGTTCATTTGAAATTGAACATGCATTAAGAGAATCAGTAGAAGCCATTGTAGAAGCAACACGTGCAGTTCTGGAAAAAACACCACCAGAACTCGCTTCAGATATTATTGAAAGTGGTGCGGTTTTAACAGGTGGTGGAGCAATGCTAAACGGTTTAGATCAATTGTTATCTGAAAAATTACTGATTCCAATTTCCATCGCTGATAACCCGATGGAATGTGTTGTACTTGGCACAGGTTTAATGCTTGAAGCGAAAGAAAATATATTTCGCGCCAAAAAAACAAGGTCAAACAGCAGATAGCAATAATCGTACTTTCTGGTTATAATTATTAGAGTTTAAAATTCGAATTTCATATGAAATTCGAGAATTCAGTAGATGGAAAGGTTGAGAAAGTGAATGACTGAACAAAAGAAAAACTTTTCTCTTCGAAAAAAAGCTAAAAGAGACGTGGTAAAATCAGATAGTCCGAAACGGACATGGTGGGTTCAAATACGTCTATTTCCAATATGGCTACGTATAATCATAGTCGTCGCTTTAATCGCGTTAGCGGCGGTTCTAGGCGCGATGATAGGCTTTGGCGTGATTGGAGACGGAAGTCCGGCCGATGCATTAAAATGGAAAACTTGGCAACACATATTAGATATAATGGGCGGTAAATAAGCATTACATATAGCAGTTTGAAATGTGCGTTGTCCGTTAATATAGGATAAAGGAGATGGATTGATTGTTGACAACTGAACAAATTCAAGCAATTTTACCACATCGCTACCCGTTTTTGATGGTAGATCGTATTTTAGAAATTGAAGCTGGCAAAAAAGCTGTTGGCTTAAAAAATGTATCTGCAAACGAAGATTTCTTCAATGGGCATTTTCCAGGTTATCCAGTAATGCCAGGTGTTTTGATCGTTGAGGCATTGGCACAAGTTGGCGCTGCAGCTGTTTTGCAATTAGAAGCGAATAAAGGACGATTAGCATTTTTTACAGGAATCGATAATTGCCGCTTTAAGCGACAAGTTGTACCGGGCGATCAATTACGTTTAGAAGTTGTTTTAACAAAACTTCGTGGATCAATGGGCAAAGGTCATGCAATTGCGACAGTAGACGGTGAGCTCGCTTGTGAATGCGATATTCTTTTTGCGTTAGGTCCAGTAGCATCCAAATAATATGAAAAAGCTGTTGCCGAGAGTCTTAGAGACTTTCGGCAACAGCTTTTTTTGTGGAATTTTAAATTTTTTACGCTTCGTCTTTACGAAGTCCTGGACGAGTCCGCATATCTGTTTCAAAACGTTCAAGCAACTCTTGTCCTTCAAGTCCATCTTCTAATAGTTCAGAAAGAAGTGTTTCTGCATATTTACGACGGGCGCGTTTTAACGTGCCTTTCATCAATACCGAAACATGGTCTCCCATGATTTTTACATCTTTAACGAAGACTTCAAAAGGGGCAGGTTCGTTTTTTGGATAGGAAATGACCACTTGCACAGCTATTAACTCGTTGCTTTCTTTTAAGCGATCAAAGATTTCTTGATGCGGTAAATCAACGAGCATCTCTAAAATCCACGAACGCTCTTTATTTTCTTGGTTAATGATGATGCCATCGTGTACCGGATAATCAGTCACTTGATCTTCTTTTTCAATACCTAATGACAGCATTTTAAATGTTTTCATGCGGCGATGCCTCCAATACTAGCTTTGTTTCAGTATAGCATATAGAAGATTTTAGAGACGAATGCAAACAGCTACTGAAAATACAAGAGCGTACCAAAAGTGAAATTTGTTTTTAGCTTACATTATAGTGGAATTGAATAAAATCAAGAGAATATAATTCAAAAAATCTTTTAAAATATATCAAAAATGAAATATAGAAGTAGAATATAGACGAAAAATAATTTTTTCGGTTTTGCAAAAAATTCAATCTTCTTAGTATGCTCTAAATAAGGAAAGGGGGTGAAAAAATGAATCAAGTTGGAATTGTAGGTCGTTTGACGAAAGATCCAACAATGCGAGTCATGACCGAAGGACGAATACATACTTCCTTCGTCGTAGCAGTTTCAAGAAACTATAAAAATCAGAAAGGAGAAACAGAAACAGATTTCGTGCTTTGTTCCACCTGGGGAAGGCCAGCTCACAACATCTCCAAATACTGTGTGAAAGGATCACTAGTAGCAGTTACAGGTCGTCTGCAATCGCGCTCCTATGATAAAGAAGACGGCACACGAATTTATGTCACAGAAGTATTGGGCGACCAAATCCGATTCCTCGATAAAAGAAAAACACAAGAAGAAACCACATCTCAGCAGGAAACACCACAAAACGATAGAGACTTCGATTTCCAACCGCCAGAAACTGAACAAGTAAACGCATAGAAAGGAGGCACTTAGCGATGCCAAAAGATGTGCAGCTGCAATTAGAAGTGCATATGGAGCAATTAATTAAACTAACCGCTTTGCTGCATCAACGATTGGCAGAAGCGGAGAGGGAACTAAGTGAGTTAAAAGCGATTTTCTGCTCTGTTCAAAAAGGGTAAGTTTTCATGTCTAAAAGGGGAAATCCGGCCAGGTGGGGACCTGGCCGGATTATTTAACGCTAGTTATAGAGAATAAGTAAAGAGTTCTTTCAAGTCATTATCCGAAAGATCAGTCATCCATTGACTAGATTGAATAAATTCTTCAGACATCGATTGCTTTTGAACCAATAGAGAATCAATTTTTTCTTCAATTGTTCCGATAGTCACAAACTTATGGACATGAACAAATTGAGTTTGACCAATCCGATAAGCTCGGTCGGTCGCTTGATTTTCCACGGCTGGATTCCACCATCTGTCAGCATGTAACACATGCGTTGCGGCCGTTAAGTTCAGACCGGTACCGCCTGCTTTCAAAGACAAGATGAAGATTGGAAACTTCCCAGCTTGGAACTGAGCTACTAACGTATCACGTTGTTGTTTGGGCATGCTACCGGTTAAGAAAGGTACTTCGTGACCATACAACTCGTTAATCGCTTGCTGTAATAAATGACCCATTCCAATATATTGTGTGAAAATCAAACATTGTTCCCCGCGTTCCGCAATTTCCCCGGCCAAGGTCACAATGCGCTCTAGTTTTTGAGAACGAGGAAGAATTTCAGCAGCATTCGTATACGGCTCTTTTAAATAAAGAGATGGATGATTACATAGCTGCTTTAATTTGCTGAGCATTTTCAACACTAATCCTTTTTTCTCAAAACCTGTGAGCGTCTCCATTTTCTGCACCGTGTCTTGAACAAGTCCTTCGTACAGAGCGGCTTGCTCAGGAGTCAGTGGACAATATTCCAGCTGTTCTTGTTTCTCAGGCAAGTTTAACTGCAAGTCCGGATCTTTCTTCGTCCGGCGAAGCAAGAATGGCTGAATTCGCTGACGCAACTTTTCTTTATGTTCTTCAGAATTATCCCGTTCAATGGGAATCATGAAGTTTTCTTGGAATTGTTTAATGCGGTAAAGGTAACCTTTATTGATAAAGTCGAATATTGACCATAATTCAGACAAGCGGTTTTCAATCGGCGTTCCTGTTAAGGCGATGTGGTGATCTCCGCGGAATTTCCGAATCGTACGCGACTGTTTTGTGTACATATTCTTGATATTCTGTGCTTCATCTAGTGTGATGCTTGACCAATGCAAACTTTGCATTTCTTCTCCATCGGAAGAGGCAATGCCGTAAGTAGATAACACCACATCAGGTTTTTCCGCGGCTAAAAAGGCATTAAACTCTTCACCTTTTGGACGAACACTGCCATAATGCGTGACTACTTTTAAATCAGGCGCAAAGCGCTCTATTTCTTTTTGCCAGTTGCCAAGTACAGAAGTTGGACAAATAATTAACGAAGGTTGATCTGGTTTTTTTGCATGAACATGTAGCAAATAAGTAATGAGCTGAACTGTTTTTCCTAAGCCCATATCATCTGCTAAACATAACCCAAAACCTTCTTGACGCATAAATACTAAATAATCAAAGCCGATTTTCTGGTAAGGACGTAGCTCTGTTAATAAGTTTTTTGGTAACGCTGTTTCCGGTAAGTCACGCTTATCAAGAAGTTTATCGAGTAATGTTTTTAACGATCTATTTAAATGAAATTCAACGAGTGGGTCATCTTCTTCAGCTGTTTCCTCAAGCATGATTTCCGGTACGTTTTGGAACAACATATCTTTGATCGTCCAATCAGCATCTTCTGCTTCTTCAATCATTTTCCGCAATTGCATTAACAAATTGGAATCGACACGAACCCATTCATTACCTATACGGATAAATTCCTTGTTCTCAGACACTAAACGCTGAAAATCTTGCATACTCAAATCATGTCCGTTTAACGAAAACTGCCAATCAAAATTGATGATTTGATCAAGTCCGACAACAGATGCTTTTTTAATCGTCGAGTTGACGTTGGCTTTCACACGAATTTTGGATTCTTGAACAGCTTTTAACCAAGAAGGGATCGATACTTCTACTCCAAACGCTTGTAAGATTTCTGCGTCATTACGTAAGAACTCAAGAATTTCTGCATCTGTCCATTCAGTATGATAAAAAAGATCTTCATCAAAGCTCTCAATAGAAGGACATAAGCTTAATAGCAAAGCTTGGCGATTTTTAATATCTGGCGCAAACGAACGCCATTTTTCAGGTAACGCTTTAGGGATAGGTTCATTTGCTCGACGTTTAGAAGGAGACCAGTACACACTGCCTCGTTTAGAGCGCATAACGACTTTAAAAGACCAAAATTCATCTGTATCAGGTTCGCTTAATTGTACGGCGACCACATAATCATCTGCATCCGGCAAACCTTGCCAACCAGCTTGTTGCACAAAACCTTGAATGTAAGGAAGTTGAGCTACCGTTAAGCCTTTTTGACGCAATTGATGCTGAATCGTATCAGCAAGAAATGTTCGAATTTCGTCATCTCCATACTGATCACTAATCACAATACTGTTTTCTTCAACCGATATATGGTCCCATAAATTAGGGTCACTTAAAGAGTCAGCCACTTTTTCAGCCAATTTCAGCCAAGCTTCATCTTCTGCTCGTTGACCAGCAAACGTTACGTAATGATGAGGTTCGTTTTGAAACAACCGCACAAAATCTGCGGGAGTTAATACTAAGTCAAGTCCATCCGTTTGTGCCGTTAAGCCGTAAAAGCTATCTTTATCTAGAAAATACAAATACGATTTCCAGATTTCCGGCGGAATCCGATTGCCAGCTTCATTAGCTGCTTGAATGCGGAAAGATTCTCCACGATCGATGGTTAAATAGTAGAGACGGCTTCCTTCAGTTTGGAATTGATTCATATAAGATTTCCTTTCTCGATCTCTTCCTGGAGTGCACGTAAGCGTTTGTTTTGCTTGCGAATTTCAGTAATATACGCAGTCCAAAACTCCATTTGACCACTTTTTTTACAAGCTGCTTTCATCTTTTTCCAAATTCGTACAGCTTGCTTATAGCTAGGACGATTGCGTTCTTCAAGATAAGAAAGTGCATAACGGTGGAGAAGGGGAAGCACGTAATCAGGTGCTGCACTTTGTACTTCTTTTAAACCGCATTCCTCCGCAAAATACAAAGGAGAATTGTGAAGATGATGCAGTTCTGCCCATTGTTTGTACATTTGTTTTTCAATCAAATATGCAGAGTAGGCTGGCAATCCGTAATGTCCAAATTGCTTAAACAGATCTTCCCAATCTAATTCACTTAATTCAATTTGTGAAAACAATCGGCTAAGTGTCCGAACGTACTGATGACGGTATTGAGTATAGAGGCCTTCAAATAAGAAAGTTCTCACATGAGGCTTGATCGCCAATAAAATATTTGTCAGTGCTTGCAAGTGGTTTTCCTCTTCGGCAAGAACTGCAAGAGTTACCCAGTCATGAGTTTCATTTGGTGAGATTTTTTTAATATCTAGATCGTTTTTTAAAAGAATAGTAAAGAAAGCTTTTAATCGTTCATCAGGATTTTTTAGAGTGACAAGTTCCTTTTCACGTAGTCTACTTGTCGTATACAAATCGGTCCAAAATAGTTGGTAAAGAGAGAATCGTTGTGAAAACGACGAATCTTTCACTTCAATAAATTCACGGACTAAAACTTTTAAATGCTCAAAAAATGCATCTGCTTCAAATGTTCGGTGCTGTACACGAAGCTGGCCAAGCAAGTCACGTAGTTCATGAAGTTCATCATCAAACCATGTTTTGAAGAACGAATGATGAACTTCTTGAGTACCTGAAATAAATGTTGACCATACTTCAGTTAACGAAATAAAATGAGCATATGTACGGTAAAGTACTTTCCACTCACGTTCCAATGGAACATAAGACAAGGCGTTTTTTAAACGGCCATCATACATTTGTTCATAGTAAAAGTAATTACGTGTCGTATAGTCTGGAATGGCATCTCGCCAAATGCTGCGAATTAGCTTGGTCCATTGCTCAG
The DNA here is from genome assembly GCF_000785555.1 of Planococcus sp. PAMC 21323. Lineage (NCBI taxonomy): Bacteria > Bacillati > Bacillota > Bacilli > Caryophanales > Caryophanaceae > Planococcus > Planococcus sp. PAMC 21323. The sequence continues at coordinate 2,453,109 of NZ_CP009129.1, read as the reverse complement.
GAGAACGTTTTTCTGATAATAAAGCCATCTGTTTGCTTTCAGGCTCACGCCAAGTAGCTACCCATTCAGATAAAGAACCAATTTTTTGATAAAGCGCGAAAATAACAGCTAACCGATGACGGCACATTTCTTCTTGTGGACAAACACAAATCGCTGTAAGTTTATCGAAGTTAAGTACGACCTTAACTGCATGTGCGTCTTTAACGACCGCTTCAAGCAATAATCGCTCTTCATTAAACGATTGAATTTGAACACCATCGTGCCGCACTAAAAAGACTGCTTTTCGAACCATTTCCTCATCCAACGCGCGCGTTGGTAGAAGTGATTTGTCGATAGCAGCCATATAATTGTGTATTGTATCTTCGAATCTTTTCGCCAGGGATTGAACCGTAGCCATATGCATCGCCCCAAAATAAAACTTTCCCTCTATTATACGTCTTTCAGACAGCTCCGTAAATGATGAAGAGTAGATAGCGCGTAAAGAGCACAATATTCCATAGATTTATTTTTAGAAGGTGATTGTTTTGTGTAAGTTAAATGGTACTATTAGAGTTATAAAGACCTAATTATATTAGTCAAGATAGGAGAATGATCGTTGTTCAATACGTTTATTTTAGAAATCCCTGACTTGCGTTCTGTTTTGCATCCAAAGGACGTTGTGGCTTGGGAAGTAGTCTATGCGAGAGCTGAGTTGGTGTTTGGAAAGATCAGTTGGCAAATTTCATCAGATGGTGATTGTTACAGCATTCAAGACCCACGTTTATTTCCAGATTGTTTAGAGCAGGTCCAAGTCGATTTTAAAATGAACCGAATCGTTTTTTTCAAGCGAGAAATGCCTGATGAAGAATTTCAAAAGTTGGTTCGCTATATAATGGAGAGAGTATCTATACATATCAAACCGAACGAAATGCATTTTATGATTATACCTCCGCGTCATCGTCATCAACGAATGCGTCCACGGAAATAATGTAACCGCTTTCTAAAGCTTGTAAGCTACCTTCTTTAAGTAGTTGATAAGCTTTTTTATTTTGTAAGATTTAAGCGTAGCTCTAATCACTTTAAATAGAGAAAAAATTTCTCCTGAAAAAGATAGATATCAAACTCTAGCGCATAAGCTCATTCAACACCGATTTATTTCTTTTGAAGGTCATGTGTAGTTTGATTATTTTATGGTTTTTGATTTTAAAAAACTCGAAATTACTAATCCTTAAGAATTGAGTGGGAGTAGGTTTTATAGCGTTTTATCCTAAAAAGATATTTAATTGTTAAAAATATGTGACAAAATGGTTTCCGAAACGACTACTATATAAGGAAATTCTTATACGTTTCTATATTCGAAAATAGGATTTTATGCTATAATTAATGTAGTCGGAATATTAAGACAAATATATGAGGGGTGATTATAATGTTGCACGTAAAACTTATGAAGCCGTTCTATACGAAGAAAGAAGGGCATCTAGTTAAATTTGTATTCGCTTATCAGTATTTCTCAATTATGAAAGATGACGAGCTATTTCACTTTATTCCGGTGGAAGGCAAAGAAATTATCGTCAACCTCAATACGTTTCAAGTAGAAAATCTTTCTGAAGTGTTCGTCTTCCAAAAAGGCAATCGCTTTATCCGCTTGCCTCTATACCAATTGTTGCTGGTATCTGATATACACAAACATCTCCAAGCAATACTGCAGGAAGAAAAAGCAGAAGTCATTGAGGTTAATGACCAAACGAGAAAAGAAGCGTCGGATGCCATTCATTTTCTAGAACAGGCAAACTACAATCGCATGATTGATGAAGCGTTAAGTTCAGGAGACCGGGCGATGTTTGATGCATTGTTGGCCGAGCAGCGCGAATCACAACAATTACATGGAGGTTTGTAAAGTGAATATAGCAGCCTATGGATAAAACGTCTTTCCAGATCAAATTGGAAAGGCGTTTTTAGATGCGAAAAAATCCACATTAAAAGCTCTTTTCCAATAAAAATCAGAAAAGAGCTTTTAAATATCTGCGTTATTCATAAGTCACCCCTTACATCAAAGTGTAAAAATTGATAAACAGCATAACTGCTGTAGAGCCAGCCACTCCGATTGCAAGATCTCCCCAACCTAGTTCTAGTACTTTATCGAAATTCATCATCTCTACCCACTCCTTTTTTAAAAGTTTATTACTGGAAGATCTTACTGATAAGTTAAGCGGTTTGCTAACTTGTTTTTAGTATAAATGACTGATTCGTAATAAACATCGTACAAAATAACTAAAAATTCTAAAAAGTATAACAAAAAGATTTTTTTCGTTGATTTCGGTCAACTATCATTAGCTGATCAATTGAACTCTTAAAGCGGTATTGGTACATTGAGTCATAAGAATGCTAAAAGAAGAAGGAGGTTTGTCGATAAAATTTTATTTATCTATGATATGGAAGGTGTGACAGCATTGCCGGATTATACATAAGGTGGTGTAAATGCTTATTCAATGGTGGAAGGATTGGATAGTCGATTTACGGGTGCATTTTTTGCTGGCTATCATGCACGAGCTGGGCAAAAGGTCGCAATGGCTTATTCGATGATTTTGCCGTTCGAACGATGTGGATCAATGATATAGAAGTTGGCGAGCTCAGTTTTAATGCTTACATTGCAGGAGATGATTGTGGGTGTCGAGAAGCAGAAGTGCTTATTCCTTATGTGACTACTGCAGCTGTTAAACAATCGCTGACACGTTCAGCAGTTTGCACACTGCAGCCGAAAAAAGCACACTAACTTCTCCAAGAAAGAACAGTTCGTGCGATTGATAATAAGGAGAATGTGAAACCACATGTGTCACCAGCAAGTCCGCTCTTGAAGTTCGAATTGGAGAAGCCGAACTTGCTACTATGATGCTGATTGTGTGTTAGAAAAAGGGACTACCGTTGTTCAGTTTCAAGCAAAGGATATGTTAGAAGCTTACCGCGCGATGTTGGTTATGACTAAACTCGAAATGCAGACAAAGTTCTGTTAAAGCGGAATTTTATTATTCGACGAGCATTTCAGTTTATACTAGAGAAAGATTAAATGAGTAAAAGGAGTAGATTGTGTGAGAACTTTACCAAAACGATTAAAAAAAGGAGACACGGTAGGGGTTGTTTCTCCTTCGAGTCCACCAAATCAAGAAAACTTAAAAAAAGCATTGCCGTTTTTAGAAGAGCTCGGCTTGAACGTTAAACTTGGCAAATCAGTTTACGAAGTTAATGGCTATTTGGCTGGAACAGATGAAGAACGTTTGGCAGATTTACATGCCATGTTTGAAGATCCCGAAGTGGCTGGTATTTTTTGTGCAGGTGGAGGATATGGAGCTGCACGATACGCAGACCAAATCGATTACGCCATGATTAAAGAAAATCCAAAAGTGTTTTGGGGATATTCAGATATCACTTTCTTACATACCGCAATCGGAGAATACGCAAATTTAGTGACATTCCACGGATCGATGCTAGCGTCAGATGTCGGGAAGCCAGAATTTCACGAGCGCAGCAGACGCATGTTTGGTCAATTATTTGCACCATTTGAATTGCATTACACAGAAGAAGTGTCGCCACTCGAAACAATGGTAGGTGGAGTTGCACAAGGTGAGTTAGTCGGAGGCAATCTGTCGTTAATTCGCAGCGCAATCGGCACGAAGTTCGATTTGGATGTAAAAGGAAAAATTTTGTTGATCGAAGACGTGGATGAAGAACCTGCTGAAGTAGATGAAATCCTCAACCATTTACGCATGGCACGAAAATTTGATGAAGCTGCGGGGATTATTATCGGTGATTTCAAAAATGCGGAACCGAATAAACGCAAGCCGTCTCTGACATTAGACCAAGTATTAAACAATTGCTTTAGCGACTTAAAAATTCCAGTCGTAAAAGGCTTTAAAATCGGTCATTGTGAACCTCATTTTTCTGTGCCACTGGGCGCACTTGCTAAGTTAGATGCAGATGCTAAAACATTAACGATTCTTCCGGGCGTCGAATAACAAAACAAGAACGGAGTGAACAGTTTGTTGCAGACAGAATCCACGGCTTGGGTATGCAATGTTCCAGTTGGAACCGTTTGGACAGCACCAGAAAAGGTGCGTCCAGTTGATGCACAAGGACTTGCAGAACACCCTAATATGAACAATTGGCTGCAAAGTATGAGCTGGGAAGACAAGCAAGACTTGATTAGTAGTAACCGAATCCAAACGCAACTTCTTTACGGGGAACCTGTGTTGATTGAGGAAGTAGTGGACGACTGGGCGAAAATCGTTGCGCTTTGGCAACCATGCCAAAAAGATGAGCGCGGCTATCCAGGTTGGGTGCATGTTAGTCAACTGAAAGAAGTCGGAAACTTAACGGAACTTGGCTATGCTCGCGTTGTGCAGAATAAAGCACAATTGTGGACAGAAAACTTTAAGCCGCTAAAAGTGGTGCCATTTAATACGATGTTACCGGTCAAAGAAGTTGGCGATTTTATTCGACTGCAAACGCCCGATGGTGATGCGTTAATTATGACAGATGCTGTGGAAATCGTTAGTGCTTATAACCAAAGTCCAAATGGAAGCGGATTAGACATCGCCAATCTTGGAGCGAAGTTTTTGGATTTGCCTTATTTATGGGCAGGGATGTCGAGTTATGGATTTGATTGTTCAGGGCTTACATATAATTTAATGAAAGCAAATGGTATTATCATTTCACGTGATGCTGTGGACCAAGTGCTAGATGGAAACAGAGTGGATCCATGGAGCGTCGACTCTTGGCACATTGGCGATTTATTGTTTTTTGCTCACGAGGAAGGCAAAGGGAAAATCCATCACGTCGGCGTTTATTATGGCAATGGCTTAATGCTCCATGCCCCGAAACCCGGAAAGTCCGTTGAAATTATTGAACTCGCAAGAACAAAGCATGAGGTGGAGTTATGTGCAGTTCGCCGATTTGTGGAAATGGAATAAATGCTGCGTTTCTTTAAAGATGAAAGAGAAGGTAATTTGTGCTATAATAGGCAGATAGCGTTTTAAAAAGAGAGGCGTGGTATTGATGGCTTTCCAACCCCATGAAAAAGAAGTATCAGAATTCGTAGCAGCACGCTACATAGGCGAATGGATTTCTTTCACTCGTAACGGAGTCGATGTTAACGGCACCATTTTTAAAATTATGGACAACTCGGTGATTGTTGAAATTTCACCAGAAGACGCAAAAGAAATTGGTGCGGCATCCAACATGACCGTAATTTCACATAAGAAATACCGTATTATCGAAGCATAATTTGATAAAGCAAAAGCTGCTCCTCGTGAGCAGCTTTTTTTATTGTGGGCCCTGGTAAAGTGGGGGGATCTCGATAAGGAGGGCGAACACCCGGGTAAGGGGAGCGAACACTCGGGTAAAGCGAGCGAACACAAGGGTAAGAAAAATGAACACCCGGGTAAGCGAGGTAGATCTCGATAAGAAGGGCGAACACCCGGGTAAGCAAACCGAACACCCGGGTAAGCAAAACCAACCGCAACGCTCCCGTTCAACCGCAATTCTATATCTTTTGGCTCAAACGATTTAAATATTGAAGATTGTCCCATCTAATGCGTTCCAAAGATGACACTTTTTTGGTAAAGTATAGTGAAGCAGAACGTCAATTGCCTTGAAAGGAACTATTCGCATGATATCAGACTTCAGATTTTGGCACTTTTTCCCAAGACAAGGTCAACTTATACATAATATAAAAACGACAGAAATGCGCGATGTTAATAAACGCATTGCATGGATCTTTGCGATTGGCCTATTGGTATTTGCTCTGGGTGAAATTTGGGGCATGAATACCGATTCATTAACGCCAATTCTGGCGGCAGGAATGTGGGATGCTTATACATTAGCGCGCTGGACTTCTCTGGTTGGTACGCTTCTCTGGGCAGGCTTTTATTTGGCTTTTCATCTTTATGGAGCGGCTTTTTTATTCAACAAAATTGTAAAAGTAGCTTGGCGAGCAGCGCTTATTATGCAACTGTATGTGGTTGCTTTGCTAATTATTGAAAAAGGTTTAATTTTCCTATTGTTTGCATTGACCGGCTTTGCGATGTCGGTATCGATTTTCTCGTTTGGACCGATTGCTGCAACGTTCTTAGATCATCAATATTTGATTTATTTCTTTAATCAACTGACGATTTTCACGTCATTAATTATTGCGGTACAATACCGATTTATCCGTAGCTTTACAAAAATCAATCCGAAACTAATTTTATTTGGCTTGATTATGCTCCATATTTTAGTGGCTTTAGTGGTTGCATCGTTTAGTTTGATTCCTACGGACGATATGCTGAGCGGCTTTATGAATGGGGGAAATCTTTTTGAATAGGTTTTATTTTGTGGGATTATCCATCGCGGTTGTGGCTTTTTTGACAGCAAATGCCCTACTTATGTTTGGTGAGAAAAGCATTTTGCCGAAAAGTGTGTACGTTAGCGATTACGAACAAGCTTACGCAAGTACATACAACATCGATTTATTTAAAGAAGCATTGACGGCGCCGCAAGAAACTTTGGAAATTTATGTGCAAGATCACGAAGCACTTCAACAATGGACGGTTCAAGAAGGCGAAGCGGTATCCGCTGGGTCGGAACTTGCTGTTTTAAATGAAGCAGAAACAGCAGGTCAGCGAGCATTGTGGGAAACACAAAAAACGGCGCTAGAAGGTCAGCGAAATGAAGTAAACAGTTCGCTTACTACGCTTGAACAAGCTAGAGCGGCTCAAGGCGGGGTCGTCTCGCGCGATGCGTCTAATAATTCTCAAATTACGAATGAAGATGATGAAGTCATTGATTTTGATGTGAATGTTTCAGTCGGAGTCGCAGTACCACAAGACGGTTCATATGCTGCAGGCATCGCTCAAGCTGAACAAGAACTGGCTTCTATCGAAGCACAATTAGCCGTATTAGAAGCACAATTAGCTCAAAGTCCTTCAAATCCATCAGTCATTAGCCCAGTAGATGGTGTTGTATCTAAAATTAATCGAAATACAGAACCACTAAGCATTGAAATTTATTCAAATGAAAAAGTATTTCTCAGCTACGTTCTCGAGGATGAATGGCCATTAGTTCAAGTTGCAGATCCTGTTAATATTCAAGGTGAAGGCATAGATGGCATTGTTCAAGGAACAGTTCAACGTATTTCTCAAGTACCTGCTGAAAAATCAAAATGGCTTGAAGCTTACCATCAACTAGATCCAAAAGAACAAAACAATCCGCTCGCATTTTATGAAATACAAATCGTGGTTGAATTGCCGGTGGATAATACATTACCGTTTGGCAGTAACGTCAATACAGCAATCACCTTAGAAACAGCTGACAATGCTGTAGCACTTCCAACACCTTGGTTGTTTGATTATGACGGGAAAGTCGGCAAAGCTCATACTTTAAATATTAACGGTCGTCCAAAAATGGTGCCCGTTACTACAGAGTTTGAAAAAGGAACGAAGGCAGTGTTGTCAGAAGGTCCTGAAGCTGGCACGATTGTGATTCATGAAGAGAAACTTGAAGAATTTGTAGCGCCTCCAAAAGTCTTTATGCCTTTCCCGAGTCGTCAACCTGATTTCGAAGTTGCTAAAAACACCTATTGGCGTGCATACGTCGAATATTTACTGGCACGTTAATAACTTATCAACCCGAAAGCCATGGCTTTCGGGTTTTTAGCTGTTTAAAAGCGAGTCAATGGGGTTAATCTAGAGCGAGCAATAGTGTACGATAGATGGAGATTATGAAAAATGGACGAACGGAGTGTATGTGATGGAAGAAACGGATTGGCGTTTTAAAATAGCTCATCGAGAAGCATGGATTGGCGTTGGTTTGGCCATTTTTAATTTTGTTTGGTGGTTTGGTTTTGCTTACGGTTTAGGTTCGCGTCCAGTTGAAGAATATAGTTATGTCTTCGGCTTGCCAGATTGGTTTTTTTATAGTTGCGTGGTCGGCTTTTTACTGATTTCCGTGTTAGTTGTCGTCATCGTGAAGTTCTTCTTTGTAGAAGTACCATTTGATGAAGAGGAGGACGTTCGATGAATTACGCGGTTTTAGTCCCGATGCTCGCTTTTTTATTAATTATCTTTTTTATCGGCTATTGGTCAAGCCGTAAACTGGCGAGTTCATCAAATTTTATTAGTGATTATTTTTTAGGTGGTCGTGAACTTGGTGGCTTTGTACTCGCTATGACAATGGTCGCGACATATGGCAGTGCATCTAGTTTTCTAGGTGGACCTGGAACGGCCTATACAATGGGATTCGGCTGGGTATTGCTCGCCATGGCCCAAGTGGTAACAGGCTATTTCGTGTTAATGATTCTCGGGAAGAAATACGCCATCATGGCGCGTCGCTATAAAGCGATTACGATGATTGATTTTTTGAAAGCTCGATACAATAGTACGATTGTGGTGTTGCTGTCTGCTTTTAGTATTATCGTCTTCTTGTTTTCAGCGATGGCTGCACAATGGATTGGCGGCGCACGTCTCGTCGAATCTTTAACGGGCTTATCGTATAATTCGGCCTTGTTCTTATTTGCAGTGAGTGTGCTGGTGTATGTAACCATCGGGGGATTCCGTGCAGTTGCCCTAACGGATGCAGTGCAAGGAGCGGTCATGCTCGTTGGGACACTGGTTTTATTGATTGCAGTCATTATCGCAGGTGGCGGTATACCAAACATCGTCAATGATTTGATCAATGAAAACCCAAACTTGGTGACGCCATTTGGTGCAGACGGTAATTTAACGGCAGCTTACGTATCATCATTTTGGATTCTTGTTGGTGTCGGCGTTGTTGGCTTGCCGCAAATTGCGGTGCGCGCCATGTCGTATAAAAATTCGCGTTCGATGCACCGTGCATTAATTATCGGTACGTTTGTTACCGGGTTTATTATGCTCAATATGCATTTAATCGGTGTTTTTGCACGTCCCGTAATGCCAGGAATTGAAATTGGTGATAAAGTTATTCCGCTCATCGCACTTGAAACTTTGCCGCCGTGGGTTGCAGGAATCGTACTCGCTGCTCCAATGGCTGCGATTATGTCTACAGTCGATTCTCTATTACTACTTGTTAGTTCGTCGATTGTAAAAGACGTTTACTTGAATTACGTGAAACCCGATGCCACGATCAAAACCATTAAACGGATTTCGTTTGGCGTTACCGGTATACTAGGCATAATTGTTTTCTTGCTGGCCTTAAATCCACCAGAGCTGCTTATTTTCTTGAATTTATTCGCGTTTGGTGGACTAGAAGCGGCATTTATTTGGCCGATTGTTCTCGGTTTGTATTGGAAATGGGGCAATAAATATGGAGCGATTGCTTCAATGGCAACGGGGATATTCAGCTATATTGCGATCCATTTTTACAATATCGAAAATGGCAATTTATTGGGCGTACATACGGTAACGGTGCCTGTGTTATTGTCACTCGTAGCCTTTATCGTCTTTAGCTTATTAATCGAAAGAAAAGCTTATCAATACAATTTAAAATAAGGACTTCTCTACGGAAAGTCGAAAGAAGGTCTGGCGATTGAATAAATGGAAAATTTACGGCATCTTAACGGCTGTAATGATTGTTTGGGGCTTTAATTTATCAGCCGTCAAATACATGTTGGGATACGTAGATCCGGTTACCTTAACAGCTTTTCGTATTTTATTAGCGGGATTATCCGTAATGGCTATACTCGCAAGTATAAAAATGTTACGTTGGCCCGCCAAAAGTGAATGGAAGTTTATTGTTCTCGGCTCGCTACTCAATGTTGTGGCCCATCATTATTTCTTATCCAGTGGTTTGTCGATCACGACCGGCTCAAATGCAGGATTGATTTTAGGGACGGGACCGATGTTAACGGCGGTGCTCGTTTCGCTCATTATGCGCAATTACCCTTCTAAACTGCAATGGCTCGGAGTGGTCGTTGGCTTTGCTGGAGTCGCGGCTACTGTAATGGTTGGCAGTGGGGCTACCTCAGGGTTAAACGTAGGGGATATCTTTGTTTTCATTTCTATATTAGCGCAAGTGTTGAGCTATATTGTCATCGCTAATGCAGCGCGTACACTCGACCCGCGCATTTTGACAGGCTATATGTTTGTAATTGGTTCACTCGTATTGTTTATCATTTCCCTCGTACAAGAACCAGGCGAAATTGCAGCATTCGCGGCAGCGCCAACGTCATTTTGGATCGCTTTTGTATTCTCGGCAATGCTCGGGACAGCAGTTGGCCATATGCTGTACAATTACTCAATTGGACAGGCAGGACCAACAAAAGCGGCGATTTTTATGAACTTGAACACCTTATTTTCATTAGTAGGAGCAAGTGTATTATTAAATGAAAAAATTACCTCTGGTCACATATTTGGATTAGTGCTCATTGTAATTGGTGTACTATTTGGTTCCGGCGCAGCAGAGGACATATTGAAGAAACGTAAAAAACGGCTCTCACCTTGAGTCGTTTTTTTTATGGAATAATGTCGATAGAAAGTTATTTTGTTTCGAATATAGGATTTTTTTCTCATCCTCTTTTTATTTGGGCAACAAATAACTATAATAAGAACAAGATAGATAAATAGCTTTAAGCAACTAGAGGAGTGAAAAGCCGTGGCCACATTATGGGGAACGCCAGAGAAATTACAGGAATTATTATGTGAACTTGTCAGCTGGAAAAGCATGACCTTAACAGATGGAGAAGTAGAGTTTGCTTATAAGTTAAAAGACAAATTGATGGAGCTGCCATATTTTCAAGAAAACCCACAATATATTGGCATGGGAGAAGTGAATTGGGGACGCCAAAGCGTGACAGCTCTTTATAAACATCCTGAAGCTGTTGAAACCATTGTCTTACTAAGTCATTTTGATACGGTTCACACAGGGGAATATGGCGACTTGGAACCTTTAGCATGCAGCCCGAAAGAATTAGGCGAAGCTTTTAAACGTATTCGTGACGAACTAGATGCGGACACATTAAAGGACCTTGATTCAGACGAATACTTATTCGGCCGCGGCACGATGGATATGAAAGCGGGACTTGCGCTTCATATGTCATTAATTGAAAAAGCCTCTATCGAAAAATGGCCAATTAATTTGTTGCTTCTAACCGTTCCAGACGAAGAGGTAAACTCAGCAGGTATGCGTTACGGTGCTTCCCGATTACTTGACCTTGAGCGTGAGCACGGTTTAGAATATATTTTATTCTTAAACGGTGAACCTGTCTTTGGAATGAAACCCGGAGATACATCTCATTATTTATATACAGGATCTATTGGGAAAATCATGCCATCCGCTTTGTTTTATGGCAAAGAAACCCATGTTGGGGAACCTTTATCAGGCATCACATCAAGCTATATCTCAACATACTTAACTCATCGCATGGAGTGGAACACCAGCTTTAAAGAAGTCGTTTACGGAGAAACCACACCTCTGCCAGTAACACTAACGCAACGTGATATGAAATTAGAATACTCAGCACAAACGCCATACCGCACTTCAGCGATGTACAACGTCTTCACGATGGAACGCAACGCAGAAGAAGTTTTCGACATTTTCGAAAACATCGCAATCGAAGCCGCAGCTCATTGCGAACGTGACTACCACGCCATGTGCGAACGTGAAAACATCGAACCAGTCGGCGGAATCAACGTTATGCGCTACGAAAAACTAATGGAATACGCACGCAATAAATTCGGTCACGACTACATCACAGACTTATTACACGACACATTAATAATGCCTGATTTAGACATTCGCGAAAAATCAATGCACGTCACAGACATCTTGCTGATCAACTGCCAAGAATTGACGCCGGCAATGGTATTAATGTTTGCACCACCTTATTACCCATCCGTCAATTCATCCGAAAACGAACTCGTTAAACGTTGCGTCGAACAAGTCACAACAAATGCCAAACAAAAATTCGACCTCGATGTTAAACAAGGTCATTACTTTAACGGCATCTCAGACTTGAGCTACGTCAGCTATAACGACCAAAGTGACGGATGGATCGCTTACGAAAACAACACACCCGTTTACGGCGATTCCTACAGCATTCCATTCCAAGCCATGAAAGAGCTCAAGGCACCCGTCCTAAACGTCGGCCCTTACGGAAAAGATGCGCATAAACGCACAGAACGCTTGCACATCAAAAACACATTCGAAGAAATGCCGGTACTACTAGAAGAAATGATTCTTTCAATACCCGTGAAAAGTCGCCATTAAGGCGGCTTTTTTTGTTGGGATTGCTTTAAAGAGATTGAGTTCGGATGGGGAGTGGATGCATGTAAAGAAATAAAAAATTCATGTAAGAGTGCGGAAAATTCATGTAAAGAGCTCAAAAGTTCGGGTAAGCGGAGGAAGGTCATGTATAAAGAAGATCGCTCATGTTTTGGGGCTTTTCGCTGGCGAAAAGCCGTTCTTGGGCATATTGGTTTTTGGGGGGTGGATGAGAGTCATTTTTATAGAAATTTCAAATAGAAATGCCGACTCACTCACTCCAAATACAATATTTGCTCCGTATATTCACATCAAAAATGAAATTTGGATATAAATGGCAAAAACCTTGAAGACCTGCTAAACTAATAAAAAAGGAGGGAGTCTATGATTATTAAACACCGGGAAAAACCAGCTAAAATTGCAGGTTATGAAGCGTTATTAAAGAGAATTTCACCTACTCATCCCAAACGTGCTGCAGTGAAAAATAGTCTTAACAATGCGAGAGCGGGTTTTGGTGGTGAAGAGCGGTTAGACGAAGCGCTCGACTTTTTCGACCCACCTTATGCATACCAACTTATCCAAGATTTTTCATTGCCCGCACCGTACAAGTTACAGGTCGATACCGTTTTGATTACACAAAGCTGTGTGATTTTGCTTGAAGTCAAAAACATTACAGGGAAGCTTCAATTCAAACAAAATCCAAGCGCGCTCCATTCTGTTTTGCCAGATGGAGAAATTAGGAGCTATAAAAGTCCCATCACACAAATGAACGAAACGGTGATGCGTATGGGGAAATTTTTGAGAACACTGAGATGCCAGTTGCCTATCTTTAGCATTATCGTTATATCGCACCCTTCGCAAATTGTTGAAAACACACCACCAGATTCCCACATTTTAGCAGTAGGTGAACTCAACTTTTACCTTTCTAAATTAAATTTGTCAAAGACAATCATTTCTATTGAAGAACTCCACCAGCTCGGTAACGCACTCCTCGCAGCACATGAAGACTATCAACCTTTTCCGCTCGCTCCCAAATTTCAAATCAACCCAACTGAAATCGAAACAGGCGTTTTTTGTCCACGTTGCCATTTCGGGAAAATGATCAGAACTCAAATAGCCTGGGAATGCGAAACGTGCAGACTCGTCAGCAGAAATGCCCATGTTGTAACGCTACAAGAATGGTTTATGCTAATAAAACCCACCATTAACACAGCCGAATGTCGTGATTTTATCGGATTCAAAAATTTAGAAACGGCTAAACGATTTCTACTTAACAACAATTGTCAGCCAGTAGGTGGACGCAAACATCGTAAATATATCTATCACCCACTTCATAAGTGAAAAGGGTAAACGCCAGCACCATTTCGATAAAAAGTGCAAACACCCGGGTAAAGCGGGCGAACACCCGGGTAACACGAACAAACACCCGGGTTAGCCAGATCTATCTCGATAAAAAGAGAGAACACCCGGGTAACACGAACGAACACCCGGGTAAGCCATAAGCCCAATCAAACCCACAATCTATTTAAATCCACCCCGCTCCTGTACAATCAAACTATTAAAGTATATCCATCAACCCAAAGGAGACCATCATATGAACATCGAGCAGCAAATACTTGAGTATTTTAACCATTTTCATACACATCCAGAAGTGAGTTGGCAAGAAGTCGAAACGACCAAAAAACTAGCAGCGATCATGACGGAACTAGGTGTGAAACATCACACGTTTCCAGATGTGACAGGTTTAATTGCTGAAATTGGTGAGGGGAAAGAAGTGGTGGCGGTGCGCGCAGATATTGATGCGCTTTGGCAAGAAGTCGATGGCAAATTGCAAGCCAATCATTCGTGCGGACACGATGCCAATATGTCGATGGTGCTTGGCGCATTGCTGTATTTAAAAGATGAAAAACTGACGAAACGAGTACGTTTTATTTTTCAACCAGCAGAAGAGGTAGGCAACGGATCACTTTCGATGATTGAGCGCGGAGCAATTGATGAAGTGTCGCATTTATACGGCGTACACCTCCGACCAATTGAAGAATTGCCATTTGGTCAAGTAACACCTGCACTTCATCACGGGTCGGGAATTTTCTTAAGAGGGAAAATTACGGGAGTTGATGCGCACGGGGCACGTCCGCACCAAGGGAAAAATGCCATCGACGTGATTGCAGCCATTCATCAATTCGTGAAATCTATTTATTTCTCTCCGTTTGAATCGTATTCGGCAAAGCTTACGCATATTCAAACAGGTGGCGACAGCTTGAACATCATTCCAGGAAGCGCAAATTTTGCGATGGATGTTCGTTCGCAGTCGAACGAATTGATGAAACATCTTCAGCAAAAAATTAACGATGGGTTAGCCAACATAGCAAAATTACACGAAGTTGAAATTGCGTTCGAATGGACGGATTACACACCAGCCGCTGAAGTATCAGAAACAGCGATGCAAATTGCGGATGCAGCGATTCGTGAAACTTTAGGAGACGTGGCACCCGCGGCACCCGTTCATACGACCGGCGCTGACGATTTTCATTTTTACACGATTAAAAAGCCTGAGTTGCATGCAGCGATGATTGGTGTTGGTGCTGATTTAACACCGGGACTTCACCATCCAAACATGAGCTTTAACCACGAGGCGCTTGATATAGGTGCGCGCGTGTTAGCAAATACCGTGAAAGCAACTCAATAAGAAAAAACTTAAAATACTAAAAATTCTTATATGAGAAAAACACATGATAAAATAATAAAGCCGACATCCGAGACCCTCTTTTGCTAGAGGGTCTCATTTTTATATATGTTGGAAAAGAACGTTTTTTGCGTTAACAAAAAGGGTATTGAATACAAGTTTATTGAAAAAGGGGAGAAGTAGAATGGATGCTTTCTTAAATGGAATCACCTGGTTCGTTGATAACGTCAATACGTTGCTTTGGACATACATACTAATTGCACTTCTTATGGGCCTTGGCCTTTACTTTACCGTTCGCACTCGTTTTGTTCAGATTCGATTATTTGGAGAAATGTTCCGTGTAATCACAGAAAAAAAGGATGGAGATAGCGGGATATCAGCTTTCCAGGCCTTCACAATTTCTACTGCGTCACGCGTAGGAACAGGGAATATTACCGGAGTTGCACTGGCAATTGCTATTGGCGGACCGGGAGCGGTTTTCTGGATGTGGATGGTCGCGATCATCGGGATGGCTACTGCTTTTGTCGAAAGTACATTGGCACAAGTTTACAAAGTCCGTGATGGAGAACAATTCCGTGGTGGACCTGCTTATTACATGGAAAAAGCACTCGGTAACCGCAAACTAGGTATTGTCTTTGCGATTCTATTAACATTAGCATTCGGATTTATTTTCAACTCTGTTCAATCAAACACGATTGCTCAATCATTTGAAGACGTTTTTAATATTCCAGATTGGTCGATTGGAATCGGGCTTGTTTTATTAACGGCAATCGTTATTTTTGGTGGCGTCAAACGGATTGCTAGAGTTACACAAGTCGTCGTGCCGGTTATGGCAACGATTTACATCATCGTAGCGTTATATATCATCATTATGAATATTACCGAAATTCCAGCAGTCTTCACACTTATTGTGAAAAGTGCTTTCGGCTTAGAAGAAGCAATCGGCGGCGGTATTGGTGCTGCTATTATGCAAGGTGTCCGTCGCGGCTTGTTCTCAAACGAAGCCGGTATGGGTTCTGTACCTAATGCCGCAGCATCTGCCAACGTTTCGCATCCTGCCAAACAAGGACTTGTTCAAAGTTTAGGCGTTTTCTTCGATACAATCGTTATTTGTTCGGCAACTGCTTTTATTATTATCTTGGCAGGCCTTTACTCAACGAGTGAACAAATCGGGATTTTGCTGACGCAAGATTCGTTAGATGTTCATCTTGGTAGCTGGGCTCCTTACTTTTTAGCAGTAGCTATTTTGTTCTTTGCCTTTAGTTCGATCATCGGCAACTACTATTACGGTGAAACGAATATCGAATTTATCAATGCGCATAGTGCATGGTTAACTGCTTACCGTTTCGGTGTACTTGCGATGGTAATGTTCGGTGCACTTGCTCAAGTTCAATTGGTTTGGAATATGGCTGACTTATTTATGGGCTTCATGGCGGTACTCAACTTAGTTGTCATTGCGTTACTTGGTAAAACCGCCTTTAAAGTACTGGAAGATTACACAAGCCAACGTAAAGCTGGAAAAAACCCAGAGTTTTTTGCAAAAAATATCCCCGGTTTGAAAAACACAGAATGCTGGGGCGAAGGCGAAACTCGCCACAAATAATAAGATCAAAAGCCCTTATTGCGCTTGCGCAATAAGGGCTTTTTTTGTCGTAATACGTGTAATTTTTCATCAAGTGATGTAACGGGTGAAATAGATGATTTGGAAAAAACGTAAGTACTGTATCCCTTTTATTTCCTAAAAATAAACATATAAATATGCTTTGTTACACATTTGTAACATAAATGTAACCTCAATTTCGTGTTTTCACTGTTACAATCAAAAATATATTAAATAAGTAATTAAACGGTAGATGCCTGATCAGCTTCCCGAAATTTAACTAAAGAGGTGCCAAGTGAAGAATCGTCTAATACTCATGATAATTGCTATTTTATTAATATCAGTTAGTCCCTTCAATACGACACAAGCCAGTGCTGCTACACCAAATGAAATTGTTACATATGCAAAGAAATTCTTAGGAACGCCGTATAAATTTGGGGGAACTACTCCATCTGGCTTTGATTGTTCTGGATATTTACGTTATGTTTTCAATGAATTTGACATTTCAATACCCCGTACTTCTGTTCAACAGTACAACAATGGAACAAGCGTCAGTAAAAGTAATTTAAAAGAAGGCGACATGGTTTTCTTTTCAGATACGTATAAACCTGGAATTTCACACGCTGGAATTTATTTAGGGAATGGAGATTTTATTTCCGCTACAAGCAAAGGAATCACAATTGCGAACTTAAACACAAACCCGTATTGGGCACCAAAATATACAGGCGCACGTCGTCTGGATGAAGTTAAAAATGAAACAATTACAGTTTCTAAGCCTTCTCTATCAGTTGGACAATACCACGATGTATCTTCAGGATATTGGGCAGCTAAAGAAATCAAAGATTTAAGCGTAGCAGGAATCATCACAGGTAAAGGTGATGGCATCTTCAAGCCAAATGATAATGTATCAAGAGCAGAAGCAGCGACAATCATTGCGCGCGCATTAAAACTAGCTCCTGTAAAAAGTTCTGCTTTCAAAGACGTACCCGCATCACATTGGGCAGCTGGTAACATTAATGCTGTCATGAAAGCCGGAATCGTTAACGGACGCTCTCCAGGATACTTTGCACCAAATGAAAACATTACACGCGCTGAAATCAGCAAAGTGTTAACAAAAGCATTTGCATTATCAGCATCAAAACCTTCAACATCATTCACGGATATTAAAGGTCACTGGGCTGAAAACTCGATCAACACAATCGCTGCACATAACTTAGCGAATGGCCACAACGACGGATCGTTCAAGCCAAACGCAAATGCAAAACGTGCAGAATACACAGCATTTGTACACAGAGCAATCACTAACAAATAAATTCAATAAAAACTGCAAATCACCTCGATTTACTCGAGGTGATTTGCAGTTTTTTTATGGTGCTAGATTGTGTGAAATATTGTAAGTATGAAATAATTTTAGGCAGTTATTGTTAGCGTATAGTTTAAACGCTTAAAAACATGCATACGAGCTGCGAAGGGGGTGGTTGCGTGTCACTTTGACAGTATGGTGAAAAGAAGACGTAGAAGGAGGATTGGAGAGTGAAAAGAGTTTGGTAGCTAATAAGGGAGAAGGGTAATTCGTTAAAGTAGAATAAATATGCCAAAAGGTGATGTAAAGAGCTCAGGATTGGGTGGATTCATGTAAGAGCACGAAAAGTTAAGGTAAGAGCGCAAAAAGTTCAGGTAAGCGAGTAGAAAGTTCATGTAAAGAGCTCCGGATTGGGCGGATTCATGTAAGAGCATGAAAAGTTAAGGTAAGAGCGTAAAAAGTTCAGGTAAGCGAGTGGAAAGTTCCTGTAAAGAGCTCCGGATTGGGTGGATTCATGTAAGAGCATGAAAAATTAAGGTAAGAGCGCAAAAAGTTCAGGTAAGCGAGTGGAAAGTTCATGTAAAGGTGTCAAAAGTTCATGTAAAGAGCTCCGGTTGAGAGGATTCGTATAAGAGCATGAAAAGTTAATGTAAGAGCACGAAAAGTTCATGTATAAAACCAAAATATGCGTGTAAAAAAAAGCGAACACCCGGATTAAACTAATCCCCCACCAAATCTCCCCCAAAATGAAAAACCCAACCGGCAAACCCGGTTGGGCTTCAACTTCCACATTATTTCAATGCATTGTTCATAATTTCAGCGCTTTCTGCGCGTGTGATTGGTTTTTTCGGTCGGAATGTGTTGTCTGCGTAGCCTTTGACGACGTTACTTGCATAGGCAGCCTGGATCGCGTCGTAATAATACATAGATGTTGGAACATCTTTAAAGCCAGCTTGTTGAGTACCAGCAAGCTTAAATGCAGCTTGCATGATAATTGCCATATCGCCACGTTTGATTGGATCGTTTGGTCGGAATTCGCGTGCATTGACCCCTTTGATATAACCCAATTCATACGCGCTGTTTATATAGCCAGCTGCAAACGAATCTTTTGGTACGTCGCTAAAATGGTGATTGGTATTGGTTTTATTCAACTTTAGTGCACGGCCAAGCATGGTAACGGCTTCAGCGCGTGTAATGGTCGCTTCGGGACGGTATGTTCCGTCAGGGAAGCCAGTGATAATGCCACGATCAAAGTTCTTTTTGATTGGCAGTGTGTACCATACATCATTTTTCAAATCGGGGAACAATGCGGCTTTGGTTTGCAGCGATTGAACCAGTCCGTTTCCGTACGTGTTGTCGCGTCCTTTAACACCAAGATCAAGTGCTGCTCGTTTAACAGTTTCACGTAATTGCGTGTTAGATAGATGCGGATAGGCTTCCATATATTGCGCAAACGTACCAGCAACAAAAGGAGACGCAACAGATGTTCCTTCAGAAACCGCATAATCGGCATTTGATGTTGTTTTGGAATCAGTAAAACTACTTAAAATGCCTTCTCCAGGTGCTACCAGTTCTTGTGATGCCCCATAATTTGAGAAATAAGAAAGCTTATTAAGTTTAGAAACAGATCCAACAGCAATAACAGAAGAAAAACGTGCTGGATAGAGAACATCTTTATAAAGACCTTTTTCTCGTTCGTTTCCAGATGCGGCAATCACAACAATGCCAGCTTCGTACGCTTTTTTCGTAATATCTCGTAAAGCCTGGTCATCGTTAATTGTCGTCAAGCTCATGTTGATGATGTCGACTTTTTGATCTATCGCCCATTGAATGCCGGCAACAACACCGTCCAACGTGCCAACGCCATTAGCTGACAAAACTTTAACTGAGTAAATTAATGAATCTGGAGCAACGCCAACGGTACCAACTGAATTGTTTTGTGCACCGATAACACCAGCCACATGAGTACCATGTCCGTTACCATCTGTAAAAGCACTTGAATTCGCAACTTTGGAAACGCCACCTACCACTTTCAAGTCTGGATGCTTAGAATTAATTCCTGAATCGATTATAGCAATTTTTATTCCTTTACCCGTGTAACCGAGACTCGATGCGGTATTCGCTTTAATCGCCCGATAGCCCCAAGTAGTCGTTTGACCAGCTGCGGTAACGATTGAATTCTCCTCTACGTATTTAATAGAGGAATCGTTGCTAGCGGTTTGAACCAATTGATCATTAGGCAAGGTGACAGAAACTGCAGAAATGGCATCAAATTCCTCGTGAATTTCAGCGCCCATTTCTTCGAGCAAGTCATAGTCGATGCGTTCTTTAAATGAAATGATCACGCGATCTGAAGCATCATTGGCTTCAGCGGAGGCATTGCTACTGGCCCATCCACTGATAAGGAGCGCAGAGATTGCTAAAACTGATAATTTTTTCAATAGAATCCCTCCTGAAAGATTACACTTTCCTGTAGTATACAACAAAAAAACGGACTAAAAAGTCCGTTTTAAAAATTAATTTTTTGCTTTCCAGTTGTAATAATCTTCGATTCCTGCAGCAATCGCTGTAGCTGCACGATCTTTGTAAGTACCAGATGCTAATTTCGCAGAATCATACTTGTTCGTAATAAATCCTAATTCCACTAAAGCAGCTGGAAGTGGGTTCGTACGAATAACTTGGAAACCATAGTTTTTAACGCCGCGGTTTGGATGGTTCATAGCTTTGTAAAGTCTATTTTGAACAAAAGTGGCTAATTCCTTGCTATCACTTCCTACTGAAGCGGAATAGTAAGTTTCAGAACCGCTTGCGCCATGAGCGCCTGCTGAATTCGTGTGAATACTTAGGAATGTATCTGATCCACTAGCAACACCTTTATCAACACGAGCACCTAGTGAATGAAATACATCGGTTGTTCTTGTCATATAAACTTTAATGCCTTTAGCTTTTAACTTCGATTCGACACGTTTTGCAACGTCAAGGTTAATGTCTTTTTCGAGTAGTCCATTTGCTGCTGCACCACCGTCATGACCGCCATGACCAGGGTCAAGTGTAATATAGCGACTACTAGCAGCTGCCGGTACAGCTTTTGCTAAATAATCAGAATGCACATAGCCAGTATAGCTGCCGCTTTTACCGTATGCCCACGATCCTTTATAGCCATAAACTTGGAACGCATCGCCTGAGTTTAATTTACCAAGAGCGTAGTAACCTGTGCTTGGACCTGTACGGATGTTCAAGCTATTTACTGTGACACGTAGATTATTGATAGTGACATTCTTATAGGTCACTCGATATTTTGAATTTAATGCGCGAGCTAAGAAAATAGCGAATTCTTCACGAATCAGTTTTTTGTTCGGTGAGTATGTACCAGTACCAGTACCGTTTGAAACACCGGCAGTCGCGATTTTACTAACTGCAGTATAAAGACTGTTTTTACTCGTATCTACATTTATGTCTGAAAAGAATACGTTTCCTGTGCTTGAGTAGTTAAATGCACGACTTAATAAGTAGGCCATTTCGCCACGAGTCATTGTGTCTTGCGGACGGAATGAACCATCGGAGTTTCCTGTAATGATGCCTTTTTCGTAAGCTGATTGAATATAACCTGAGCTGTAGCGGCTTGGGTTAACATCCGGAAACGATGTTTTACGCAATTTGCCGTTTAAGCCTAATGCACGACCAATCAAAGTAGCAGCTTGCTCACGCGTTACTGACTGAGATGGTCCGAATGAATTTTTAGCAACACCATTAATCAAACCTTTATTCCATAAATATAAAATTTCTTCGTCTGACGATGAAACATCCTTAAAAGGATTACTTGCAGCAGAAACAGGTTGAACACCTAAACTGGAGATCACAAAAACAACAGCAACTAGAAACAGGGCAATTTTTGATAATACATTTTTCATAAAATTGTCATTTCCTCCTATAAAATTCTATCTGTTAGTGATAATAGCAGATATTTATTCAAATTAATGGGTTTTTTAAATAAATAAGAATAAAGTATGGTTTAAAAAGCTTATTTTTGTTCGGTTAGTTTAGTCTTATAACTTTGTACCTACTAAAGTTTCAGTTAAATCAGAGATATTGCTAAAAAAATAAAAAAATAACGAATAACAAAAAATGTCTTTACTAATATATAAGCATTAATGGTACACTCAAAAATGTCTAATAATTATTTGTCCATGTAAAAATGGTTAAATATAGATAATAAGAAGGATTGTATACCTGTTCTCAATAATCTATCTTAGTGATAGATTTATGAGTTTTTTGAACAAAAAGTCTAGGGATTTGTATAATATTGGTTTCATAACCAAAAGGGAGGAAGTTTAAGAGGATGTATAAATTATTAATGAGTTTTTTGGCGGTGCTTTTAGCATTATCGGCTTTTACACAAGAAACGGCAAAAGCGGCAGATGACTTAACAGGTCATGCGTATGAAGCAGAAATGAGAGAATTGATGAAGTTAGGGGTTATCGTCGGATACAAAGATGGAACAATTCGCCCCAATCAACAAGTAACGCGTGCAGAGTTCGCTAAAATGGTTGTGAATTCATTTGACCTTGGTCCTGCGGCAGAAAGCGCTTCTATAGAAAACGCTGGATTTACCGCTGCATCAACTGAAATCGCAATAAGTTTTAAAGATGTATCATTAGGAGCTTGGTATTACAATTCAGTTGCAGCGGCTGTAAATGCCGGAATCATTAAAGGGTATGATGATAATACTTTCAGACCCAATGAATTGATCAACCGTGAGCAAATGTCGACGATGGTTGCGCGTGCGTTAAAAGCAAAAGGCGTAGTGATCGATGTTTCAGAAACAAAAGCATTGGATTTTACAGATGCTTCTACTATTAGAGACGATCACAAAGACGATGTTCGTATTCTTTCTCATTTGGGGATTATTACAGGAAATCATGATAAGACGTTTAAACCAAAAGATGGCTCAACTAGATGGATGGTGGCTGTAGTTATGCTAAGAGCAAGAGCTGAACTTCTACCCCCTAAAACTTTAGAGTTTCAAGTTTCTTCAATTACTGAAGACAAGACAACTGTTTTAAAACAATTTGATGATTTTGCAGAAGCAAAACAATATGCACAAAAAACTTCTAAAGCTCAAGTAGTTGAACGTAGTAATCAAATTCTTTGGATGAAGCAAGGAATTGTCTCTACTAACGCATTTACAGAAATTTATCCAACGGACAGCTTGAAAGCAAGCGCGAGCACATTCCGTCCGTATGTACCTGCAAATACCGAAATGAAATTCATCGATTCTACAGCCACAACAGTTAAAGTAGAATTGGCTGGAAAAGTCGGATATGTCAGTTCAAAAGTAGTGCGTGTCATTCCACAACAAATGCAAAAAGGGCAATCGTATTACGAAGTGGCTGGTAGCAGTTTGGTCCACAAAATTTTCAACCACTCGACTGGAAGCTATGCTTCAACAGGCGTTATTGGAAAAGCACCAAAAGAATTTGTCAGCGGCATGAAATACTATAGCTGGGACGGAGCAACATTTACAAACGCTTCAGGCGCGAAAGTAGCTGAAAACTATCAATACTTCAATATGCTGCCACTTCATTCCGCAACTAATTACACGGCGGAAGATCTAGACAAATACTTGATGGACAAATTTCCGTATTACAATAAAATGCAGTACGAAAAAAAATGGACAGAAAGCCCACTTGTTGGTGCTGGGAAGTTCTTTAAAGAAATGGAAGCAACGCATAAAGTTAATGCGCTTTACTTAATGTCTCATGCTATTCATGAAAGTCAGTGGGGAACGAGCAAAATCGCACAAGATAAAAACAATCTTTTTGGTTATGGAGCAGCAGACGGCAATGCATATAACGGAGCGTATTCTTATGCGACATTTAGAGAGTCGATTGAAGATGCTGCTAAACGCATCAGCAAAGGCTACCAGTCACCAACAGGTAGTTATTATAATGGATCGATTCTTGGAAACAAAGGCATCGGCATGAACGTTCGTTATGCATCAGATGCATTCTGGGGAGAGAAAATTGCGGGACATATGTTCCGTACGGATCAGTATCTTGGAAACAAAGATGTAAATGTTCACACCTTAGGTTACACAACAACAAGCCCGTTGAATTTCAGAAAAGATCCAAGTACGTCGTTTGCTTCACTTTATACATTGAAAACTTCAGCAGTTCCAGTCGTAATCCACACACAGACGACAGCAGCTTCAGGTTCTTTATGGTATGAAGTCGCTTCAGAAGACAAAACGTATACAAAGGCTTTTGTTCACGGCGATTACATCAAGATGTTGCCAGTAGTACAGTAATATAATTTACAAATTCTTAATAGAAGAACCCCGTGTTCAAGCCGTTATAGCTTGAACACGGGGTTCTTCTTTATGTTATACTAACCTAAGATATTTTGCCCTGAAGAGGAGATTAATAATGACTCTAAAATTCGTTCATATATTGGGAGTGCCATTCATTAACACGACCCAAAAAGACTTTATCGCAACACTAGAAACGCATGTCGCGCAGCAAGAAAGAGCATTTGTAGTGACAGCCAACCCTGAAATCGTCATGCATTCGTTAAAAGACGAGACGTACAAACAAACATTAGCGAAAGCTACATACATTACAGCAGACGGTATTGGCATCGTCAAAGCGGCCGCAATTGTTGGTGAACCATTGCCAGAACGTGTGAGTGGTTATGACATTATGCTCGATTTGCTTGAAACGGCAAACAAAAATCATTCGAGCGTATTTTTCCTAGGTGCAGCTGAAGAGGTATTACAAGCGACAGTTAAAAAAGCAAAACAAGAGTATCCAGACATCAAAGTTGCCGGTAGTCAAAATGGCTTTTTTGATTGGAACGATCAACAATTACCGCAACAAATTAAAAACGCAGCACCCGACTATGTGTTTGTAGCACTCGGATTTCCAAGGCAAGAACAATGGATCGGCGCAAATATTGATCAATTTGATAAAGGAGTCTTTATCGGAATTGGTGGAAGTTTTGACGTGTTTTCCGGTTCGGTCAAACGTGCACCTGAAATGTGGCAAAAAATGAACCTTGAATGGTTTTACCGTCTTGTGAAACAACCATCAAGGTGGAAGCGTATGCTCGTTTTACCGAAATTCGCGGCAACTGTGATTGGACGAAAGGCTTTACGTAAGGGATGAAAAACACCTTAGTTAAAAGTACATTAATCCTATCCATTGCAGCGTTATTATCAAAAATACTCGGAAGCTTGTTCCGAATTCCGCTTCAAAATATTGCGGGAGATGAAGTGCTCGGTATTTTTACATTAGTATACCCGGTCTATATGGTTGCTTTAACTTTGTCGGTCGCAGGAATTCCAATCGCCATTTCCAAACTGATTTCAGAAGCGCGTGCGACAAATGACGAACAACAAGTCAAAAATATCTTTTTCACTTCTGGTATTTTGGCCTTGCTTTTTGGTGTTACAAGTTTCTTAATTCTGTACGGATTTTCTCATCAAATCGCAACGGTTTTAGGGGGCCCTACAACGCGGCTTTCGTTAATCGTCGTAGCGTGTACATTACTTATTGCACCTTATATGGCAGTCTACAGAGGCTATTTCCAAGGCCATCAAAATATGACGCCGACTGCGGTGTCGCAAGTGATTGAACAATTTATCCGTGTTGGATTAATCCTACTTGTAGCCATTTTTATGGTAGAACGTCTTTACAGAGACGAGCAAGTAGCAGGTGGCATTATGATGGGTTCAATCATTGGTGCGCTTGGTTCACTCGTTTATTTGCGCATATTGTACAATCGATCGTCGGTTAAAGTAGCAAAACGGTTGCCTTATACATTAGCTGATTTTCGTTCAACCTTTAAAACGATTTTAAAAATCTCGATTCCCATCGCTATTGGCGCCATTACAATGGCATTATTAAATTTAATCGATTCAGTGACCATTCCAACCGCATTGAAAATGCATGGTGAAGCAACTGAAGATATCAATTCACTTTATGGAATATACGGAAGAGGCTTAGCGCTTGTTCAAATCGTTACGGTTTTTGCAAGTTCAGTTATTTTGCCGTTAATTCCTTCGATTTCTGCAAAATTAACTCAAAATGATAAGGTCGGCTCAAGAAAGTTGATCGACAATACATTTTTCCTGACGTATTTATTATCCGTTCCAGCTGCAGTAGGGCTTGTCGTTCTAACCTTGCCGATCAATTTAGGTTTGTTTACGGATTTACAAGGCAGTATGGTGCTCGCAATCGTGTCGTTTAGTTCGTTATTTACGTCGTTAACCGTGCTCGGGACGGGCGTTTTACAAGGAATCAATAAAGCACGCCTTGGTGCATGGATTATTATTGTCGGTGTTTCGATTAAATTGGTTTTAAATTTGGTCTTAGTCAATTTATACGGATTAGTTGGAGCGGCCATTTCAACAGCCGCTATTTACATAATCCTATTCTTACTTAACGCCGTAGCTATTCGGAAATATACCGGATTCAATTTTTTTCCGAAAAAGACCGGTACCATCGTTGTTGCTTCACTTGTCATGGGGGTAGCTATTTGGCTACCAAGTTTATTATTGGATTTTGAAGAGTTGTCGAGACTGGCAGCTTTATTGTATGTAGGAGCAGCAGTCGCAATTGGCGGACTGATTTACTTTAGTTTGTTGCTAGTAACTGGAGCGATAGATCAAAGCGTATTGCAACGCATTCCTGTCATCAACAAATTCATCACCAAGAAATAGCGTCTGCAAATCAGGCCAATCCAAGAAAAGTTAAGGGTGTGTACTTACGTGAAAAAAGTATTAATCGGTATCCTCCTTGTTGCATTGTTACTAACCATTCCAACAATCGTTCAACGGGTACAAATAGAAGAATCAAATAAAAGCATCGAAACTATTGTTCCTTATAAAGCCACGGTAGACTGGATGATTGAAGATCCGAGTTTGACATTAGACCAGATATTATCGGATTTTAAAAATACGGGTGTTCAAAGTATCAGCTTAGAACCAGATACCGTTAGTTCTCTTGAACGAAAAAGACTGATTACAGCAGTTAGCACGTCTCGGATGCAAGAATACCTACTGTTAACACAACAAGATCTATTGGAAGAACCTTTTACTAGACCAGGTTTATTTATTCATTCAAACGCTTCGTATGATTTTGAAAAAGTCACAGAA
Organism: Planococcus sp. PAMC 21323; assembly: GCF_000785555.1. Classification (NCBI taxonomy): domain Bacteria; kingdom Bacillati; phylum Bacillota; class Bacilli; order Caryophanales; family Caryophanaceae; genus Planococcus; species Planococcus sp. PAMC 21323. The sequence continues at coordinate 2,426,180 of NZ_CP009129.1, read as the reverse complement.
GGCTATTTTGAAGACCAACATACGTTTACCATGAATGACGACGAATATTTGTTTATTCCAGGGGATGCCGGCACGATTCTATCCACACCGGTCTCCTATGATCGAGAAGTGATTAAAACCGTATTAGACGCTGACATGATGGTGATTCCGCGGATCGGAAATTATAGCGAAGAAGCTCAGCTTGAGAGAGTAAAGGAAGATCTACTCGCGATTAAACAACCTGGTATTGACAAAGTATTGTTCAGTGGAGGAGAGGTACCCTTCAATTCAGATCCTGACGGCTTGAAAAACTTTGGTGAACAATTAAACACAGCAGGCTATGAGTTGATGCACATTGAATTTACCGAACAAAACGGTTTTAATCAACTAGCATACCTTAACGACTTAAATCTCGTGCGTCTTCACAGTCTAGGTGTTACAGAAGACAATATTACAGAAAGCGCAGAAAAAATTGTCCGCGCTGCAAAAGAACGAAATTTGCGGGCATTTTTTCTAAACATAGATCAGAAAAAATATGAACAAGCTTTGCCGGTATTGCAAAACTTACAAGCGGAAGTAGATCTAGATTTGCCAGCGAGTTTTGCGCGCGGAGACTCACGGATATTTGAAACTTATAGCGTTCCGTTATGGCAGACCGTAATGGCATTATTTGGGATTGTTGCGTTTCTAACCTTAGCTGCTCAATCTGTATTCCAAAATAAAAAACTAACGCTCTTTGCGCTAAGTGGATCTGCTTTGTTTGCTCTACTATATTTGGTTATTCAACAAAGCATCATTTTAAAGGCACTGGCATTAGCAGTTGCCATTACAGCACCTATTTGGGCAGTTTTATTAAAAAAAGAGCCGCAGAAAAAAAGATATATGGTGAAATCTTATGCGCAAGCAGTTGGTATTGCAGCAATTGGTATTTGGTTAATTGTCGTATTGTTAAGCGGTAATCAATATATACTTGGCATTGATTTGTTTAGAGGCGTGTCATTAATTTATATTGTGCCGATTGCTGTTGTTGCTGGTTATGCAATTTGGATAAATATTAAACATCTTTCTAAGATCAATGCGGGTTATTGGCGTAGTCTAATTGAGACCTTCTTAAAAGCTAGTGTGATTTATTGGCATATTATAGTTATCGCGATACTTAGTGGCATCGCTTTATACTATTTTAGCCGTACAGGTAATGATGGACAGGCTCCAGAAATTGAACTTCAAATACGTGCATTATTAGAACAAATTCTATACGTTAGACCGAGAACAAAAGAGTTTCTCATTGGATTCCCACTCTTTGTATTGGCACTTCATATCGCCAAATCATATCCAAAAGCTTATTACTTCCTGCTCATACCAGGCGTAATTGGGTTTTTATCATTAGTGAATACTTTTACTCATCTTCATATACCACTCTTGATTTCATTACTTAGAAGTGGGTATAGTATAGTTTTCGGGTTAATCATCGGACTTGTATTGATTTGGCTATATGAAAATGTGTGGAAAAAAATAGTGACCATTATAAGAGTGAGGTGGCAGGCGTGAGGGTTGTTTTATCTGGATATTATGGTTTTGACAACGTAGGTGATGAAGCAATTCTCTACGCCATTATCCATTCGTTAAAAGAGTACCAACCAAATATCGAAATTGTTGTTTTATCCAATAAACCAGAAAAAACAGCTCAAACGTATCGTGTAAAAGCCGTAAACCGGTGGAGTTTGAAGGAAGTTCGTGCCACGATCAAGTCTTCTGACGGATTAATTAGCGGAGGCGGGAGCTTGCTTCAAGACGAAACCGGATTTAAAAGTATTCCGTATTATGCCGGTGTTATAAAAATTGCTCAACAATTAAAAAAACCGGTATTCGTCTATGCACAAGGCATGGGGCCAATTAGCAATAAGCTTAACCAAATGATTGTGAAGCATGTATTAAATGCAGTACAGCTATTAACGGTTCGTGATCAACAGTCTGAGCAATTATTGAAAAAAATCGGCGTAGCAGCGGATATTCAACTCGTGCCGGATCCGGTTATGGGCATTGATGCGAGTGGATTTCACAGCAGTTGGCTCCAACAACAAAATTTCCAACGCAAAGTCATCACTGTTTCAGTGCGAAATTGGGCAAACGATAATTACGCTTTCCAAGAAATTGCATCTGGTCTCGATAAGTTAGCAGCTAAAGGACATGAAATCGTTTTTGTGCCCATGCATGGAATACACGACTTTAAAACTTCTCAATCGATTGAAGACTTAATGACCAACAACGTATATATTGCGCCACACGATAGCACCATTCAAGAAAAAATGGCGATTGTGAAAGAGTCTGATGTATTGTTCGGGATGCGTCTGCACGCGTTAATTTTTGCAGCAGTCGGTACTACGCCGTTTGTTGCGTTATCCTATGATCCGAAGATCGATTCATTTGCAGAAATTGTGAACCAGCCAGTACTTGGTCATGTAGAGTCGAAAGATTGGAACGCTACCGGATTAGTAGAAGCTATAGAACATATTCTCTCGAATTATCCAGATGTGCATGAAAAGCTTGAAAAAGAGGTAGCGCCTCTTCAAAAAAGCGCAAATGCTACAGCGCGAGCAGTTATCGACTCAGTTACACGATTAGCTGCCGGAACAAATTGATCATCATAAACAAACAGGCTGTACCAAAAGTTTAAAACCTTTTGGTACAGCCTGTTTTTGTTTTGAAAATTAACATCGATTACTTATTGCTTGGTTTATTCCATACGCGATTGCCTTGCCCGAAGAAAATCCAGCTATAGGGCACAAAATCATAAAATAACCGAACCAATAACCAACTGCTGAAAAAGGTGATAAAAAGAATCATCAGCTGCCAGGAGTGGAAAACAATCGGCGTACCTCCTGTTATAAACCTTTCTAGAATCATAAGGAAAAATGGGTGAATCAAATACATACCGAAAGAAACAGCCCCGATTTCTGTGACAACTTTCTTAAAACGAGATAACTTCCAGGATTCCATAAAATGAACAACAATAAAAATTAACGTAGCAGCCAAAAAGGCATGTGTGCTCCAAGCAAACTCAACAGTACGGGTACTGCCAGTCCATTGATTTGTTCGAATATCATAGTAGATCGAAACGTAGAAATACATCATGTACAAATAACCCACTGCAATAGAAGCGATAAACGGCCAAACCTTGCGCCAATTGCCAATCCAAGCCGCCACTTTTTCATAATAAACACCAAGAAATGCGCCGAAAAAATAAAACCAAAAATACGATAATGCAACAGATCCTTTAGCAGGTACTTGAAGATAAAATGAATTGATCAAAACCCACGCCCATTGAATGATAAATCCAATAAGGATCGCGTATTTGCGAATCGCAGAAAACTTTTGGAACAAGTAAAGAATAATAGGAAACATCAAGTAAAATTGAACGCTAACAAAGACAAAATATAAGTGGCTGTGCGCTTTGCCAGTTGCTAGATCAATCAGAAATTCCCTAAACATATGAGAAGTATCCGTGTAGTTTTGATACAAATAAGCCTTAAGAAGAAAATAAAACATGGAAAAAACCACATAAGGAACTAAAATATACAATAATCGTTTTTTATAAAACTTAGCAAATAAACCAACCGTCAATTTTCGTGGATAATACGTATAAAAAAGCACAAAGCTACTTAAGAAGAAAAATACAGGAGTTCCAAACTTCCCAGCAATATTAAAAAAATTATAAATCGTAAACGGTAGCGATCCGGGCATACTACTAACAAGGCCAGTAGATGACGAATGAACTGCAAAGACACCCAATAAGGCAATTACCCGTGCATATTGAACTTCATCCAAATGTTTTCTTGTGAATGGTTGCATACAATTACCACGCTTTCTGCATGACAAAAAATTTTAAAAGTATCAATTTAATATTACCACGCTTTGCCGGACGACAGGTGCTTATAAAGGTTACGTTTTTGTAAAAAATGTTAAGACAGTGTATTGATTTTAAATTAGATTGAATAATGCTATTGTTGAATAAATTTTGTCATGCTACACTGAAAATGAATGATTTCGCTCGATAATTGGATGTAATTTCTATTATTGTGAAATGTGTAAGTATAGGACACAATATCCATATAGCGTTTGAGCGAAGTAGTCCAAAAAAATCAGAGGATGGTGTCAAATGAAGGGGAAAATGTTTAAATCAGCAATTGCAGTTGCATTGACGGCGAGCGTAGTGGGAGTTCAATCACCTGAAACAGCGCAAGCGGCAACAGGGGATTTCGAACTAACGATCATGCACACAAATGATACGCATGCTAACTTAGATAAAGTAGCAAATCGTGTATCGCTAGTGAAAAAAATTCGTTCAGAACAACCCAATAACCTATTGCTTGACGCAGGTGATGTATTTTCCGGAACACTTTACTTTAATACGTTCGAAGGCCAAGCGGATTTAACGTTTATGAATTTGATGAAATACGATGCCATGACATTTGGTAACCATGAATTTGATTTAGGGGCTAGCGAGCGCGGACATAAATCTCTTGCTGAGTTTGTGGAGGGTGCTGAATTTCCCCTTGTAGCAGCAAACGTAGACTTCTCAGGAGACGCTGACATGGCTGGATTGCAAAACAAAACGTACTCAAGTGAGTATAACGATGGTGAAATTTACAACGGCATTGTCAAAGAAATTGATGGCGAAAAAGTTGGGATTTTTGGTTTGACAACAGAAGAGACCGCTTCAATTTCAAGCCCAGGAGAGATTACGTTTTCTAATTATGTTGAAGCTGCTAAAGAAGCAGTAGCAGAATTTGAAAAACAAGGCATCAACAAAATTATTGCCGTAACGCATATTGGTTTTGATGATTCGGCAGAATTTGATAACGATCAATTGCTTGCAGAAAAAGTTGAAGGAATTGACGTGATTGTCGGTGGTCACACACATAAAAAAATTGACGAACCATTTATTTATGAAGGGAATACAGACCCGACAGTAATCGTTCAAGCCAACGAATACAACAAATTCCTTGGACAATTAGATTTAACGTTCGATGAAAATGGCGTTATTACATCACAACTTGGAAAGTTACACGAAGTAGGAGCAAAAGATGTGGTTGCAGATGAAGAAGCAGCTGAACTTTTAGCACCTTATGCGGCAGAAATTGAAGCATTAAAAAATCAATCTACTGGTGCAACAGCAGAAGTTTTCCTTAACGGTGGACGTAACGAAGGCGGCGTGCGCGCTTCTGAAACAAACCTTGGTAACTTAATCGCAGATGGCATGTTAGCAGCAGCTAAAAAAATTGATGCAGATACAGTAATCGCAGTTCAAAACGGTGGCGGTATCCGTGCATCGATTAATGTGGGCGACATCACAGTTGGTGAAGTATTAACGACAATGCCATTTGGTAACTCGTTAGCAATTATGAACATAACAGGAGCAGAACTGAAAACGGCTCTTGAACACGGCGTTCGTCAATTCCCAGCTGAAAATGGCGGATTCTTGCACGTAGCGGGTCTACAATTTTCGTTTGATGCGACAAAACCAGCTGGTTCACGTGTGACAGAAGTAAAAGTTAAAAACGGTAACACGTATACTGCTTTGGATATGAAGAAATCGTACAAAGTAGCTTCTAACACATTTACAGCTAAAGGCGGCGACGGCTTTGCTTCATTCGAAGCAGCTTATAAAGACGGTCGTGTAAGTGAGCCAGGAAATATCGATTACGAAATGTTCATTGATCATGCAAAATCGCTAGACCAAGTTAAACCGATGCTTGAAAACCGCATTAACGCAGTTACACCAATTACGGATGTAGCGACTGATCGTTGGTCTTACCCGTACATTAACGATGTATACCACAGAAACATTTTCAAAGGAACAAGCGAAACAACGTTCTCACCTAAACGTGAACTGACACGTTGGGAAGCGGCAACGATTATCTCGCGTCTGATGAAACTGGATCCAGAAACAGCTCCAGCATCACCATTCACGGATATTTCGGACTTGCCACTTGAGCGCCAAAAAGAAATCAATGCCGTATTTGCTGAAGGCTATGTAACAGGCAAAACGACAACGAAATTCAACCCAAGAGATAAAATCTCCCGTGCGCATTTCGCATTGATGGTAAGCCGCGTTTATGAAAAAGTAAACGGCGATTACAAAGTAGACAAATACGCTCCGTACTCAGATTACGGACAGCATACTGCTGAAACAAAAGAAGCCATCACATTACTACACGAACTTGGAATCGTCCAAGGCTATAACGGCAAGTTCATGCCATCTAAGTTCACGACAAGAGAAGAAACGGCTAAAATGGTGTCATTATTTGCACCACACTCAAAAAAATAAAAGCTGAACCCAAAACCCCCATATACGGCGTAATTAGCCGTGTATGGGGGTTTTTGATTTTGTTCTTTAAAACAGTAAAGAACGAGGCTTATAAAGATATGCAACAAAACAGCGCAAGCCCGCCGGAAAGCGTAGCTGTTTTGCGGAATAGCAACAGCTACTTTAATCAAAAAAAGCGGAGCACCTAGGCTCCGCTGTGTTAATAGACATGGTCCAGTCGAAATGAATAGTTCTGTCTTCATCTCTCGTTGCCTCGCTGCTCTCACAAGAGCCTTAATGGCTAGACTAGTTGAGAGCATGTGGCTTATATCAGAGAGAGTACCCAACTAACCTACTTTCAAGAAGCTTGTTGGGTAACCACACAAGGATTTGTAGCGCAATACGGCGACTCCTGCGGAAAAACGGAGTGATGAGACCCCGCAGGAGCTTGCGACGAGGAGGCTCAGCGCTTCGTCCGCGGAAAGCGTCCGTATGGAGCGCAGAATCCTGTATTATATATGTGATTAAATGATTACTCATTCTTTACCTAATATAAGATTCTTTTGTACACGACTTAAGCGGAGCACCTAGGCTCCACTTTCTACTGCTCAGGCAGACTTTCCATATACTCATCTGACAGCTTTTCAAGCTGCAAGACGCGGTCGTAATCATCACGATATTGCTCATAATCATCAACCGCTTGATCCGTTTCTAAATCGTAAGCATTGCCGTCGCTAAAGTCTTTTTCCGGAATAAACAAAATCTCATCGTTCCAAAATGCACCAATAGGTAAATAATATCGCGCACCTAGTAAGTTGCTGCCATGATTCAACAAATCCTGACCAAAGACAATTTGTTCATCCAGTGAAATCCCTAGCAAATTCGCAAGGGTTGGCATCATATCAAGTTGACCACTCGTTTTTTCAAACGTTTGTCCATCATCTGAAATCCCGGGAGCATGGACGATAAATGGAATATTTAAGCGGTCCAAGGTTCCGTACTCACGTCCAAGCAATTCACTTACCAAGTTGACATCATTCTCGCTAATGGCGCTTTGTTGAAGACCAAAATGATCTCCGTAAATCGCGATAACGGAATTTTCGTAAATACCTTCTCGTTTTAATTCTTCGATAAAGTCATTAATGACCGTATCCATATAATTGATCGACACCAAGTAATCACCCGTCAATGAGTTGTCAAACCGCTCAGGAAGTTCTAATTTCCGGTCAGCTTCGGGCAAGGTGAACGGGTGATGACTCGTCAATCCAATGAGTTGAGCGTAAAAAGGCTTGTTTTGCATATGCTGCTCGCGCAAGATCGGCATTGCTTTTTCAAACATCACGCGGTCAGAAGGGCCAATACCAATGACGTCTTCTTTTCCGAAAAACTCTCCGTAATAATAATTGTTGATTCCAAGAGCAGGATACAGCTCATCGCGATTCCAAAAACTAATATCGTCCGCATGGAAGGTCATCGATTTATAATCTTCCGCAGCCAGCAAACGAGGCAAACTTGGGAATTTTTTGTGGCCGTAAGTTTGCGATGTTGGATTAAACGCGACTGGGTAAAGCGACGTATTCAAAATAAATTCGGCATCAGAAGTATTTCCGGGTCCGGTTTGTTGTGCCGTATTTGGGAAGTAGAAACTTTCTTCAATCAGTTTGTTCATATGCGGAGTAACTTCGGTACCGTCAACATCCAAACCAACAGGGAAATTTTGCATCGATTCTACTTGAATCACGATTAAATTCCGTCCTTCTGCAGCGTTGAAATAATTGCGCTCTTCTTCTGGTACAATCTCCAATTGTTTAATGCGGTTAATTTCTTCTTTTAGTTCAGCTAAATTGTCTACAGAAACATTGGTTTCAACAGCTGTTAAGTTTTCAGGACCATAATAAATTTCCAAAGCAGAGTAGTTTAAAATTCCTTTTTCTTGTGCAGCAATGACGTTATTGGAAATTGCTTCATCTTTATGAAGATTAAAGTTTAGTGCTGATACACCGATGCCAAAAACGAGTAAAACCGCTAAAATGATTTTTCGGTTGAGTTGTAAAGGTGGCAATGGGTATTTTTTGAAAACCAGTAACACCAATAAGAAGATCAAGTCTAAGAAAAACAACAGGTAAATAGGTTGTAATAATGCCGATACACTTTCATTGATCGTACCAACTTGACCTAATTGGAAAAGGGCAAAATACGTAACAATTCTCCCGAAAAATGAATAATAGAGAATAACTGCTAAAAATAAAATAGAAAAAATAGCGTTTAGTAAAAAGTAAAGAGCGGGTTTCCAACTGGGTTTTGCCAGTTCAAACAACGAAGTAAAAATCAAAATATAGCTTAATTCCAACAAAATTGTTTGAGTTAATTCAATATCTTGAAACAGTAAATAGCGTAAAAATAATGCTTTCAGAAAAATAATACCGGTAAAAATAAAAAAATGACTTTTTGATAAATTTAATAAAAACGATTTCTTCATAAAGAACCACCTATATAGTATGTATTTGCTGTGATATTCCCCATAACGGTAAGAGTACGGGTAAGTGCAAAGCTATTGTATATTCTATGGAAAATTTACAAGATGTCAACAATTCAAAGAAATACATTGAAATAAAGGAATATTTTTGGTAATGTTGTGGGAATCTATGTAAAAAAGAATGTGAGTGTGGAAAAAATGAGGAAGATTGTCATGTTAATTGCTGTGTTAGCAGTTATCAGTATAGGAGCGGTTCTTGTCGTAAATGCTTTTACAGGCGAGCAAGCAGATTCGCCTAATTCGTATGATGTAGCCGTATTGAGTGGAGAACCTGAAGGCATTGCAGCAGCGCTATCTTCTGCACGCAACGGTATGCGTACCGTGTTAATGGTAGGCGAAGAGGATATCGGAGGCTTGATGACGTCGGGCATGTTGAACTTTTTAGACGTTAGCTCAGATCAAAAAGGCAATCCAGCTAACACAGGAATTTTCCAAGAATGGCACGAAAAAGTCGGAGGGAAAATCGGCTTTGATATTGGAGAAGCGCGTGCTGCATTTCTTGAAATGATGGAAAAAGAAGAGAATTTAACCTTACTTGAAGGTGTAGAACTATCAGATGTCGTCAAGGACGAAAAAGAGTTAACTGCTGTTGAAATTACGAATACTGCCGGTGAAAAACAAACGATTACAGCAGACCGTTTTATCGATAGCTCAAAAGACGCGGATTTGGCTGTTGCAGCCGGAGCCCCTTATTTTATCGGTGGTCGTGATATTGGCTTAGAAGAAAAAAAGATGGCCGTTACGTTAATGTTCCATTTTAGCAATATCGATTGGGATCAAATAATCCAAGCTGCGGACGAAGGTGTGTTTGGTGGTGGTGGGATTAATGGCAATGTCGCGTGGGGATTTAGTGAACTACACGATGCCTATACACCGCATTTTCCAGAACTAACTCGTTTACGCGGGTTGAATATCGTGCGAGAAAATGATGGCAGTGTCATCATTAACGCACTTCAAATTTTCGGAATCGATGGACTAGATGAAGGAGAAAAACAAAAAGCTATTGAAATCGGGAAAACAGAAACCCAGTACATACTCGCATATTTAAAAGAAAACTTTCCAGGCTTTGAAAACGCTGAAATTGCCAGTTATCCAGACCAACTGTATATTCGAGAAACGGTTCATGTTGAGTCAGAATATCAATTGCCGTTAAGCGATGTTTGGGAAAATAAAGACCATTGGGATAGAATCGGTTTTGGAGCGTATCCTGTAGATGTTCAAGCAACATCACCAAATGATTATGGCTACGTTTATGGAAAGCCAGTTCAATATGCCATTCCATTTCGTTCACTCGTTCCATTACAAGTCGAAAACTTACTCGTTGCCAGTAAAGCTTCAGGTTATAGCTCGTTAGCTGCAGCAAGTGCACGCGTTTTACCAGCGGGAATGACAGCGGGTCAAGCAGCAGGTGCTGCCGCAGCCATTTCGATCGAAGAAGACATAAGCTACCGTGACATGGCAACCAATCAAATGATGATCGAACAATTGCAAGCCAAACTGAAAAGTCAAGGAGCCAATCTTTACGCCTTTGAAGAGTCGTTTCCATATGAAGGCGAATGGTTTTACCCAGGCATCCGTACATTACTGAATTACGGATTGGTTGTCGGAGGTTACGAAAACCAATTACCAGTTGAAAAAACGATGAAAGAAATATCGTTTGCCAATATCCTTAGCAACGGTGTGCAGCGCATCACCAATGCTGAAGCACAATCTTTACAAGAAAATCTGGACGTCTTCCGCTCGACTATTACAGAAGAGCGAGAATTGACGAGAAACAAAGCAGCCCAAATGGTTCTCGCTTTACACGGAATTGAAACAGAAGAACAAAATGCGTGGGAAGCTCTAGCGGAACGCAATTTAACAGATGATGTACTCACTGAAAAATTGGACGAAAACAAAAGCATGACTGGTGCCGAAGCTTATTATTTAGCAGGCCTTGTGTTAGAAGATATTCAATGATTCTATCCTGTTACTCAAAATTTTGAGTAACAGGATTTTTTATTTGAGGAATAGTAAAATATAAAGAGAATTGATAGAAAATTTACAAAAATAATATAAAGCGCTTCCAATTTTAAGCTATAATAAGAAAGTAAGGAAAAAATACGAGTCAGGAGTGAAGAACTTGTCTAAACATGCTTTTAGTAAAATTTTGTTAAGCTTTGTTTTAGTGTTATCCGTAGCGTTACCTTATATGGCAACAACTGCAAACGCAGCAGAGCCGATTACAGTAACTGAAGCCATTGCAAACAATACAGGAACGGCTACAGTGAAAGGGTTTATCGTGGGCACTACGATCAGTAAAACTAGCTATGACCAAGAAGCACCATTTACATCACCTACAAACGTAGGACTTGCTGATTCTGCGGATGAAACCGATCCAACGAAAATACTGCCGGTTCAATTGCCTTCTGGTTCGATCCGTACAGGTTTGAATTTGGTGGATAATCCAACTAATTTCAAAGCGCAAGTGACAATTACGGGATCACTAGAAGCTTATTTCCAAACAGCAGGTCTAAAATCTCCAAAAGCGTTCACTATCCTTGCAGCAGGTGAAACACCACCGACAGCGACTGTTGTCGATTCTCTCGCAAAAGCACGTACGATGAAAGACAAACTGATTCAAGTAGACGCAATTGTTACAACGGGCACAGGATTCTGGGGCGGAAATTCATTTTACGTTCAAGATGACACAGCCGGAATGTTTGTATTCACTTCAAGTGCAGACGTATCACCAGGAGACCAAGTTCGTATGACGGGCAGCGTTTCTGAATACGGTGGCGAACTGCAACTTCAACCAAATACAGTAAAAGTTCTTTCTTCAAACAATAAATTACCAGGAGTACAATCAATCACTCCAGCCGGTGTTAATGAAGACACACAAGGCGAGCAGATTGAATTAAAAAATGTAACAATTACAGGCTTAAAATCTGTAAATGATTACGGAACATTTGAATTTTCGGCAAAAGCTGAAAATGACGAAACGATCACAATCCGCAACGATAACCGGAACGGATTGAGCTTTGAACAATTTACGAAGCAATACAAAGAAGGCGACCTAGTACACGTAACAGGTATCGCTTCGAAATTTAACGATTCGTATCAAGTAAAAACGCTTGGCTTTGAAAGCTTTGACTTAGTAAACAAACCAGCCGTTTATGCTGATATTTTTTCAGGTGTCGTTTCTGAAGGCACAGAAATTACGTTAGCATCTGGCATGGAAGACGCGACGATTTACTACACACTTGATGGGTCGAAACCAACTGCATCGAGCATGAAATACACAGCACCAATCAAATTAACAAAAGACACATCGATTAAAGCAATTGCCATCAATGACAAGACCTCAGAGATTTTTACATTTACGTACACGGTTTTAAAAACAGGCGATCTTCACATTCGTGATATCCAAGGCGCTGGCCATTATTCGGCTTACAAAGGAGCAGTCGTAAACGACATTGAAGGGGTTGTTACACACCTTTACAACTCAGCAAACTTTGTTATTCAAGATACTAACCCAGACAACGATGTAACAACTTCAGAAGCCTTGATGGTCAATAAATCATCAAACGGTCTTCAAGTTGGAGATTTAGTTACGGTTAGCGGAACAGTAGAAGAACATTTCCAAGAAGGCTATTCTGATGCAAAAGACAACGATCTGCCAATTACACGTATTCGTGCAACTGACGCAGTTAAAACAGGAACAGCTCCGCTTCCTGAACCGATTGTCATTGGGGAAGATGTTCAACCACCATCCCAAATTATCGACAATGATGAGTTAACTTCATTTGATCCACAAGAAGACGGCATTGATTTCTGGGAATCACTAGAATTAATGCGTTTAGCTGTACCACAAGGAAAAGTAGTGGGACCTCAAAACTATGGTGAAGTGGTCGTTATTGCAGAAAACTCGCCAAATACAGAGTTCCATAAACAAGGCGGCGTTTTGCTTGCAGAGGATGACTACAACCCAGAACGCATTACCGTTGATTTTGATAACGAAGACTTTGTAGCTAAAGCAGGCGACTTATTCGACGGTGACATCATCGGCGTAATGGGCTTTGGCTTCGGAAACTATAAGCTGTGGACAACAGAAAGCAGCTTGCCAAAATTAGTAGACGGCGGCACAAAACCTGAACAAACATGGATCGTCAAAGACGAAGAAAAACTGACTGTAGCAGCTTATAACGTAGAGAATTTCTCTGCAGACCCAAGCCATACATCAGACGCAAAAGCACAGCGCATTGCAGAATCATTTGTTGATGACTTGAACTCACCAGACATTATCGTCATGGTAGAAGTACAAGACAACGACGGCCCAATTGCATCAAACAATAGTGACGCAACAGCAAGCTACGAGCGTCTAATAGAAGACATCAAAACAGCAGGCGGCCCAACGTATTCATGGACAGACATTGCGCCAGAATACAATAAAGACGGTGGCCAACCAGGCGGGAATATTCGCGTTGGTTACTTGTACAACCCAGAGCGTGTAACACTTTCTGAAGGAACAAAAGGCACAGCGACTGAAAACAACACATGGGTAGACGGCGAACTTGCATTAAACCCAGGTCGCGTTCAACCAATCGCAATGCCAAACACACGCAAACCAATTGCAGCTCAATTTGATTTCCAAGGTGAGCAAGTTGTGGTGATTGGTGCACACTTAAACTCAAAAGGTGGAGACCAGCCATTATTCGGTAAAAACCAACCGCCATTCTTGGGCTCTGTTGCAGAACGCATCGAACTGGCAAAAGCGATTAACGGCTTTATCGCAGATGGACTAGAACAGGATCCAAACCTGAACGTCATTGTTGCAGGCGACATGAATGATTTCGAATTCACACCAGCCTTACAAGCATTAAAAGGTGATATTTTAACAAATAAAGTCGAAGACGTGCCATTAGAAGATCGCTATTCGTATTATTATCAAGGAAATTCACAAGTACTTGATCACTTATTGGTAACAAATAACTTAGCGAAAAATACAGAAATGGACATGGTTCACATCAACTCAATGTTCATGGAACAGCACGGCCGTGCATCAGATCACGATCCATTGCTTGCACAAATCACATTTGAACAACAAGAAGTACCAGAGAAAAAATTCCCATTCACAGATGTTAGCAAAACAGCATGGTCGTATCCATACATTAAGGATTTGTTTGACCGTGACATCATCCTTGGGAAAACAGAAACAACGTATGCACCAAAAGACAACTTGACGCGCATGCAAGCAGTCACGATCCTTACACGTATCCTGGATACTGAAATTACAGGAAACGAGAAGTCACCATTTAAAGACATCTCAAAACTACCAAAAATTTATCAAAACGAAATCAATGCCGCTTACCAAGCAGGAATCGTCAACGGTGTAACGACAACCGAATTCCGTCCAACTGAATTCATCACCCGCGCTCAATTCGCATTGATGCTCAACCGTGTATACGAAATGAACCACGGCAAATACAAAGTCGACAAGTACGCACCATTCTCGGATTACGGCAACTTCAACGCCGAAACAAAAAAAGCCATCACGATGTTATACGATTTCGAAGTTGTTGAAGGCTATAACGGCAAATACATGCCAAAGAGATACACAACACGCGAAGAAACAGCGAAAATATTTTCACTGTTCCGCACGTATATGGTGAAATAACCAATCTTTCCAGACGCGATCAGAAAATCTGATCGCGTTTTTTTTTTGTGGCATTTTAATAGTCGCCTTCGCCTAGCCCGTGGCGCTCCTTGGCTGGGGTGTGGCGCTAGTTGATGAAAAGCTTTCTTTGCGGGAATAGGTAGTGTGGGTTCTAGAAGTCGCCTTCGGTCGCTTTGGGCATGGCTCCCGCGCTAAGCCGAGAAGAACACTCGTCTTACCGCTTCGCCTAGCCCGTGGCGCTCCTTGGCTGGAGAGTTCGTTAATACAAAAAGAGCTACTTGTTTTGAGTAGTAGGTAGTGTGAAGTTCTTGTGATCGCCTTCGGCCGCTTTGGGCATGGCTCCCGCGGTAAGCCGAGAAGAACACTCGTCTTACCGCTTCGCCTAGCCCGTGGACGCGCCTCGGCTGGATAGTTGTTTGTACATAGAGCGTCTGTTTTATAGTAGAAGGTAGGTAGTGTGTAGTTCTAGAGTTGCTCGGCGGCTGTGGTGCATGCGCCTTCGCTAGTTTCGGATGATAGTGAGGTGTTACCCGGATGTTTTGTGTTTATAATAAGAATGTTTATTGTTTATACCCAGGTATTCAACATCTTTACAGAAGAATTCTGCTTTTATACATGTATTTCATGGGAATTCATAGTTTATCTGTGAAGTAGAATTGATAGAAAGCGACAATTACTATTTTAGGCTGTTCGCCGCGCGAACAGCTTCCAATCAGTCGCTTGAACTTGTGAGGAAAGACGAGTAGAGATTTCTGGGTGCCGTGTACGGGGGCGAGGAATTTTTGTGTTTCATGTAACCCGCTCAAATATTCATGTAACAGTCGAAAAACTTCCTTTAAAAAACTTCACCCACCTTCCAACCAAAAAGCGATCCGCTCTGCTCCTCTAAGATGCCAGCTTTTCGCACGCGAAAAGCGAAAGTGCAAATCACTCTCGTAATAAAGTGGTGACTCCTGTCCGAAAGCATCCACCTGCAGCGATTTCTATAAAAGTGATAATTTTTCCTTCCGTATTTCTAATCCTACTACACAAAAAAATATTTATATTAATTCGAGAAACTAAATAATATCAAGCCATATCTAGTAAATACGTGTTAAAAAAGAGTGAAAACATCAAAAAATCTCCAAATTGCATTTGCAACATTGAAAATATATGGTAAATTTAATTTGTTGTGCAATTGTAAAAATTCTATATAATTGCGAATTAGATCTAAGGGGGAGAAAAATTGACGAAGTTAAAACCGTTTTTATTGTTGGCATTAGTCTTCATAATGACACTCAGCTCGGCTCTTTTTGGACTTACAGGTGCTTCGGCAGCGGTAAATTCATCGAGCGTACCAAACGTTGAGCTAAAACAAGGGGAACTAAACCTACCCGAAGTTTTCGTAAATCCAGAAGATCCGAAAAAAGAAGTACGGGTGATTATCGAACTCGATAAAGCACCAGCAATTGAAAGTGCTACAAACAAAGGTGTACTTTACAAAAATTTACCAGACAATCAAAAAGAGAGTTTAGAAGCAGCAGTCGTATCTGACCAAGAATCTGTTCAGATGACAATCGCTTCGATCGCTCCTCGTATTACATATCTTGAAAACTTCACGACAGTATTTAACGGATTTTCCGCAAAAGTGGAAGCTGGACAAATTGAAGAAATCGCTAATTTAAACGGTGTTAAAGCAGTTTATGAGTCGACAGAATATCAACGTCCAGAAGTACAACCAGAAATGAAATACTCAAAAGAATTGGTGCAAGCGCAACAAGCTTGGACAGATTATGGTTATCGCGGAGCAGGTCTTGTTGTCGGCGTTATTGACACAGGAATCGACCCGAGCCACAAAGACATGGTATTAACGGATAACACAACAGGTGAAATTACAGAATCTGAAGTGAGTGCGTTAGTAGCTGACAAATCAATCGAAAACGGTAAATTCTTCACAGCAAAAGTGCCATTCGGTTACAACTACATGGATGGCAACAATGAAATTCTTGACCTTGGCCCAGATGCTTCTATGCACGGCATGCACGTTGCTGGAACAGTTGGCGCAAATGGCAATGAATCAAATGGCGGTATTAAAGGAGTTGCGCCAGAAGCTCAATTATTGGCATTAAAAGTATTCGGTAATGATCCACTTTATCCATCAACGTATGGCGATATTTACATTAAAGCTATTGATGATTCGATCAAACTAGGGGCAGACGTTATCAACATGTCACTTGGCTCAACTGCAGGATTTGTGGATTCTTCAAACCCTGAACAAAAAGCAGTTGAAAGAGCGACAAATAACGGTATCTTGATGTCCATTTCAGCTGGTAACTCGGATATGTTTGGATCGGGCTTTTCATACCCACGTCCAGATAATCAAGATTACGGCTTAACAGGTTCACCAAGTACATCTATCGACTCGTTTGGCGTAGCGTCATTCGAAAACGATATGATTACAGCAAAAAGCTTAGCTTACCAAGTAGATGGCACACAAGCAGGACGCGCGCTATACTTGCTTGCGAATGATGCAGATCCAACAAATTTACCAAACGCTAGTTACGAAGTAATGGATGCTGGACTTGGACAACCAGCAGATTTTGAAGGAAAAGACTTTACTGGGAAATTCGCATTAATTTCTCGTGGAGCAATTTCTTTCGTTGAAAAAGGGTTATCAGCACAAGCAGCTGGTGCAGTTGGCGTAATTGTTTACAACAACACAACAGGCACAATCAATATGGCATCAGATCCAGCGATCAAAATTCCATTCATGTCAGCGCTTCAAGCAGATGGCTTGGCGATGAAAAAAGAACTAGATGCAAGTAAAAAAGTATCTGTCGTGTTTGACGGAGAGTTTCTTGACATTCAAAACCCAGCTGCTGGCGAAATGAGTGATTTCACTTCATGGGGACCAACACCGAACTTGGATTTCAAACCTGAAATCACAGCACCAGGGGGCAATATTTTCTCAACATTGAACGATGATAACTACGGACTAATGAGCGGTACGTCGATGGCAGCTCCGCACGTTGCGGGTGGTGCAGCATTAATCTTCCAGCGCATTGAAGAACTTGGCTTAGAAGGACGCGAGCGCGTTCAATTTGCGAAAAACTTATTGATGAACACAGCAAACCCTGTGGAATTCGATAAAGGCGAATTTATCTCTCCGCGCCGTCAAGGAGCTGGATTGATGCAATTGCACGATGCGTTATCAACAGACGTTATGGTAACGAATAAAGCAACAGGCGATGCAAAAGTAGCATTAAAAGAAATCGCAAACAATAAATTCACATTTACATTAAAAGCTGAAAACTTCTCAGACAAAGCAGCAACGTATGATGTAGCTGTAAACGTCCAAACGGATAATTCAGTAAAATCAAATGATGTCGAATTAACAGCTCCAAACCTTACAGGATCATATGTTGTAACTGAAGACGTAAAAATTACAGCACCAAAAACGGTCACAGTTCCAGCAAAAGGAACAAAAGAAATTTCAGTAACAGTTGATGTATCAGCTCTTAAAGAAATGCCGGAATATGCAAGCTTTATTAACGGATTCTTTGTTGATGGATTTGTTACATTAACGGATAAAAACGAACAAGTAACAGGTAATACACCGTTAGTCGTTCCTTACTTTGGCTTTAACGGCAGCTGGGACGATGCGAATATTTTCGATAAATTCGCATGGGATGCAAATAGCTATTACGGAGTTGCTCAATTAACAGATGAAAAAGGCGAGACAATTTCAGGTGGTACACATGCAAACGGATTTGTTCCTGAACGCTTTGCGTTCTCACCAAATGGTGATGGCATGCAAGACATGGCAGTTCCTCTTTATTCATTAATGAGAAACGCTAAAGCATTTGAAGTAAACGTCTTAGACGCAGACGGTAAAAAACTGCGTACGATTCGTACAGCTTCAGACTTAACGAAACATTACGCAGCATCTGCAACAAACCCACCATACACGTTTAGACAAGATAATGGCTGGGACGGAAAAGCTTCAGACAATTTAGTAAAAGACGGGAAATACCAAATTCAACTACGCGCGGTAATTGATTATCCAAATGCACAATGGCAATCAATTAGCTTCCCAATCTTAGTTGATACAGTAGCTCCAGAAGCTGCAGCAATGTATGATGCTGAAACGAAAACAGTAAACGTTTCTAAATTTGCGGATAATGCTTCAGGCGGCGGCGCAGATCGTTGGGAAGTATTCGTAAACGGCAAAGAAGTAACAGAAGATGAAAAAACACCAGCTAACGAATCATTAGCACCAACAACAACTTCTTATAAAGTAGAAGCGGAAGTTAAAGATGGCGATACGCTGACAGCTGCATTTTATGACACGGCTGGCAACGTAACAAAAGTGAAACTTTCAGGTTCTACAAAAGAAGAAAAAGTAGCACCAGTAATTTTCTTTGATTCACCGGAAGTTTTAGGAATGTATGACAAAAACGAAGTGCAAGTAGCTGGACGAGTAGAAGACGATTCGAAAGTTGTTTCAGTTACAGTTAATGGCGTCAAAGCAGACGCATTTGACGGCGTAAACTTCAAACATACAGTAACGCTTAAAGACGGTTCACAGCACGTTAGCGTCAAAGCAATCGACGAATTCGGCAACGAAATGGAACTACGTCGTCAAATCTTAGTCGACACAACACCAGCTGTAGTTTCCAATATCAAAGCACCGAAAACAGTCGGAGCAAACACTTCTGAAGTTGAAGTATCGTTCGACGTAAAAGACAATATGGATCAAATCTACGCTTACGTAAATGGCAGCGAAGTCTTCAAAAAAGAACTTTCTGAGCCATACGGAAAAGCTAGCTTTAACAAAACGATCAAAGTCAAAGTGGCGGTTGATAAAATCGGTGCTAACAATTACACATTGTTAGTAAAAGATGCAGCCGGTCACGAAACTAAAAAGACATTCACAATTACAAAAGCAGCAAAAGTAACATTTAGCGACATCAAAACATATTGGGCAAAAACTCAAATTGAAGCACTTGCTTCACAAAACATTATCAAAGGAAAAACAGACACATTATTTGCACCAAATGAAGACTTAACACGCGCTGAATTTGCAGTATTGCTTGCTCGCACACTTGAATTGCCTTTGAAAGACTATGAAGGCCGATTCACAGATGCAGGACCAGACAAAACTTGGGCTTCAAAAGAAATCGAAGCAGCAGCACGTGCAGGCATCGTTCTTGGATTGCCAAACAACACATTCGATCCGAAAGCACCAATTTCGCGTCAAGACACAGCAGTCATGATGATGCGCGCAATCGAATACAAAGAAGCTTCATTACTTGAAGGCTTAGACACAACGCATAAATTTGCGGACAACAAGAAAATCAGCCCGTACGCAAGCGAAGCAACAGCACAAGCTTACGCACTTGGCTTGATCACAGGTCGCACAGGCAACATCTTCGACCCACAAGCAAAAATCACACGAGGCGAAACAGCGGCAGTTCTTTACCGTGCCCTCGATAAGATGAAGCTATTGAAATAAGCTGTTATATAGAAGAAACATAAACGTTCTTCTATAAAAAATCAGGCAAGCAATCAGAATTTTGATTGCTTGTCTTTTTTTGTGTGAGAAATCGCTACTACGAGCTAGACCAAAAAGTATAAGGGGAAATCGCTACAGATGGACGCTTTCCTGCGGGCTTGCGCCGAACTAACTCGGGCGAATGCCCGAGTGGATTTCGGCACTTCGCTATCCCGCGGGAGTCGCCATCTTTCGCTCATTCATAGGTTTTTCCACGTAGTATATAAATAGAATTCAATGATTATTTTTATAACTAGATTAGGATTGATTCTGTAGCTATTTGTACTTATCGCGTTTCGCATGCGAAACGCTGGCATTCTAGGGAAGTGGGTTTTTATATATTTTTATTGTTTGTTATATGAGTGCGGATCTCTTACATTAACTTTTTTACTTTTTACCTGAACTTTTGACATCTATACATGACTTTTTCGACTCTTTATATGAACCCCAAAAATTCCTCGCCCCGCACACGGCACCCAGAAATCTCTACTCGTCTTTCCTCACAAGTTCAAGCGACTGATTGCAAGCTGTTCGCACGGCGAACAGCCTGAAATAGTAATTGTCGCTTTTTATCAATTCTATTTCACAGGTAAACTATGAATTCTCATGAAATACATGTATAAAGTAAAATGCTTCTGTAAAGATGTTGAATACCTGGGTATAAACAATAAGCATTCTTATATACACTAAACATCTGGTTAACACCTCACTATCATCCGAAACTAGCGAAGGCGCATGCACCACAGCCGCCGAGCAACTTTAAAACCACACACTATCTACCTTCTACTCAAAAACAGAAGCTCTTTGTATATAACCAACTCTCCAGCCAAGGAGCGTCAAGGGCTAGACGAAGCAAGAAGTCGAGTGTTCTTCTCGGCTTATCGCGGGAGCCATGCCCAAAGCGGCCGAAGGCGATCACAAGAACTTCACACTACCTACTACTCAAAACAAGTAGCTCTTTTTATATTAACCAACTCTCCAGCCGAGGAGCGCCACGGGCTAGACGAAGCAAGAAGACGAGTGCTCTTCTCGGCTTCTTGCGGGAGTCATGCCCAAAGCGAGCGAAGGCGACTCGAGAACCCGCACTCACATCCCCACACCCCAGCCAAGGAGCGCCACGACCGAAGGTAACTCCAGAAACCTAAAAAAAGGAAATAAACCACTCCCTCAACTAATCAAAATACCCAAATCCAATCCCACAATCCAACAAATAAGATAGCTTTGGAACCATAGACTTCTAGTCCGTTAACTGGAAAAATGAAGATGACTTAATTATTTGATAATTGTGATAATAATCACTCGAAGGAGGAATTTGTATGACAAAAACGCGTATGTGGCTATGTGTTTTATTGGTATGGAGCAGCTTCACGGCTTTTGGCAGTCCCGTATTGTCAGAAGCACCAAACAGGGAAGCTAACTTATCAAAAGCGATGCTAAAGCCGCAGTCACCAAAAGAACAGGTGCGCATCATCATTGAACTACAAGAAGAGCCGACGATTGAAGCGGCGACGACAAAAGGAGTGCTTTATAAAGAATTACCGGAAAAGCAAAAAGAACAAATTGAAGCAGCAGCGCTTGTAAAGCAAGACATTGCGCAAGTGGCAATCGATAAGATAGCACCAGAAATCGACTACCTCGAAACGTTTACGGCAGTATTTAATGGATTTTCTGCAGAAGTCGAAGCAGAGCAAGTCGCAGAGATCGAAAAGTTGCCAAATGTGAAAGCAGTATACGAAGCGACCGAATACAAGCGGCCGAAAGTAGAGCCACTCATGAAACATTCCAAAGAGCTCGTACAAGCGCAGCAAGCTTGGCGCGATTACGGCTTTAAAGGAGAAGGAATGATTGTCGGAGTGATTGATACGGGGATTGACCCGGGTCACCGTGACATGGTGCTAAATGATAACGAAATGGCTGGGTTAACGAAAGAAACAGTAGAAGAATTTGTTGCGGATCACAGCATTGAAGAAGGTGCGTTCTTTACGGAGAAAGTACCATTTGGTTATAACTATATGGATAAAAACAATGAAATCCGCGACATTGCCCCAACCGCATCGATGCATGGCATGCACGTAGCAGGAACAATTGCGGCTAACGGCGACGAAGAAAACGGCGGCATTAAAGGGGTTGCTCCAGAAGCGCAATTGCTGGCGCTAAAAGTATTTGGCAACGATGCCATGTATCCGACCACTTTTGGAGATATTTACATTAAAGCAATGGATGACGCCATTAAGCTAGGCGCGGATGTGATCAATATGTCACTCGGTGCAACGGCTGGGTTTGTGGATACGTCGAGTCCAGAGCAGCAAGCAGTGGAACGCGCGACCAATAATGGCATACTCGTTGCCATTTCTGCAGGCAATGAAGACTTACTCGGATCTGGCTTTCAATCGCCATTTGCGAAAAATCCAGATTACGGATTAATCGGTACACCAGGAACCGCGATGGATTCGCTAGGAGTGGCATCATTTGAAAACAGTATAATCACAACAGAAAGTTTTACGTATCAAGTTGACGGCGTACAAACAGGACGTGCGTTGTATTTAGCAGCAAATGAAGTCGACCCAAAAGATTTGCCGAGGAAATCGTACTCAGTTGTCGACGTCGGCCTTGGACAACCAGAAGACTTTGAAGGAAAAGATGTAGCTGGGAAATTTGCTTTAATCGAACGAGGCGTTATTCCATTTACAGAAAAAGCGTATATGGCTGAATCGATGGGGGCAGCTGGTGTACTCATTTACAACAACACGACTGGACCCGTCAGTATGGAGTTTGATCCGTTTATTCAAATTCCATTTTTATCGACATTACAAAAGGACGGCTTGGCAATGAAAGCAGCGTTGGACGGCGGGAAAGCGGTCACGATCGATTTTGACGGCCAACAACTCGAAACGCCTAATCCGAATGCAGGAAAAATGAGTGAGTTTACGTCTTGGGGACCCACACCTAATTTGGATTTTAAACCAGAAATCACTGCACCAGGAGGCAATATTTTCTCCACACTTAATAACAATGAATACGGCTTAATGAGTGGGACTTCAATGGCAGCGCCGCATGTAGCGGGTGGTAGTGCACTTGTGTTCCAACGGATTGAAGAACTCGGTCTAGAAGGGCGAGACCGCGTAGAGTTTGCGAAAAACTTATTGATGAACACGGCAAATCCTGTGGAACTTGTCGCAGGTCAATACGTGTCGCCGCGTCGTCAAGGAGCGGGGCTCATGCAATTGCATGACGCGCTATCAACCGATGTGTTGGTAACCGACGAAAATACCGGTGACGCAAAAGTAGCGTTAAAAGAAATTAAAAACAATTTACTAACCATGACACTGCAAGCCGAGAATTTTTCGGATAAGGACGCGACCTACAATGTCGCAGTTAGCGTGCAAACCGATTACGCGATCAAACACCCGGAACGGAAAATTGATATTACCGACCCAAACCGTGCCGGCTCAAACGTAGTGACAAGTTTCGTGAATATTACTGCACCTGAAACCGTTACTGTTTCTGCAAACAGTACAGAAGAAATCAATGTGACAATCGATATCTCGACTTTACGTGGACGTCCAGAATTTGCGGCGTTTAAAAATGGGTATTTTATCGATGGGTTTATTACATTAACTGACAAGGACGAAGCAGTGTCTGGCAATACGGCACTCTCCGTACCGTATTTCGGATTTAACGGCGAATGGGACAAAGCCCCTGTTTTCGATGACGTTGCATGGAGTCCAGAAACGTTTTATGCAACCACGTTTTTAACGGACGATTTCGGACAGATTATAAATGGAGGCAGCCATCAGACAGGCTTTGCGCCAGAACGTTTTGCTTTTTCACCAAACGGCGATGGCAGTAGGGAATCGATCATTCCCGTATTTTCGCTTCTACGCAACGCCAAACAATTAGAAGTAAATGTACTTGATGCGAACGGCAAAATATTGCGCACCTTGCAAACGGAAAAGAACTTAGTGAAAAACTTTGCCGAGTATTTTTCGTATTATTATGATTTCATCAACGAATGGAACGGGGAAGTGCTAGGAATACCCGTTAAAGACGGCAACTATCAAATCGAAATGCGTGCGGTTATTGATTATCCACATGCGGAGTGGCAGTCATTAACCATGCCAATTCTTGTCGATACAGTCGCGCCAACGGCAACTGCAACACTCGACGCGGCGGCCAATACCGTTAAGGTCACGAGTTTCGCTGATAACACAGGAGGCGGGGGACCCGACCGTTGGGAAGTGTTCCACAACGGCATCGAACTGACCGAAAATCTTGATACGTATGAAGACGAGTCCTTAGCGCCTAAAACGACTAGCTATAAACTGCCAGTATCAATCGATAAAGGTGACCGACTGACAGCGGTTTTCCACGACACTGCTGGCAATAAAACCACGGTGTTCTTAACAGATGCAATTGCCGATACGGAAAAACCGGCAATCTCTGTTTTTGCGCCAGGACCTTTTGAAGTGTACGGCACAAAACGCGTAGAAGTATTCGGATCTGTAGAAGACAGTTCACGCATTGTTTCGGTGACCGTAAACAAAGAAAAAGCCAATCGATTTGACGGCATGTTTTTCCAACACGTTTTAACACTAGAAGACGGCCGCAACGATATTTTTGTTAAAGCAGTTGATGAAGCAGGTAACGAGATGGAAGTACGGAGCCAAGTGTTAATCGATACGCAACCTGCAGAAATCGAGCTATTGGACGTTCCAGAAACTGTAGAAACTGATCAAGATAGCGCAGAAATCACATTTAACGTGACAGATAATATGGACAAAATCAAAGTATATTTAATCGACAGTGAAGTTTATAGCCAGGCTATGAGCGAGCCTTACGGAGAAAATAGCTTTGATGAAGACATTACGATTGATGTTCCGGTGACTGATCTAGGTGAGAACAGATTCACCTTAAAAGTAATCGACGCAGCAGGCAATGTCACAGAACAAAACTTTACAATAAAAAAATAATGCCGTAATAGCTGAGACCAATTGTCTCAGCTATTTCTTTTTGTTTAAGGTTATAATAAGGCAAAAAGGGGCGGTGGGAATGAAAAAGATATTCCTAAGCATCTTAGCAGCATGTGTGTTAGCGATTGGTGTAGCGACGCTAATCGTCTTTTGGTACGTAGGGATATTCGTTTTCGATGAAGTTGAAGACTCCCGAACGGAAGACGAGATAGCGAAAGCCTTTATCGAAGAAAAATATGGCATGGACGCAATCTTTATAAATATTACACCTGACAACTTTGTGGATGGCAAAAGCTATAAAATGGCTTTTAAAGAACAAGAAGATGTGGTCTTCACAGTCACATACGAAACCGAGAATTACGCTACCGTTTATCATGATGATTACGAAATTATGTTGGCAGAGCATGAAGCAAAAGAACAAGCAGAAAAAATCCTGCCATTAATAGAGAAGATTGGATTTAAAAAACCACTAAGTGGTTTGCTCATACAAACGGGTTTAGAAAATATAAAAACCGAGAACCAGATTCGCTGGCTCATGTTAGAAACAGAAACGAGTTACGAAAGCATTGAAAAAAATGAAGCTGAATCCATAATTGCGGTGTTGAATCTTATAAAAGATCACGATATTGATGTTCAGAAAATCAAACTATACAACCGCTGGGACCGGTCACAAATTGTCTTAAACTTGAAGGAGATAGAGGGTATTCAAAGCGACGAAGAAATAAAAGCGTATATCATGAGTCAGTAAACTGCTTTTTAATGAAAATAATAAGATGAAAAGGAGTGATACTGGGTGAAAAAGAATGTTCTAATCGTCATGACGATCCCGTTTTTTTTAATCAGTGGAGTCGTCATGTGGTGGCTTATTAACCAGATTATTGATGATAAAATAGAAGACCATAAAATAAAAGAATTTATTGAAGAAAAGTATGATATGGACGTTGATATTATTAGTGAAACAAAGGGCAGTTTCGTAGATGGGCATAGCTACCAAATGGCTTTTGAAGAACAAAAAGATGTTGTTTTTACGGTCACGGTAGATACCGAAAATTACGCTACGATTTACCGCGATGATTACAAAATGCAATTGGCGTTTTATCAATTAAAAGAACAACTGGAGGAATTATTGCCTGAGTTAGAAGAGATTGGATATACAAAACCTTCAACTGGCGATTTCGTCAATCACGTCGTAAAAAGCTTCCGAACTCAAGATTCGGTTCGATGGGTGATTCTAGAAACAGATCGTCAACTTGACACGATTGAAAAATCTGAAGTTAAGAAGGTGAAAAAGTTTCTCGATCTTCAAGAAAAACACAAACTTGATTTTCAAAAATTCTTTATTACCGATAAAGAAGGCAAATACGGAATTTTTGTAGATCTACGGGAACTAGGTGACAATCGAAGTTTAGCAGAAGTTGAAGCGTATATCTTAAAGGGTAGCCTCAATGATTTATCGAGAGTAAGCAATCAGCTGCAAGACAAATGGCGAGATGCGGCTACTCAAGCACAAACAGAACGCTTTGAATTTCGTGGCGAACCGGAAGGCGATTTATGGCTTTATTGCAAAGCGGTCAATCAACAAGGAGAGTGCACTGAGTCATATACAACTATTTATTTTGTATCAGGTCAACTTAATAAACAAAATCCTAATTTAGCAGCGGATTTTGACGCCATCTTTTCTTTTTTTGACAACATCGAGCCACCGTTAATAACGGTCGAATTAGTAATGATAGAACCGTCAGGCCCACAAGTTACTATGTTACTTGAAGAGCGCCAAAACTATGCTTCAACTAAAGAACTGATTGATCACTTGCTTCAAGAAGAATAAACACCTCTCAAAAAAATGAAACCATTGCTTACTCAAACCGTCTATAATAAAATCAAGAACGAAAAAAAGTGAGTTGATTTGAAATGACACGAAGAACATCCAAGGAAATCAAAAAAACCAATCAAATCATCGCCGCCTTATCCATAGCATTGGTACTCGTAATGGCATTGGGCATTTACTTAATGATGAAACCAGATTTACCCGCTGAAACCAGACCGCCTCAATCAACTCAACAACAAACAGAAAGTGGCACACCAGAAGCTGAAACCGAACTCGCATCGATGATCGCAAACGCCAAAACGCATGTTTACACGCTTTACACCGATCTCGAACAAGGATCAGGCTTTCTTATCAACAACCAAGGTGACATTTTAACAAATGCTCACGTGGTGTTAGACGCATCGTACATCACGGTGAAAAACAGTGATGGCCAAGAATTTAACGGCAATCTAATCGGCATATCTGAAACGCAAGATTTAGCCATCGTTCGCGTCAGCGAATTAGCTGGAAAAGAACCGCTCGAAATTGAAATGGAACCTGTCGACATTGGCACGCCCGTTGTCGCCATCGGTAGCCCGAACGACCAAAGCAACACGGCAACGATAGGCGAAATCACGGATACCGAACTCGATTTCTCCGATCAATTTGAATACACGAATCTGTACGAGATGAGCGCAGAAATCGCGCAAGGCTCTAGTGGCGGCCCCTTAATCGCGGCCGACACCGGAAAATTACTCGGCATCAACTCCATCATTATTGAAGAAAATCCAGATCTGGGCTACGCAATCCCCATCTACACCGTATGGGATCAGCTAACCGAATGGATCAATGATCCGCTTATTACCGAAGAAGAGGAAATTGTGCTGCAAGATGTCAAAGACGCGTATTTTGATGAAGACTTTCTAGCAGGCTTTATCTCCGCATATTATGAGCTATTGCCGTATTCATTAAACGATCGTGAATCTACCTATTACATGTCTTATATTTTCCCAGGCAGTAATGCAGAACAACAAGCGACTGGACTGATCGAAGAATACAGCGACCCGAATCTCATTTACGACGTCGTCAAGCCAACTATCACTTCAATCGAAATTGAGGGTGACAGCGCACTAGTCGAAGCAGAAGCCGAGTTTACGTATCATGACAAAGCGAGCGACAAGTCGTCTACGATTTCGCATAAAGGCATGTACACGGTGGTGATTGATGAGTACGGAGATTATCAGATAGACGGTATTGTGAATCAATGAGGAGCAGGCTCTAAGGGAGTCTGTTTTTTGTGTTTTGAGTAGTAGGTAATGTGGGGTTCTAGAAGTCGCCTTCGGTCGCTTTGGGCATGGCTCCCGCAATAAGCCGAGAAAAGCACTCGTCTTCTCGCTTCGCCTAGCCCGAGACGCTCCTTGGCTAGGGTTGGTGTGTAGGAAAGCGGTGATAAATTTTAAGGAGTTCTAAAAGTCGCCTTCGCTCGCTTTGGGCATGGCTCCCGCAATAAGCCGAGAAGAGCACTCGTCTTCTTGCTTCGCCTAGCCCGAGACGCTCCTTGGCTGGAGAGTTGGCGTATACCAGGAGCTTCATGTTTTAGTAGTAGGATGGACGTGTGAAGTTCTAGAAACGCTCGGCAGCGGTGGTGCACGCGCCTTCGCTAAGTGATGGTAGAAATAGCCGTGTTTCCTAGGTGTTAATACTTTCAAAGATGCATGTTTTGAAAAGTGACTCTATATTTGTGAGTGGAATTCCTATAATAAAAATAAATACTTCCGCTCTGCAAAACTAAAAAAGTATAATAAAGGTAAGAAAAAGACAAACACAAGATTCGTAAAATTAGTCGAGAGAAGAGGCAAGTGCGGGAGATGAAAACATTAGTAGTGATATTGAGCGTTATTTTAGTAGGCAATTTAGTGGCTGGCTGGTTTTACACGAAGACAAAGGACGTCGAAGTAACTTATCTCCTGCCAGAAGGGTTAGAAGGATGTGTCTCTGTTCATTTCTTTAGAGAAGGTAAACCAGAACTGGAGATTGTAGACGACGAACTGCTAATCCCAGTACCTGAAAGCGGAACGTTATTTACCTCTTCGCC
The DNA here is from genome assembly GCF_000785555.1 of Planococcus sp. PAMC 21323. NCBI lineage: Bacteria > Bacillati > Bacillota > Bacilli > Caryophanales > Caryophanaceae > Planococcus > Planococcus sp. PAMC 21323. The sequence continues at coordinate 2,397,297 of NZ_CP009129.1, read as the reverse complement.
TTCAAGCGTTATAACGAATCTAGGATGGCATATGGAAAAAGCGTTCTATGTAAATAAAAAAGGTGAACGAACTCAAGAAATAGATCCGGAAAAATTTGCGAATGGTGCAATGATCTCGAGCGACTCACCATTTAGTGAAAAATTCATTCTCTCTTTCGACGGTCCAAGTGACTTATGTCAATAAAAAATAACGCTGCAGCTAGCAGTGTTATTTTTTATTGGTTCAAATTTGGACATGCATTTCATAAGAAATACATGTCTTGTTTGTGAAGTAGATATGATAAAAGCAGTTTTTGAACTTGTGAGAGAACAAAAGGAGATGATGCATAGGTTGTGGGCTTTTGATTCATGTAAAACCGTCAAAAGTTCAGGTAAGAGGATGAAAAGTTCAGGTAAAACGTAAAAAAGTTAACGTAAGAAAACCGTCTACATATAAAGCGTCCAAAAATTCATGTAAAGCCGTCAAAAGTTCAGGTAAAAAGTAAAAAAGTTAACGTAAGAAAACCGCCTACATATAAGGCATTCAAAAATTCATGTAAAGCTGTCAAAAGTTAAGGTAAGAGGACAAAAAGTTCAGGTAAAAAGTAAAAAAGTTCATGTAAGAAAATCACACGCATATATCAAACAAAAAAACATATAAAAACCCACTACCTTAGAATGCCGGCGTTTCGCGTGCGAAACGCGATAAGTACAAATAACTACAGATCCATACCTAATCTTTATATAAAAATGATCATTAGATTCTATCCATATACTGTGCGGAAAAACCTAAGAAAGAGCGAAAGATGGCGACTCCCGCGGGAAAGCGGAGTGATGAGACCCCGCAGGAGCTTGCGACGAGGAGGCTCAGCGTTTCGCCCGCAGGAAAGCGTCCATCTGCAGCGATTTCTCCCCCCCCAAAAAAACAAAAAAAGAGGACCAGCAAAACCCTGCTATTAGCAGACTTTCGGGTCACCCTTTTGGAGTTCTATGGTTGATTAGAAACGTTTGAAGCTGTGGAATTTCTTGCCCCAGTATGGATCATTCATGCTTTTAACTTCAGCTTTCGCTCCGCCTGAATGGACGAACTGGTTGTTACCGATGTAAATCCCAACGTGTGAGATCCCAGGGCGGTACGTATTAGCAAAGAAAACCAAATCTCCTGGTTGTGGAGTGCTTACTGTATAGCTCTCAGCAAACTGCGTTAATGTCGTACGTGAAACACTTTTACCAGCTTGTTTGAACGCATATTGGATAAATCCACTGCAATCAAACCCTGAAGTTGTCGTGCCACCAAATTTGTAAGGAATGCCTTGTAAAGCCAGTGCTTCTGATACTACTGATGAAGAAGAAGCTTTTTTAACGGAAGCTTTCTTAACAGTTGTAGATGTCAACAATGTGCTCAAAATCCAACCAGATTTGCCGTTAACTTTTACTTTATACCAAGTTGATTTGCCGACTTTCTTTTGGTGAGTCGCTGTAACAACTGCGCCTTTTTTAGCTACCGTTACAACTTTGTATTTTGTGCTCGCATCTGCGCGAACATTAGAATTGTATTTTGTTTTAAATGTACCTGATTTGGCAGTTGCTTTGCTTGCTGCAACTTGCTCTATAGTTGAAACTGTAGATTCTTGAGAAGTTGAAATTTCGTTTTGAACCGGTTGAGTTGTCTGTGCGTCAGTGACTGAGTTAGCAAATAGCAATGATCCTGCTGTAAGTAGCGTGAAGAATATCTTTTTCATTGTTGTTGGTTCCTCCAAGTTTTTATTATTCAAGTATATGAATTAATAATATTTTGCTCTGTCATTTACTATATAGACAGAGCAACTTAAAAACAACGTCAATTCAATTGCAGTTATATTACAGTTGTATAACAATTAAAAGACAACTCCAAAACCCTTTAATACCAGGTGTTTTCAAGCAGGAAAAAGATTTGGAAACGCCTTTTTCAGCCGAATAAAACAGTTTTGAGCGGAAATAATGGGTTTTTACTTACAATTAAATGCCTAATAAAACCAAATTTAAAAAGTATTACAGCTATACCTGACTTATACAAAAGCAAAAAAATATAAAAAATACGCACTACAGACTAGACACCTAAATCTCTCGATCAAGAAAATATTAAAAAAGTAATTTACTATCTTAATTGCGTGACTAATGAGATTACAATAATGATTGACTAAATGATTTTGACAAGCAGAGCCCAACTTCTTACAATAGATGAAAGTCAGAACTTTCTGAATAGAGGTGTCGAGATGAAACGGATTTTATCTATAGATGGGGGCGGCGTGCGAGGGATTATCCCAGCGATGCTGCTTGCAGAGTTAGAAGCCCAAAGTGGAAAGCCGGTTTCGGAACTATTTGATTTGGTTGTCGGGGCATCAACGGGAGGCATATTGGCACTCGGACTCGTTGCGCCACACCCACACGATCAAACAAAGCCGCGATACACAGCAGAACAATTTCTCGGGTTCTACAAAGAAGAGTCACACGAGATTTTTGACAAATCCTTATTTTTCAAAATAACGCGAGGTATATTCACAAGTCGCTACCAAGCACGTGCGCTTGAAAAAGCATTGAAAAAATATTTCGGACACACAATGCTGTCAGAAGCAATTGTCGATATTGTTGTGCCGAGCTACGAACTTCAAGGGCGTTTTACCGCTTTTTTTAAAAGTCGAGACATCCATACGAAAAAAATTGAACGAGACGTCGAGATGAGAGATGTTGCCCGAGCAGCATCTGCAGCGCCTACTTATTTTATTCCGAAGAAAATCAAAGAATATCCAGGAGCTAATTTTATCGATGGGGGTGTGTTTGCCAATAATCCAGCGATGTGTGCTTACGCAGAAGCAAAAGATGTCTTTCCAGGAGAAGAGTTATTAATCGTATCGCTTGGAACAGGCAACCCACAGCTGACCATTCAATTCGAGAAATTCAGAACATGGGGATTGCTCAGCTGGGCAAAGCCTTTATGGTATGTCCTATCCGACGGTAGCTCCGACGTCGTCGACTACCAACTAAAATTTGTGCTACCTGACCAAGAAAAAAGCAAGCGGTATTACCGCTTTCAAATTGAATTGCTCCAACCCGGCACCGAAAAACTAGACGACGGCTCTGCGCAAAACATCAACGCACTCATCAAACTCGGCCAAGAACTACTCGACTCCCGGCAACAAGACATTCGTGAGCTCTGCAAACAACTAATCAAGTAACACAATTGCAATCAAATTGTAGTGGCTCTATTCGGGCGAACAAGCTAAAATAAGAAAGCGAATAAAAGAAAAAAATCATCATATTTATACGACTTTATATTTTCCTTCTATATAATACACACGAAAAAGTGGAATCGACACAATTACACTAATAACCTTAATACCACACACTAAGAAGCAATCGTCCGCCCGAAGCGCTTTCTTCTTTCTAAAAAGATGACCTAAAGGAGACACCCCCCATGACTAGAAGATATGACTATATGGATTGGTTGCGTGCGATATCGATATTCGTCGTCGTTGGCATTCATGTAGTATCTAAAATCATCAATAGCACCACACCCGACGATTGGATCTGGCATTTTGCCAATATCTTTGATGCCGGCTTGCGCTGGTGCGTACCAGTCTTCTTTATGCTCAGTGGTGCATTGCTCTTAACGCGCGACAAAGAAGAAAGCGTTCTGGAGTTTCTGAAAAAACGCTTGTCTAAAGTCGTCATTCCATTAATCTTCTGGAGCATTGTTTATACGCTGTACAATATAGTTGAACTAGAAGAATCGTATACCGCCTACGAAATTCTTGTTCAATTCCTGACCGACGACATCTATTACCACTTGTGGTTTCTCTACACCATCACCGGTCTTTACATCATGGCGCCATTTTTAAAACTACTTGTCCAGTACATGGATAAGAAAACATTCCAAGCCCTATTACTATTTTGGATCGTCTTTTCAAGTTTCCTGCCGTTTCTTCCAAAATTCTTAGACTTTGAAATCGCCTTATCGGCAGGACTCTTTGAACCGTATATCGGCTACTTTTTACTAGGTGCGTACTTGGTCCTTTATCCAGTACCCAAAAAATATTTACCGACACTGGGCATACTGGCATTAGTTAGCTATATCGCAACGGTTTGGGGCACTTCCAATTTAAATGCGGGTCTACCTGTAGGTGAGTTTGATGACTTTTTCTATGAACATTACCGTCCAAACAACCTACTCATCACATTATTCATCTTTATCGGCTTCCAACATAGGGCCAATAAGATCAAACCAAACGCCTTGATTACACGCATCAGTACTGCGACATTCGGGATATACATCATTCATCCGCTTATCCAAATTTATTTAAATAAATTTTTCGGACTCAATGAAACCACGTTTAATCCGATTGTTAGTGTGCCGCTTGTGTGGATAGTAATCTTTAGCATTTCGTTCGTCATTATTTTGATCATGCAAAAGCTTCCCGTTATCAACCGGTTAGTACCATAAAAAGCAGCAGTCTTCTAAAAGGAGGCTGCTGTTTTTTTATATACTCTAGGCTAAAAATAAAAATATAATTAATAGTAATCGAAAACAGTAAACATTTAGAACTAAAAAGTGATACATTAAATCTGGATGCAACCTAAAAAAAGTAAAATAAAATCAAATAAATTCCATTTTATTAAATATTCATGACTATTTAATTTAAAATCAAGACTATTGACCAACTTTTATGTCGATTTCTAATGCAAATTATCTATTTAGGGGTTATAATGATTAAATATTAAGAAAATAAGAACTTTTAACCTAGATTTAACTTAAATGTCATAACATAGTAAGTGTAAGTGGTACAAAAGTCTTGTGGCACAAAGAAAAAACACATTTTTCTTTCCTGGACCTAATGAATAAGCGAGAGAGGTGAACGGCTTTGAATGCTAAAACCATACTTATTACCGGTGGTCACGGATTTATTGGGTCTAACCTTATTCGTTATTATTTAAACAAATATCCAGAATACCAACTTGTGAATATCGATTACAATACGGAAGCCGCTTATCCAGGGAATGTTACTGGGAGAGATCAAGCAGCTCGTTATTCGTATCACCGAGTTGATATTCGGAACGCTTACGCAATCAATCATCTATTCGAGCTATATAACATAACCGACATCATTCATTGCGCAGCAGAGACACGCAGCGAGGAACGGGTTGGAGAAATTCGTCTTTACGAACAAACAAACGTGCTCGGTACGATGAACCTCCTGCAGGCGGCAGAAAATGCTTGGATGGAATCACCGCATCAGCCAAAAGAAGAATATATGGCATCTTGCTTTCATCATATTTCTCTAACAGACATATCTAAAGAAACTTTATACAGCGACAGCAAAAAAAGAGCAGATGCCATAATTTGTGACTTTCATAAGAAAACAGGGTTAAATGTCCTCACAACCGCTAGTCCGGAAGTTTTCGGGCCCATGCAAAAAGAAGGAGAACTGATCCCAGCTTATATTGACCAAGCTCTAAAAGGAAAATTAGGTGTTTTTGAAGAGTCAGCCCAAAACGTTCGCAATTGGTTGTTTGTCAGTGATTTATGTGAAGCGATCGATACGGTATTTCATTTAGGGGATGCCGGACAGCGATACGAAATTGGCTATAACGCACGCATGGGAGACCGAGAACTTGCTTGGTGCATCACATCATTGATGGGAGCCCATTTCCCGGGAAATTATGCACAACAAAAACAAAACGATTTCTCCAATAAAGCATTTGCACCAGAAAAATCACCTGACACTCTAAAGCAACTGCCAGGGATTGTACCAATTACACCGTTCGAAAAAGGATTACGCATTACGTTTAATTGGTATTCCAGTAAAAACAAAGCTGAAGATTTTCTGAAAAAGTAATAGAAGATAAACCAGTGGATGAGGTGGAGACATGATTACATTTAATAATGCTAATTTCTTCGATTTTGAAAAACCAAAAGGGTCGATCAAGTCGATTGCTTTGATTCATAAAAACATGAAGCCGGGTGGCATCGAAATGCTAGTGGTGCGAATGGTGAAATGGTTTAGTGCGCGCGACTATAAAGTGACTTTGTTCTTGTATAGCAGCGGGGGACCATTATTGCGTGAACTCGAATCGCTTGAGGGGGTCACAATTGTGGTAGACGAAGACAATAGTGATCCGGCGGTAAACGTGTGGATGGCGACAAAAATGTTGAGCAAGCGGATCGAAGAAAAATTTGACTTGGTGTATTCGTTTGGACCGATGTCGTTCTTATTGTCTTACCTATTGCCAGCCAAAAAGCGCATGTCGGGTGTTTATTCGCCAGATAGCTACGCGCAAAAAGGAAAAGGTGGAGCGGTCAACGCATTAAAATTGATCGATCCAAAATTTGCGCAAAAGTTGATGTTCATGAATCCAGCGATTAAAGAAAGAACAGAAAATGCCATCGGACGACCGCTAGGAAATGCGATTTTCCCACTGCCACTGGATTTCTGCACAGCGATGAATCCATTAGGTAATTACGAATCACGCCGTATTGTCTCGATCGGTCAATTGGCACGTTTTCGCACTTATAACTATTACATGATCGACATGATGGAACGCTTGATCCAAGTCGACCCGGAATTTACGTATCACATTTACGGTTCAGGGCAAGGAGAAGAAAGCTTACGTAAGAAAATCGCCAACTCTCCGGCGCGTAATCATATCTTCATGCACACGAAATTTACCGCAAACGACAAAAAAGAAGCATTGCAAAACACATTTTGTTTTGTCGGTATGGGCGTTCCGCTTATTCAAGCAGCAGGATGTGGCATTCCAGGAATCGTCGGCAAAGTAAATGACCGTTTCGGACTAACGGAAGGTTTTCTTCACCAATTGCCACCATACGAAAGTGGAGATTCTTTCTCCGACACGAGCGAATTGTTTAGTGTCGAAGACCATATTATGAAGCTCCTGTCGAGCAAAGAAGAATACAATAAGATTTCGAAAAAAGAGCGCATCAAAGCCAATGAATTTGAAAGCGATCACGTGATGGAGAACTTTATTAAAGAAGCCGAATTCAATCAATTCGCATTTCGTTTACACTAGAATATAGTTTAAATTACCTATTAAAAAATCTGCTTTAAGAAAATATATTAATCTGCAATACAATTACCAAAAAATCACCCAAATAAATGTGACATTATGACTAGTAATTGGTATACAAAAGTATTATAATTAAAATAATAAATAACTAGCGATGCACCAGACCTATAAAAAACAAACGAAAGTGAGATGAATGGTTTATGGCAGGGTATGACTCTTATAAAGAAAAAGTAGAAAAACACCATAATAAAGCCATATCAGAAGTCATTAAAGATCTTTATGTCAACGAAGATCTAGGGCCATCAGTAAGCGCAAAGAAGCTTGGGATACCAAGACAGGCGGTCATATACTTTGTTAACTTATACGACTTAAAAAAACTCAAATTCGCAAATTGCAAAAAAAAAATAATCTCCCTTTCCAGACGCGAACTCATCCAATAAATTAATGCGATCAAACCTGCTCATGAAATACTGGAGCGGGTTTTTTGTTTGGTTGAAATAAGTGGAAGAGAGTTCTAGATAAGAAGAAATCGCTCCATTCGGACGCTTTGGGCCCACAGGATGTGGGTCATGCAACTGGTGCGACAGGACGTCGCGGTACCAGTTGCCCGCGGGCAATCTAGCAAACTGGTATAGGCTCAATAAGAAGAAATCGCTGCATTCGGACGCTTTCCGCGGACGCAGCGCTGAGCCTCCTCGTCGCAAGCTCCTGCGGGGTCTCTTCACTACGTTGTTCCGCAGGAGTCGCCGAATTCCGCTCTTTCTTCTAAGTGTCACTTTTTATAACTAGACACCTATAGGGAAATTGACCTTAATACACAGTGTGATAACAAATCCTATTTAAAGCGTCAAAAGTTCAGGTAAAGATCAAAAAAGTTCATGTAAAGAGTTAAGAAGTTAAGGTAAAAACGTTAAAAGTTCATGTATAAACATGAAAGCTTAGCAAAGCCACTAAAGTTACTCCTAGCGAAGGCGCGTGCATCACCGTGGCCGAGCGACTCTAGAATCTACTTCGCTTTCTACAAATCAAAAAGTATGTGCGCTGGTTTCAAAACAACACCCAAGCTGAGGAGCGCCGAGGGCTAGGCGAAGCAATAAGACGAGTGCACTTCTCGGCTTAATGCGAAAGCCATGCCCAAAGCGAGCGAAGCGACACAAAAACCCCGCACTAACTACTCCAACAAAAAGAGCGCAATCCCATAACAGGACCACGCTCACAAATCTTACATATTCAAATGCGTCTTCAACGTCGACTGAATTTCCGCCAACTCCGCATCATTCATCATATAATACCAAATCCCGTTAATCGTCTCGCCAGTACCATCCTCAACCATCATCTGGTCAACCGTACCAATCGCATCACGGTAATTCGACTGCACATCCATCATCTCATCAAACGTCATATTCGTACGCACATTATCACCCAATGCCGTAAAAATACTCTTATAGTTTAACAAGCTATTCACAGATGCACCTTTTTTCATAATCCCTTGAATCACTTGCTTCTGGCGATTCTGACGACCAAAATCACCTTCAGGATCTTGCTTACGCATTCTAACATAAGCTAATGCCTCTTCACCGTCTAGCTCTAGAGTCCCTTTTTCAAACTCATCAAACGCCAATGTGTTGTTCACTTCTACGCCACCAACTGCATCAACAATATCTTGGAAGCCTTCCATGTTCACTTGCAGCACATAATCAATTGGAATATCCAACAAGTTCTCGACAGTTGCCATCGACATTTCGATGCCACCAAACGCATACGCGTGGTTAATCTTATCCGTCGTGCCACGTCCAACAATTTCCGTGTATGTATCACGAGGGATCGACACCATCTTCGTTGATTTATCTGTTGGATTAATCGTCATAACAACCATTGTATCTGACCGACCGCGATCGTCTTCGCGCTCATCGACACCTAATAGCAATACAGAAAAAGGATCTTGATCATTTAAGTCCACTTCTTGGTCAGTCGTCCGTTTCTCTGATGCTTCACGCTCAATTGGTTCATGTATTTCTTCTAATGTATTCGTAAAGCTATTGTAAATGGTGAATAGGTAAACAGCTAGACCAATAACGATAACTCCAAGTATGCCAAGAACCCATGGCCATTTCTTCTTTTTTGTGCCTCTTGCTTTTCTGCCCATCTAAAATTCCCCTTTTAGTTAGCGATAAAATACGCTTCCAGTTCTTCTGCCCATAATTCTGCGCCTTTGCTGTTTGGCAATCCATCTTCAGCCAAATGATCTTTTAACACTTCGTTATCCGTATCAGGCCATGAAGACCAGTGATCGATATAATCGTAACTATAAATTTGCGTAAATTCTTTTAATGCTGCGATTTGTGCTAAATAATAACCAGCACCATAAATCGGTTGAGACGGATGAAGAACCAATACAGCATCTTCTACTTCGTCAGACAAACGCTCATTAAATTCGTTGATATGCTCACGTTCTTGTTCAATGGCGATGCGGTCGTTGTTCATCAATGTCATAGGCTCAAGAAGTACGACGTCATAGCCTGTTGAAAGATCCACATCTGCTAATGATTCAGAAGTTCCTTTTATAGTAACGATGTCGACAGCAATAAAATCTCCATAAGCTTCTTCTAACGAATCTTGTAAGCGTTCTGCATACCCAGGGTCACCTGTTTCTAAGGCAGCAGAGCCCGCGATAAGAAATTTCAAAGCTTCACCTTGATCGTTGCGGTCCGTAAATACTTGTTGTACATCTGCATCCATGTTAACGATTAACGAATCGATGTTCACAAAATCGTCATTTTTTACTTTCTCTGTTTCTTTTTTCACTGTGTCCACAGACTCAGCCTTTACTTGTTCGGGTTCACCTAATACATTTTCTAGCTTGTCCTGCCACGCTAAATAGCTAAATACTAGGGCAATGATACAAATAATAACAGCGAGGGAAGCTCCGATTTTATACATATTCATGAGAATACTCCTTTCAAAAAGCACCGATACTTACAAATAAAGATAGCATAAATCATCCTAATAGCCTACTAAACTTTTTAAAATTGGAAGTTCTTTTGATTCTCTCCTATGCTATACTATTTTATGTTGTTTATGAATTAAAATGATAATAATATGAAATAAAAGGAGATAATCACCAAATGGAAGAAACCATTAGCTTACAAGACCTCTTTAAAACGCTGAAAAAACGGGCGGGGTTAATCATGCTTATGACCATTATAGCGATTACGATCGCTGGCGTTGTGTCGTTTTTAGTATTAACACCGATGTACCAGACTTCTACACAAATTCTTGTTAATCAGGAACAGTCAGAAGCTGCCCAATTGACAAACCAAAACATCCAAACCGATTTGCAATTGATCAATACATATTCAGTTATTATTAAAAGTCCGGCAATTTTAGATGAAGTAGCAAGCCAATTAGGACTTGATCTGTCTGCAGACCAATTGAACAGTAAGATCACCGTTGCGACTGCAGAGAATTCTCAAGTAGTGGATGTCACGGTACAAGATGAAGACCCGGCATTAGCGGTAGATATTGCGAACACTACTGCCAAAGTATTTGAAACGGAGATTCAAAACTTGATGAGCGTTGATAACGTATCAATTTTGTCTCGAGCTGTCTTGAAAGAAAATCCAACACCTGTTGCGCCAAACCCAATGTTAAACATGGCGATTGCAGCTGTAATTGGATTAATGCTTGGTGTAGGGATTGCATTCTTACTTGAATACTTAGATACAACGATTAAAGACCAACAAGATATCGAAGAAATTTTGGACATTCCATTACTTGGTGTGATTTCACCAATTAAAGAAGAAGCTAAACTAGAAGAAACTCCAACATCGAAGAGAAGGGCGGGATAAACATGGCAAGAAAGAAAAAAGTCCTGCAGGAAACTGCGCGTAAACTCATCGCTTTCACAACGCCGCGTTCGTTTGTATCTGAACAGTTCCGTACATTACGTACCAATATAAATTTTTCATCACCAGATTCAGAAATCCATACAATGGTAATTACTTCAGCCGCACCTTCAGAAGGTAAGTCAACAACTGCCGCCAATTTAGCGGTTGTATTTGCACAAGAAGGAAAAAAGGTGTTATTAATCGACGGCGATATGCGTAAACCAACCACTCACTACACATTCCGAATGGGGAATACGATTGGGTTATCGAGTGTGTTGACGCGTCAAAGCTCGCTTCAAGAAGTGATACGGACAACATCGGTTGACCGTTTAGACTTAATGACATGTGGACCAATTCCACCGAACCCGGCAGAATTGTTAGCTTCAAAGTCAATGGATACTTTAATCGGACAATTAAAAAATATGTATGACTTGATCATTTTTGACGCACCTCCTGTTTTGTCTGTAGCGGATGGACAAATTTTAGCGAACAAATGTGAAGGAACCATTCTTGTTTTGAGTTCTGGGAATACTGAGAAAGACATGGCGATCAAAGCAAAAGAAGCCATTGAATCTTCGAATAGTCGCTTGATCGGCGCTGTATTAAACAATTTTGAATTACCAAAAGACAATTATTATTATCAATATTACGGGAACACGGAGTAAAAAGGACATCCCTTTTTACTTTTTTCCTTTGCAAAGGGGACGGAATAATGATCGACACGCACGCTCATATTTTGCCTGGTCTTGACGACGGTGCAGAAACAATGGACCAAACAAAGCGATTGTTAGAAAAAGCTGTTGAGGAACAATTAACGGGGATTATTGCAACTCCGCACGCTTTTCATCCAAACTTTCAAACGAATCTCGCTGCTTTAAATAAACAATTAGAACTTGTTAACGCATGGATTGCTGAAGAACAGCTGCCACTTACCATCTATAGTGGACAAGAATGTCGATTAAGTGAAAAACTACCTGACAGATTAGACACAAAAGAAGCATTAACTTTAGCGGGATCTCGCTATGTATTACTAGAGCTGCCTTCATCTGGTATTCCAACTTACTCCGTACCGATTATTCAGCAATTGATTACGCGCAATTATGTACCGATTATTGCTCACGCTGAACGCAATCAAGGCATTATTGAAAAACCAGAACGTCTTAAAAAGTTATTGCTTCACGGAGCAATGGCGCAAGTCACTGCAGGATCGGTTGCTGGCAGTTTTGGCAAAGCGATTCAACGCACCGCGATGAGCTTAATCGATGCCAATTTAATCCATGTGTATGGATCGGATGTCCACAGTCTCGATAAACGACCATTCCTATTTAACAAAGGGCTCGATTACTTAGAAAAGAAAAATAATCATGACATGGTTGATATTTTCTTGGAAAATAACGAGCGCATCCTGTTGGATGAGCATTTCCATGTATTAGAGCCTGATGACATCTCCATAGGGAAATGGTGGAATCTATTTGCGTAAGAAATGTTAAAAAAGTATTATTTTGTTTTTTAAAATCTACATTTACCATAAATAGTATGTTAGAATGAGTAAAGATTTTTACTCAGATAAGTCCAAAGTACTGGACGTTGAAAGGATTGACCCTATGTCACTGAAAAACCGCGTCTCTCTATTAGTAATCGTCGACTCGCTTATCGTCTTTTTCTCAATATTTGTTGGCTATTACCTATTGAACCCGTATCAAGATGTGCTGCAAAATCAATTTTTATTGGCAAGTGCATTAACCATTTTTATCGCACACCATGCGCTGGCTATGTATTACGGCTTGTACCGCAAAGTATGGGAATATGCCTCAATCGGAGAACTCACTTCAATATTTAAAGCCGTTAGTTGGTCAATTGTTGTGATTGGTGTTGTGCAATACGCATATAGAGGTGACGTTTTATTCCGAGCACTACTTATCACGTGGATGTTACATCTATTGCTCATTGGCGGCTCACGTTTGTCATGGCGCTTATTTCGAGACAATAAATTTAAACCGAAAAGCTTAGAGTTGAAACGTACATTGATCGTCGGAGCTGGTAAAGCAGGTAGCTTAGTTGCTCGCCAATTATTAGCCAATCCTGAAAACGGGTTATTGCCTGTCTTATATGTCGATGACGACAAAAACAAACAAGGTCTTGATATTTACGGCGTTCGTGTTGTTCATGGCAATACGAAAGAAGTAGCCGCAATCGCGCAAGATAACCAAATCGATACTATCATCATCGCCATCCCCTCTCTCGGTAAGCAAGAAACGGCTGAGCTCATCAAAACATGTATGGATTCCGGTATCCGGACGCAGACCATACCACTTATTGAAGACATTATGACCGGTAAAGTATCGGTGACGGACATTCAAGATGTCAAAATTGAAGACTTGCTAGGGCGTGATGAAGTTAAGTTAGATATGGACAAAATCGCCAGCCAATTAACAAGTAAAACGATTTTGGTAACCGGAGCGGGTGGTTCGATTGGTTCAGAAATTTCCCGTCAAATCGCACGCTTTGGACCGAAAAAGCTGTTACTTTTAGGACATGGTGAAAATTCGATTTACTTGATCGATATGGAATTGCGTCAAAAAATCGCACTTGATACCGAAATCATCCCTATTATAGCAGACGTTCAAGATCGTGCGCGCATGATGGATATTATGAATACATACAAACCAGACGTTGTGTACCACGCAGCAGCGCATAAACATGTTCCTCTTATGGAAAGCAATCCAATGGAAGCTGTAAAGAATAATGTTTATGGAACGAAAAACGTAGCTGAAGCAGCTCATATGAACGGTGTAGGCAATTTTGTCATGGTCTCAACGGATAAAGCCGTTAACCCGCCAAACGTTATGGGTGCGACAAAACGCTTTGCGGAAATGATTGTTCAGAACTTAGCTAAACGCAGCGATACGAAATTCGCAGCGGTGCGTTTTGGTAATGTACTTGGGTCTCGTGGCTCAGTTATTCCACTGTTTAAAAAACAAATCGCAGCAGGTGGTCCGGTTACTGTAACAGACCCACGCATGACTCGTTATTTCATGACCATTCCAGAAGCTTCACGATTAGTTATTCAAGCTGGAACTTTAGCTGAAGGTGGCGAAGTGTTTGTTTTAGACATGGGTGAACCTGTGAAGATTGTTGATTTGGCTCAAAACCTGATCCGCTTGTCTGGTTACGCAGAAGGCGAGATTGGCATTAACTTTTCTGGTATTCGTCCAGGGGAGAAATTGTTTGAAGAGTTGTTGAATGACAATGAAATCCAGACTGATCAGGTGTTTCCGAAGATTTATATTGGGAAAGCGAATCCGGTTAGTGAGGGTGAGTTGACTTATCTGCTCGAGAAGTTGCCTGAGATGCCTAACGATGAGGTTAAGGATGTTTTGGTTGGGTTGGCTAATCGGAAGAATGTGGCGTTAAAAGATAAAGAAGATTTAAAAATAAGAAATTAATTGATACTGAAGATGGATGGAACGAGAAAGGAAGCAAGCAAAATGGCAGAACGAATTTTACTTTCATCCCCTCATATGAGCGATGAAGGCTACGAGCAACAATTTGTTAAAGAAGCATTCGATACCAATTGGATTGCGCCACTTGGATCAAACGTCAATGGCTTTGAAGAGGAATTAGCAGCTAAAGTCGGCTCTAAAGCCGCAGCTGCGTTATCATCTGGTACTGCAGCAATTCATCTTGCGCTAATAGCGGCTGGAGTAAAAAAAGACGATATCGTTTTTTGTTCAACGTTAACATTTTCAGCAACAGCGAACCCAATCATTTATCAAAATGCTATTCCGGTGTTTATTGACAGTGATTACGAAACATGGAACATGTCTCCAAAAGCGTTAGAAGAAGCTTTTGAAAAGTACCCACAAGTGAAAGCAGTCTTATTAGTTCATCTATATGGGGCATCTGCAGATTTGGATAAAATCGTAGCGTTATGTAAAAAACACAATGTTGCTTTAATTGAAGATGCTGCAGAATCTTTAGGAACTTATTACAAGGGGCAGCACACAGGCACTTTTGGCGATTATGGGATTTTTTCCTTTAATGGCAATAAAATCATTACCACTTCTGGGGGCGGTATGCTTGTCTCTAACAACGAAGAGCGCATTGCAAAGGCTAGATTTTGGGCGACTCAATCTAGAGATCAAGCAAGACATTATCAGCACAGCGAATTAGGTTTCAACTATCGCATGAGTAACGTAGTTGCTGGAATCGGTAGAGGTCAACTGAAAGTCTTAAACGATCGAGTGGCTAAGAAAAATTACATCTATAATTTTTACAAAGACAACCTGGAAGATCTTGAAGGTGTAGAATTCATGCCAAATAATGAATGGGACCAGCCGAACCATTGGTTAAGTGCTATGACGTTGACTGGAAAGGTTCGCCCAATTCAAGTAGTGGAAGCTTTGGAAAAAGAGAACATTGAGTCTCGTCCAGTTTGGAAGCCAATGCATTTGCAGCCTTATTTTGAGAAGCACGATTATGTAGGTACAGACGTTTCTGAGAAGTTATTTGAAAACGGAATTTGTTTGCCAAGTGATTCGAAGATTACAGATGTGCAATTGAAGAGAGTTGTGGAGATTATTCGAGAGTTGTGGAAATAAGCTATGAGAACTTTTAATCTGTTTATAAAAAGAATAATTGATTTTTTAGGTAGTCTTATAGGACTAATAGTAATTTCTCCAATTCTTCTTATTATTGCTCTTGCGATTAAATTGACATCGACAGGACCTGTTTTTTTTAAACAAGAAAGAATAGGGGAAAACGGAACTGTATTCAGAATTTTGAAGTATAGAACGATGGTTGTGAACGCAGAGAATATTGGGGATGGATTATCAGTAAAAAGTAAAGCTGATAATAGAATTACAAAGGTGGGGAAATTTTTACGAGCAACTAGCTTAGATGAGTTGCCTCAATTATTTAACGTTTTAAGTGGGGAAATGAGTTTAGTAGGTCCGCGCCCTCCTGTTACCTACTTCCCTTATAAAGGGTATGAAAACTTTCCTGAATGTGCAAAAAAAAGATTTATTATGAAGCCTGGTGTAACAGGGTTGACTCAAGTGACTGTGAGAAATTCAGTCAGTTGGGATGATCGTATCATAGTAGATAACAAATATATTGATTCTTTTAATATATGGTTTGACATTAAAATATTATTTAAAACTTTTTCTAAACTGTTTAAATCCGATAATATTTATATGGAAAAAGATAAGGAGAATAGTAATTCTCTTTAATTTTCATTTTATAAGTTCAACTAAATGAGGTGAGAGTTTGATTAAAGGTGAAAATATTTTTTTAAGACCTATACAAAAAAGTGATTTATTAATTCTAAATGAGTGGAAAAATGATGAAGACACATATAAATATTTAGGTGGTGGATTCATGCCAACATCTGTCGATCAACAGGAAAAGTGGATGGATTCTTTAATTGATACTACGGGCAATAATAAACGGTTTATTATTTGTGATATGGAAAAGTTAGCAATTGGAATGGTTGGTATCTACGATATAAAAGATATACACAGAACTTGTGAGATTGGTATATATATAGGAGGTAAAAGTGTTAAAGGCAAGGGTTATGGTAAAGAGGCTTGTAAATTAATCGAGAAATTTGCTAAAGAATACTTGAATTTAAGAAAAATCAAATTAAATGTAGTTTTTGATAATGAAGCTGCCCTTAAATTATGGGAATCTTTAGGGTATGAAAAGATTGGTGAATATAAAGAAGAACGATTCATAAAAGGTGAATATAAAAATCTAGTATTAATGGAAAAATTCATTTGAAATATTTTTAAGTGATTATGGAGGATAGCTATATGGATAAAGATTTGAATATATTAATATTAAGTTGCGGAACAAGAAATAAAATAGTGCAGTATTTTAAAAAAGAATTGAATAGTAAAGGTTTAGTTATGGCTACGGATTGTAGCAGTTTAGCTCCCGCTCTATATGAAGCAGATGAATATTTTATCGTTCCCAGACTGGATGATGAAGGATATCTAGAGCGTATACTGTCAATTTGTGAAGAAAATAAGATAAAAGCTGTTTTGTCATTGGTCGATCCGGAGTTAAGTTTCCTTGCTGAAAATAAGAAAGCATTTTTAGATATTGGAACATTACCAATTGTTTCAGAACTTGACGTTATTGAGATGTCTTTTGATAAATACAAAATGTTTGAATTTATGGTTCGAAATAATTTTCAAACTGTAAAAAGCTATATAAACGAAGACCAGTTTTACAATGATTTAGAAACTGGAGACATCGGTTTTCCGGTATTCGTTAAGCCTGTAAAAGGCAGTGCGAGTATTAATATTAGCAAAGTAACAACAAAGAATGAAATTAAGGTGCTATTTAGCCAGTTTGATAATTTAATGATTCAGGAGTTTATGGATGGAGCGGAATATGGAGCAGATGTTTATATCGATATGATCTCCAAAGAACCTGTTTCAATATTTATAAAAGAAAAGCTGAAAATGAGAGCTGGAGAAACAGATAAATCGGTTTCGGTAAAAAATGATATGCTTTTCAGGTTAATCTCCGATTTTGTGAAAAAAGCTTGTTTTATAGGGATTATCGATATTGATATTTTTAAAGTTAATGGGGAATATTACATTTCTGAAGTTAACCCAAGATTTGGCGGAGGATTTCCTCATGCGTATGAGTGCGGGGCAAACGTTCCTGAGATGATTATTAATAATGTCCAGGGTTATAGGAATGTAGATGTTACTGGTAAATATGATGAGGGTGTTTATATGATGAAGTTTAATGAAGTAAAGATAATTAAATAACAACAACGTTTATTTGAGTAAGGGTGAGAAAGTGAATATATTATTTTTATCGATTGGTAAATTGAATAATATTGAAGATCGCGGACTATATACCGATTTACTAAGAGAATTTAGAGATAATGGCCATCAAATGTACATTGTGAGTCCTAGAGAAAAAAGAGTAAATAAACCAACTGAATTTATAAGTGAAAACGGAGTGAATTTTTTAAAAGTAAAAATCGGAAATATCACAAAAGTCAATAACTTAGAAAAAGGAATATCGACACTATGTATAGAAAGTTTATTTTTAAAAGCTATTAAAAAATACTTTAAGAATATCAAATTTGACCTGATAATATATTCAACTCCCCCAATTACTTTTGAAAAAGTAATTGGATATATTAAAAAGAGAGATAATGCTAAATCATATTTATTACTTAAAGATATTTTTCCACAAAATGCAGTAGATTTAAATATGTTTAGCAAAAAAAACCTTATATATAAATATTTTAGATTAAAAGAAAAGAAATTATACAAGCAGTCAGACTATATTGGATGTATGTCTCAAGCTAATGTAGAATTTATTTTAAATCATAATTTGGATTTAAATTCTCAGAAGGTCGAAATAAGTCCTAATAGTATAGAGGTTGTTAAAGTTAACAATGATAACTCACAGATTACAAGAATTAGAGAAAAGTATAATATACCTTTTGATAAAACAGTATTCATATATGGTGGAAATCTTGGCAAGCCCCAAGGAATAGATTTTTTAATTGAATGTTTGTACGCAAATAGAAATAATAATGAAGTTTATTTCATAATAGCAGGATCTGGTACAGAGTTTAACAAAATTCAGAATTACTTCAAAGTTAATCAACCAATAAATGCACAATTATTTAAACAATTGCCTAAAAACGATTACGAAGTTTTGGCGAACTCTTGCGATGTTGGTTTAATATTCTTGGATCACCGTTTTACTATTCCTAATTTCCCGTCAAGAATCCTCTCTTATATGCAAGCATCTATGCCTGTACTAGCGACGACCGACTCAAATACCGATATTGGTCAAATAATAGAAAAAAATGAATTTGGTTATTGGTGCGAGAGTAAAGATGTACAAATATTTAGTGAAAAATTAAGACAACTGTCTGATAAAGCTGTTAGAGAAAAAATGGGACATAATGCTAGAAAGTATTTAGAGGAAAATTATACTTCAAAGCATTCATACGATATCATTAT
The DNA here is from genome assembly GCF_000785555.1 of Planococcus sp. PAMC 21323. Taxonomy (NCBI): domain Bacteria; kingdom Bacillati; phylum Bacillota; class Bacilli; order Caryophanales; family Caryophanaceae; genus Planococcus; species Planococcus sp. PAMC 21323. Next base: position 2,378,366 of record NZ_CP009129.1, on the reverse strand, counting down.
GAGTCATTTTGAGTAAAAGAAAGAGGTAAAAATATGTTTAAAAATAAAGTATTATTAATCACTGGAGGAACAGGCTCTTTTGGTAATGCAGTACTAAACCGGTTTTTAAATACAGACATCAAGGAAATTCGCATCTTCTCTAGAGATGAAAAAAAACAAGAAGATATTCGGAAACGTCTTAATAATCCAAAAGTAAAATATTATATTGGCGATGTAAGAGATGTTAATAGCCTTAATACTGTAATGAACAATGTAGATTACGTTTTTCATGCAGCCGCACTTAAACAAGTTCCTTCATGTGAATTTTTCCCAATGGAAGCTGTAAAAACTAATGTGTTGGGAACAGAAAATGTGCTGAATGCAGCAATTCAAAATAACGTTAAAAAAGTAATATGTCTTTCTACTGACAAAGCTGTATATCCAATCAATGCAATGGGAATCTCAAAAGCAATGATGGAAAAAGTGACTGTTGCTAAGTCGAGAACAGTAGATATGGATGATACGACTATCAGTAGTACACGTTATGGCAATGTAATGGCTTCACGTGGATCTGTTATTCCTCTATTTATTGATCAGATTAAATCTGGCAAACCAATGACAATTACAGATCCTGCAATGACACGTTATTTGATGTCTTTAGAAGACGCTGTTGAATTAGTGCTATTTGCATTTAAAAACTCGGACCAGGGAGACATCTTTGTCCAAAAAGCTCCAGCTTCTACAATTGGTGAACTTGCTCAGGCTCTTAAAGAGTTGTTCAAGGCAGACAACCCAATTGAAGTGATTGGAACTCGTCATGGAGAGAAATTATATGAAACTCTTTTGACTAGAGAAGAAATGGCGGTTGCCACAGATATGGGGGGCTATTACCGAATCCCTGCTGATAATCGTGATTTGAATTACAATAAATATTTCACTGAAGGTGAGGAAGAAATCTCTGAAGGTTGGGAATATAACTCTCATAACACTCATCGCTTGAATATGCAGGAAATCAAAGATCTTTTATTAAGTCTAGATGTAGTACAAGAAGAATTAGCAAAAATGGGTGTTACGCAATGACTAAAATTTTGGTGACAGGTGCCAATGGATTTGTTGGTAAAAACTTAGTAGCAGAATTAAGAAATCAGGGCTTTGAAGAGTTGTATCTATTTAATAGAGAAAACTCTTTGGAGGAGCTTGAAAAATTCACAAAAGACTGCGATTTCGTCTTTCATTTAGCGGGTGTTAATCGGCCACTGAATGAAAGTGAATTCATGGAAGGTAACCAAGGGTTAACTTCACAACTACTTCAACTCTTAATAAAAAATGAAAACAAAGCTACGGTATTAATCACATCTTCCATTCAGGCTGAGAAAGATAATCCGTATGGTAAGAGTAAAAAAGCTGGAGAAGATGAATTACATGCTTATGCAAACGAGACAGGAGCAAACGTATTTGTGTACCGTTTGCCAAATTTATTCGGTAAATGGAGCAAGCCAAATTACAATACAGTAGTTGCGACTTATTGCTATAACGTAGCCAGAGATTTAGATATCCAGGTAAACAATTCTACGGCGCTTCTTGATCTTGCTTATATCGATGATGTTCTTGATGAATTTCTTAGAGCTTTAAAAGGCATTCCTACTGTATGCAACAATCTTTGTGTTGTACCAGTTACACATAAGATTGAATTAGGTGACTTGGCTGATCGAATCAGAAGCTTTAAAGAAAGCAGAAACTCTTTAGCAGTGCCGACTATGAGCGATGAATTGACAAAAAAATTGTATAGTACATATCTTAGCTTCTTACCAAATGATAATTTTTCATATGACTTGAAAATGAATGTGGACAACCGTGGATCTTTTACAGAATTCTTGCGCTCTCCTGATCGCGGGCAAGTTTCGGTTAATATTTCTAAACCTGGAATCACTAAAGGAAATCATTGGCATCATACAAAGAATGAAAAGTTTTTAGTGGTAAGTGGTAAAGGTCTAATCAGATTCAGAAATATTGATTCGGAAGAAATAATTGAGTATTATGTGAATGGTGAAAAGCTGCAGGTAGTTGATATTCCGACAGGATACACACATTCGATTGTGAATGTGGGAGATACGGATTTAGTGACTGTAATGTGGGTGAACGAAAGCTTTGATTCAGAGAAGCCAGACACTCATTATTTGGAGGTATAAGAATGAAGAAATTAAAAGTAATGACAGTGGTAGGAACCAGACCTGAAATTATCAGGCTTTCAGCAGTGATCAATAAACTGGAAGAATCGAATGCAATTGAACATATTCTTGTACATACTGGTCAGAACTATGACTATGAATTAAATGAAGTCTTCTTCGAGAATTTTAACTTAAGAAAGCCGGATTATTTTTTAAATGCAGCAAATGGTACAGCTGTAGAAACAATCGGTAATATTCTTGTGAAAATCGATCCGATTTTAGAAGGAGTTAAACCAGAAGCATTGCTAGTTCTCGGCGATACAAACAGTTGCTTATGTGCAATTGCAGCTAAAAGAAGACAGGTTCCTATTTTCCATATGGAAGCCGGAAATCGTTGTTTTGACCAGCGTGTTCCAGAAGAAACGAATCGGAAAATTGTCGATCACACGGCGGATATCAATTTAACTTACAGTGATATTGCTAGAGAATATTTATTAAGAGAGGGTCTTCCAGCAGATCGGATTATTAAGACGGGAAGCCCTATGTTCGAAGTTCTTAATTCAAGAAAAGAAGACATTGAAAAATCAAACATTGTGACCAAATTGAATCTTGAAGAAGATAAATACTTTGTAGTTTCAGCTCATCGTGAGGAAAATATTAGTTCTGAAAAGAACTTTATGGACCTATGCGATAGTTTAAATGCAATTGCAGATAAGTATGGTATGCCAATAATTATAAGTACTCATCCTAGAACTCAAAAAATGATTGATGCTAAAGAGATTAAATTCAATTCATTGATCAAGATACTGAAACCATTAGGTTTTAATGATTACGTAAAACTACAAATGAAATCAAAATCAGTTCTAAGTGATAGTGGAACTATTAGTGAAGAATCTTCGATTCTAGGCTTTAAAGCACTCAATATTAGGCAAGCACATGAAAGACCTGAATCAATGGAGGAAGGGACTGTCATGATGGTTGGACTAGAGAAAGATAGAATTTTGCAAGGGCTAGCTATTTTAGAAAATCAAAATGAGAATATATTAAGAATAGTTAAAGATTATAACATGCCAAACGTTTCTGAAAAGGTAATTAGAATAATAATATCGTATACGGATTATGTAAATAAAGTAGTGTGGAGAAAATAAAAATAGCAGGTGAAACCTTGAATATTTTATATTTAATTTCAAAGATTGTAAAAAAAATTCACATACCAGCAATTAAAAATTCAAAAATACATAAATCTTCTAAAATTTGTTCAGCATCTCATATAGTAAATACAAATATAGGTAAGTATACCTATATTGGAAACTCTTGCACAGTCCTTCAGGCAAGAATAGGAAACTTTTGTTCAGTAGCAGATAACTGTATTATTGGAGGTGCAAGTCATCCGATAGAATGGGGGTCAACTTCTCCAGTATTTCATAATAAAAAAAATGTAATGAAAAAAAATTTTTCAAATCACACTTTTATCACAGGGGAAGAAACAGTTATTGGAAGTGATGTATGGATTGGAAATAATTCATTAATAAAAAGTGGACTACATATTGGTAATGGAGCAATAATTGGAATGGGATCAGTTTTAACAAAAAATGTTGGTCCATATGAGATTTGGGCAGGTAATCCCGCAAGGTTGATTCGCAAAAGATTTGATGAAGAAACTATTTCCATGCTTCAAAAGAGTGAATGGTGGACATATGATAATACTAGTTTAAAAAATATATCTACAAAAATTCATGATATAAAAAGTTTTACTAAAATCTTATAATGGGGTTAATTAAATGAGAATTCTGCATTGGGATGAAATGTTCCATCCTTCTTTCGGTTATCAAATAAATATTCTTCCAAAATACCAAGTAAAACAAGGTCATGAAGTTATAATATTGACTTCGGAAAAAATTGACAAACATCCTACTTTTTCGAAATTCGGAACACAAGTCGATATTGAAGAAGAAGATCGTAAATACATGGAAACCTATGGAGTAAAAATAATTAGATTACCTATCTATAAAGTAGTCAGTGGTCGTGTTATTTATAAAAGAGGCTTTATTAATATGATTAAAAAGTTGAAACCTGACATAATACTTTGTCATACTAATGATACTTTGTCTTCAATGATTATTACAAAAAAATATAAAAATATAAAAATCCCAATTGTATTTGATAATCATATGTTGGAAATGGCCTCAAAAAATCCTTTAAGTAATTTATTTCGCTTTTATTACAGGACTTTTATTACGCCAATTCTAAAGAAACATCAATTAGTAGTAATTAGAACTCAAGATGATAATTACGTAAATAAGCATTTAAAAATTCCAAAAGAACAAACACCTTTTCTTTCATTTGGTTCAGATACTACTCTCTTTTATCCAAGTTTGACTAATAAAAGAAATATGCGAAAAAAATATGATATAAATGAAAATGATTTTGTTGTAATTTACACAGGAAAGCTAAATGAAAGTAAAGGAGGTAAGATACTAGCAGATTCGTTTATCAAAAAATTTAATACTAATAAAAAAGTAATATTAATAGCAGTAGGGAATGCTAATGGAGAATATGAAAAAGAAGTTGAAAAACTTTTCAAAAAAAGTGCGAATAGAATTCTTCGCTTTCCTACACAGGAGTATGTTAATTTATCGGCATTTTACCAAATGGCTGACCTCTCAGTTTTTCCTAAGCAATGTAGTTTAAGCTTCTATGATGCTCAAGCTTCAGGTCTTCCAGTAATTGCTGAAAATAATAATATAAACAAAGGTAGATTAGCACACGGTAATGGAGAATTATACCAAGTTAATTCTAGTATAGATTTAAGGGAGAAAATAGAACTATATGCTAACATGAGCCAAGAAGAAATTGGGGAAATTTCAAATAATGCATTAAATTACGTTAAAAAAAATTATGATTATGTAGATATCGTTGATCAATATACGAGGGTATTAACAGATGAATACAATAGGTTTCACGAAATTTGATTAAGCTGTACAAGGGCGGTAGAGGTGATTTGAATAAAATAATACTTATTTTTGGAATTTTTAGTGTGAATTTGTTTTTCTCAATATCTGCGATAGTAGGATACAACTACAATGGACTAGATGAGAGTAAAATTTATTTGGTTTATAGCTCAGGAGTGGCTTGTTTTTGCTTTTTATTAAGCATTTTATACTTATTTAGAAAAAATGTAAAAGTAAATAAAAAAGATTTACTTTCATACTCATTACCTTTTATTTTTTTAGTAATGTATTTACTTAGTTTTTTCACTAATGATACTTATAGCAAATCGGCATTTTTAAGTTATGCTTATTTCTTGTTGTGGTCAGTACCAGCTGCATACATTGCTATTTATATAAATATGAAAAAAAGTTTTTTCGAACTTATAAAGTATATAGAAATTGTAATGCTGATTTTTAGTTTTTCAATCATAAATTCAGCTTTTATTCCTTTTATATCTGGTCAAAGTTTTTCTTCAATAGGAGGAGCTACTTATCAATCAGCATCCTATATTGCAGCATTTGCTTATGGATTGAACTTATATTTTTTAACACTAGGAAGCCACCATATAAGGCTAGATTTTACGGAAAAAATATCATATAAAATGTTTTGTATTTTTTTGCTTTTCATTCAAATTCTTGGTGTGATAATATCCGGAGGACGCGGTGGTATTGTTCTTGTTAGTGTTTATACACTAGTTATAGCAATTTTAATTATGAAATCAAAAAAGAAAAAAAATATATTATTTTTTATTTTTTTATTTTTAAGTAGCGTAATTACTATTCAATTACTATTTCCGTTTTTTATGAAGAACCATATTTTCTCAGATGGATTCTCAAGAGTATTTCAATTTGTTGAAGGTGATGACTTAATTAATTGGTCTGGTACATCTGGCAGAGATATAGTTTATAGTTACGCGCTTAACTTAATAAAAGAAAGTCCTGTAATGGGATATGGTGTTTTTGGTTATTGGGAATTTTTGCCTTTTTCTCCACACAATATTGTTTTAGAAATCTTACTAGGTGGAGGGGTAATATATTTAGCAATTGTTTCTACATTATTTATTCTTTTTCTTGTTAAACTAAATAAAATGATAAAAGTAAATAAAGAGAATACAATTATAATAATATTGTTTTTATATCCGCTAGTAATGCTAATGTTTAGTGGAACTTATTTGATATCTTCAGAACTTTGGTTTGTTTTAATATTAGTTTTTACTTCTACCTTTACTAATGAAAATATAAATTTTAAAAAAACTATGAGAATTGATATCGAAAATGAAACAAAGGAAAAAAACTATGAATGAAAAAATATCTCTAAAGAAAAAAGCAGCAGGAGGAATATATTGGACTGTTCTAGATTTTTTAGGATATCAAGGTATTCAGTTCTTTATTCAAATTATTTTAGCTAGGTTACTTTTACCAGAACACTTCGGTTTAATTGGAATTGTTTTAATATTTATAAACATCTCTAATTCTTTAGTTGATAGTGGATTCTCACAAGCATTAATAAGAGATAAAAATACGACTAACAGAGATTATTCAACAATTTTTTACTTTAATATTATGCTATCAATATTTATTTATTTACTTTTATTCGCAAGTTCTAAGCCTATAAGTTTATTTTTTGATGAACCAGCTATAGTTAATATTTTAAAAGTATTTGGGTTATTAATTATTCTAAATGCTTTAGGAATAGTTAAAAAAGTTGTTTTAACAAAAAATCTGAATTTTAAATACCTAACAAAAATAAATTTGTTTTCTAATGGTGTCTCTGGAGTTATAGCTGTATATTTAGCTTCAATTGGAATGGGAATCTGGGTTTTAGTTATTCATAATTTATTAAGTAAAACTATATATTTAGTACTCATATGGAGAAGTTCAGAATGGACACCAAGTTTGACGTTTAGTAAAATCTCTCTAAAAAAATATTATAGCTTTGGGATAAGACTATTAATTTCAAATCTAATTGACTCAATTTATCGTAACTCTTTAAGTGCAATAATTGGTAAGCAATATTCTGCAACTCAACTTGGTTATTATACAAATGCTGTAAAACTAAAAGACATGATTTCACAATCGATATCTGTGGCAGTTCAACGCGTATCATATCCTGTGTTATCTACTATACAAGATGACAATGATCGATTAAGAGAATCATATAGAAAAATTATAAAGTTATCTGTATTCTTTCATTTCCCCCTTATATTCGGAACGGCAGCAATTGCTCCTGTATTAGTTTTATTAATATTCGGAGAAAAATGGATTCCTATGGTGAGCTATTTTCAAATTCTAAGTGTTGCGGGGCTACTTTATCCTCTTCAAGCGATAAATTTTAATATTTTACAAATAAAGAATAGATCAGATTTATTTATTAAATTAGAACTTATAAAAAAAACTGTTTTCACAGTCTTGCTTGTAATAGCTATTTTTTCGGAATCAGGAATCTTAGGTTTAATGGTTGCTTCAGTTATAAATTCGTATGTTAGTTTATTTATAAGTGCCTACACTTCTGGAAAAGAGATTAATTATAACTTATATTTACAATTAAAAGACGTTTATCCAACATTGATTAATTCAATAATAATGGGTTTTTTCGTTTGGTTAGCTGGAGAATATTTAAATCAATCAGCTGTTTTTTTAATGATAGTTCAAATAATTACAGGGATATTTATATATATAGTCCTGTCATTTCTATTTAACAAAAAAGAAATTCAGACATTAAAAAATTTCCTTAAGCATTTTAATATAGTAAAGGAGCGAGTGTAACGCACGATATATTTTATGTTTTAAGGAAGGATGAGTGTAATGAATAAAAAGATAAACATACTCTTTTTAGTTCATAAATTTGATGTAGGCGGAGTCCAACGAGTAAATCTAAGTATGATAAATTCTTTAGATAAAAAAAAGTTTAATATTTTTGTGTTATACATTAAGGAAGGACTTCTTAAACAAGAATTAAATCAAGAAGAGGTTAAAATAAAAAAAATAGGCGACGTATTAAAAATTAAGTCCTTTTTCAATATTTTATACTTTTTTAAAATTTGTAGTTATGTCAAAGAAAATAAAATTAATATTATCCATACTCAAGATCCTATTCTTTATTATATCGGTTCTATAGCAGCAAAGATTACTAATATCAAGCACATTAGATCACAGCCTAACTTCATTAGTAAATACGAAAGAAAAAATGCTAAGACTTTAAAATATTTACCTTTTGAAAAATGGACGAATCATTTTATTACTTTTAATAAAGCGACAAAAAAAGACTTGGTAGAGGTAGGAGTTAAAACTGAAAAAATAACTACTATTTATGGATATTATGATTTAGATTTTGGAATTTCTAAAGAAAAAATAAAGAGAATTAAAAAAGGATTAGGAATTGATGAAGAAAAAAGAGTAATTTGTTCTATTGGAAGATTAGCTGAAAATAAAGGTCTTGAATTATACATCCAAATGATACCAATAATCTTAGAAAAGATTGATAATGCAGTTTTTTTAATAATTGGCGATGGACCATTAAAAAAAGTTTTGATAGAAATGGCGAAAAAAAATCATGTATTAGATAAAGTTATTTTTAGTGGGAATCGGACTGATGTTGATGATCTAATGAAAATAATTGATTTAGGAGTTTATGCAAATGAAAAAAGTGCCGGGATGGGAATTGTTCCGCGTAATGGCAAAGTTTTAATTTCTGTAAATAGTGAAATAATGAGTGAGTACATAGTTAATGGTAAAACTGGATTTTTAATAAATGAAAAATCCCCACAAGCATTCGGAAAAGAAGTAATAAGAATTTTAGAAAATGAAAAACTTATGAATATCATGGAAGCAAATACTAAAGAATTTGCAATTAATAGATTCGATGGAAGTAATAATATTAAAATTTTCGAAAATGTGGTAATGAAAATTTTAAATGAATCTAAATAAACAATATTTGCAAATATTATTTATTTAAACTCTTGCATTTAACTAGGATGGCAGTGAAGTTGGATTACGTAATTACCCCACAATTTATATAAGTTGTCTAAAAATTTATTTCTAATTTATCCAGGATATAATGGAAGTTATCTAGATAAATCGTCTAGTGGTATACAGCCGCAATTTTCCCAGTTTGACATCGGAATTAAACTGCGTTAAAAAGATGTTATACGCATTACAGCATTTAATTCATAGTGGTTGGTGCTCTTAATTCTTTTTAACTACTCCTCAATTTAGGAAAGTGACTTTTTCTCAGACAATAAAATTTCGTTGAATACCATATGTTCCCTCCTATGAAACAAGCAGAGTTCATTTGGATCACGCACTATTTAATACACGATAACTACTTGAGCTATTATACTTTATGGTCGCTAGACTCAATGAGATAGTCCAAAAAATGTTATCTTTTTATTTGACTTTTAACTGTGTGCCAAAACATCCCTTTTGAGGTATCGAAGAATTTCATTTAGAGTTTGGCTTAATTCAGAAATACAAATATACATTAAATTCCCAGTTTATCTTGTGTAACTTAATTTTGAATAACATCGATTGATTTAATATAAGAAATTTAACAAGTAACCATAATCTATTAAATAGAAGAGTAAAATACAAATAAAAGGAGAAACTATTAATGTCTATAATAAATATCGTTGGTATGGGATATATAGGATTACCTACAGCATTGATGTTTGCAAAAAACGGAGTAAAAGTAGTAGGTACGGATTACAATAAAGGTATAGTAGATTCATTAAACCAAGGAAAACTTTCATTTGAAGAAGAGGGTCTTCCAGAACTTTTTGAGGAAGCACGAGCTAATGGGGTAGAATTCTCTACAGAATACAAAAAAACAGATACTTATATTCTCGCAGTGCCAACACCCTATATTGAAGAAAGTAAAAAGCTTGATCCTATCTATGTTATTTCTGCAGTAAATAGTGTATTAGATGTGTGCAAAAAAGGTGCAGCTGTTATTGTTGAATCTACTATTTCACCAGGTACAATAGATCGTCATATTCGACCTATTATTGAAGCAAGAGGATTTGTAATTGGAGAAGACATTCACTTGCTACATGCACCGGAGAGAATTATCCCTGGAAACATGGTATACGAGTTGGAGTATAACTCTAGAACAATTGGTGCAGATAACTTAGAAGTAGCTGCTCGAATTAAAGAATTATATGCTAGTTTCTGTAAGTCGGAAATTCTTTTAACGGATATTCGTTCTGCTGAAATGTCGAAGGTTGTAGAGAATACATATCGTGATGTCAATATTGCTTTTGCAAATGAACTGGCTAAGATTTGTCGTACAGATAATATAGATGTCTATGAAATTATACGTATAGCTAATAAGCACCCGCGAGTAAACATTTTACAACCTGGACCAGGAGTTGGAGGACATTGTATCTCAGTTGATCCATGGTTCTTGGTTGGAGATTACCCAGATTTAACGAACTTGATTTTAGCTGCTCGTAAAATCAATGATTCTATGCCACGCCACGTACTGGGGCGCATTCGAGACATTATGCGTGAGCACAACATTACCGATATCAAAAAAGTAGGTTTGTATGGCCTTGCTTACAAAGAAAATGTAGACGATACAAGAGAAAGTCCAACTCTTCAATTACTAGAACGATTAGATGAGCATTTGGCATTTGGCGTAAAAGTATTTGATCCGTTTGTAAAAGAACAATTAGTGGATAACCAAATCATGGATTTTGATACTTTCGTCAATGATGTGGAAATTGTAGTAGTTATGGTAGGTCATGATCATATTAAAGAAAATATGGATATGCTGAAAGATAAATTTGTACTGGATACAAAAAATATTTGCACGCTAGAAAATTCTTACAAACTATAAAGAAATGTGGTTATAAATTTGGCTAAAAAAGTAATGGTCGTATTTGGTACGCGTCCTGAAGCCATTAAGATGTGTCCGTTGGTGCAAGAACTTAAAACAAGAGATACGTTAGAAACAGTTGTCTGTGTAACGGGTCAGCACAAAGAAATGCTAAAACAAGTTTTGGATGCTTTTCATGTAGTACCTGACTTTGATCTTTCAATTATGAAAGACAAGCAAACTTTATTTGATGTAACCATCAACATTCTTGAGAAAATGAAGAGTATTTTAGAAGAAGTAAAACCGGATGTCGTTTTAGTGCATGGGGATACTTCGACAACGTTTGTCACGTCTCTTGCTTGTTTCTATTTGCAAATTCCAGTTGGGCACGTTGAGGCAGGTCTTAGAACTTATGACATTTATTCGCCTTATCCAGAGGAGTTTAATCGTCAAGCAGTTGGCATTGTAGCAAACTACAATTTCTCACCCACTGAAATTTCAAAACAGAACTTGTTAAACGAAGGTAAAAATCCAGCATCTATTTTTGTTACCGGCAACACAGCAATCGATGCCTTAAAAACAACGGTTTCTGAGGAATATACTCATGAGCAGTTGGACTGGGCCTCCGATAGCCGTCTTATTATGATTACGGCTCATCGAAGAGAAAATCTTGGAGAACCTATGCGTAATATGTTCAAAGCAATCAAGCGGATTGTTGAAGAGCACACAGATATTAAAGCCATATATCCGATTCACATGAATCCAGTAGTGAGAGAAGCAGCAAAAGAAATTTTGGGTGATATGGATCGGGTAAGAATAATTGAGCCTTTGGAAGTTGTCGATTTCCATAACTTTTTAGCTAATTCTCATATTATCATTACGGATAGTGGTGGTATTCAAGAAGAAGCACCAAGTTTAGGTAAACCCGTTCTAGTGATGCGCGATACAACAGAACGCCCTGAGGGAATTGCAGCAGGAACACTTGAGCTAGTTGGAACCAACGAAGAAACGATATATAACGCTTTTAAATTATTGTTAGAAGATGAAGCGAAATATGAGTCAATGAGTAAAGCAAGTAACCCGTATGGAGATGGCTTTGCTAGTAAACGGATTGCTGATATTTTAGAAACAGAGAATCTATAAGTTTTTTAAAAAATGTTCATCTAACTAAAGTAAACCGCTCACACAAAAGTGTGAGCGGTTTTTTGTCATTTCCCACGCAATAAGTTTTTTTGGATTTTCCCAATCGAGGTTCTTGGGAAATCATCAAGGATGCGGAATTCTTGTGGCACTTTGAAATAGGAGAGATCTTTTGCGCAAAAATCGTGTAATTCGTTTTCTTCTAATTTAGCTCCATCGTATAGTTTTACATATGCAATGACGGCCTCTTCGCGTAAGGGGTCAGGTTCACCGATGACTGCACATGCTTGAATGGCAGGGTGGTTGGATAAAATGTTTTCAATTTCAATAGATGAGATGTTTTCACCGGCCCGTTTGATCATGTCTTTGTTACGGTCAACGAACCAAATAAAGCCTTCTTCGTTAAAGTAGCCATTGTCTCCCGTGTATAGCCAACCGTTTTGCACGGATTGCGCGGTCGCTTCTGGGTTTTTGTAATAGCCTTTCATAAACGAAGGTCCTTTGACAATAATTTGACCGACTTGTTTAGGAGGCAGTTCTTGACCTTGTTCGTCGATGATTTTGACTTGGTGGCCAAGAGCTGCTTTTCCAATCGACGAAATGCCGGTTTCAGGATCCACTGGCATGTCTTCGTATAATGGCACTACAATGTTGGTCGTAATTGACTCGGTCATTCCGTACCACTGAAACAACTTGACGCCAAAACGTGATTGGAATTTTTTAAGGTCTGGCGTAGGGACAAACAAGCCGTAGCCTGCTTGTCGCAAGCTATTAGTGGCTTCTTTTGGGTGTTGTGGTTTTTCGAGCAACATTTTAATGGTTGTAGCGACCATACTGGTGACGGTCGGCTTGTGTTGATCGACCGTGTCCCAGAAAGTAGAGGAACTAAAGCGTTTTTCCAATACAATGGTGCCTCCGCAAACCAACATCGCCATTGATGTATAGTACTGGGAATTGACGTGAAATAACGGTAAGAACACCAAGTATCGGTCGTTTGGAGTTAATTGTTGGTATAACACTGACGAGTGTCCTGCGAACAAATAGTTTTCGTGTGTTATTAACACACCTTTAGGTTTAGCCGTAGTACCGGAAGTATACATAATGCCCACAACATCACTTGGAGAAACGTCTTTTGCAATGTTTTCATTCGGATATTGTTCGAGTTGCTGGTACCACGCCGCATGACTTACTTGACAAAATCTCAACGATTTTTGATGAGCCGTTTCTAAATGAGTATTGTTGATTAAGTCCGCTTCATATAAAAACCCTTTGCTTTCGGAATGCTCAAGGAAATAGTCGAGTTCGGATGCAGTAGCTGCTGTGTTAATTGGCAGTAAAATTGCACCAATTGCGCCACACGCAAACCAGGTTTCGTAAAACAAAGGAGAATTTGATAAAAAGGCAGCGACGGTATCGCCTTTTTCAACGCCTTGAGCTTCAAACCAGCGAGCGAGTTGATTTACTCGCTGGAGCATTTCCGTGTAGCTATAATTAGCGTCTTCGAAAACAAGAAACTCTTTGGAAGGGTGTTGCAAGGCTTGTTTTTCAAGCATTGTATAAATTGTATGATGACCATGAGTGAGCATAGAAAAAACTCCTTTCAAGTTACAGAATTAACGGAATGACAGTGACGATGGTTCCAGCCACAATCATTAACAGCACCATAGACACTAAGCAATATCCCCAAATATCTTTTAACCCAAGACCCGATAGTCCGAGTGCAGGTAAGACAAAGAATGGCTGCATTAGGTTGGTAACCAAATCTCCAATAGTGACGGTGTTCACAACGGAAGAAATCGGAATATTGAATGCTCTAGACGCTTCCAACATAATGGGACCTTGAATTTGCCATTGACCGCCAGCGGATGGCACAAAAATGTTGACAACAGCTGCCGATAAGAACGACAGCAGTGGGAAAGTGTATTCGTTTGAAATGGAAACGAAGGCTTGCGAAATCACAGCAATCAGTCCTGAACCCACCATCATACCCATAATTCCTGCATAAAATGGAAATTGTAAAAGAATTCCTGAAGCAGAAGGCATACCTGCCGTGATCGCGTTAATGTAGCTAATCGGTGTACCGTGTAAGGCAAGACCTAATATAATAAAGAAGAAATTCAAAATGTTTAATTCTAAGTTAAAGCCATTCAACGAGACGTACTGGACAAGCCAAATGGTTCCCAGTGCGACTAAAAGGTAATTTAGGATTTTGCTACGGTCCATTTTTTCGGCAACTGTTTTAGCTGGTGCTAATTTTTCAACCACAAAGACATCCACGTCTTTTTCAAAAGGGATGACTTCATCGGATTTTGGCATCATTTTAATATAAGCGAACAAGACCACGACCAGTCCCAAAAAAGCCGTAAGCAATAGCGTGGGACTAAAAATAGTTTCAGCTAGTGGAATCAAGCCGATTTCCGCTTCAAGCGAATGCCCCGGTGTATTGACAAGAAGGGGTGCTGTTACGGTAATACTTGCGGGCAAGATGGCAATAGTACCTGTATACGCAGCGGCAATCAAAATACGAAAGTCTGCCGCTTTTACATTTTTCGCAACTTCAATGGCAAACAAGGTGCCAAGCACAAAGCCAAGTCCCCAGCTAAGATAGCCGGCTGCAGCTGCAACAAGAATGGTGGAGATCAATGCAGATTTTTGTGTTTTCGGAATGGATGCCACACGAACCAATAATTTTTGGACAGGGGGTGCTTTTACTAATGCATAGCCTGTGATTAAAATCAGAATCATCTGTGTGGTAAAGGCTAGGAAGTTCCAAAATCCTGTGTACCAATGCGTGGTCATTTCCGTTAACGATTGGCTTGTAACGGTCATTCCTAAGATCAAAGTTAAAAAGGTAAGAAGAATGGCGAAAATAAAAGCGTTTGGTAAATAGTTTTCAACCCCCACATTAAAACGTTGTGATATTTTTCTTAACATGCAATAATTCCTCCTTGTCGTGTAGACGCTTTCATGACGTTGACTAGTAATAGGTATGTATATAGACTATAGTCTATGAATATAATTTCGCAGACTGAAGTTCCTTTGTCAAGTCAATTTTAAATATTCTGATAAAGAGAGGTTTTTAGATGAGCAGACAAGAAAAAGCACAACAAACCAAAAATAGAATTTCGAAAATTGCTTTAGCCTTGTTTAACGAAAAAGGCTTTACCAATGTAACGGTCGACGAAATTATCGAAAAAGCCGATTCTTCTAAAGGTGCCTTTTATAATCACTTTAAAAGCAAACACGAGATTTTCGCAGAAAAATTTAAAGAAATCGATAATTTTTACGTAGAAGAGTTGTTTCCTCAACTCAAAGCGGAAAAAGTCATCACCCTAAAACTAAAACAGTTTTTATTCATGCAAATGACTTACATTGAACAAGACTTAGGATGGGATGTGGTACGAACCATCTACGAGCAAGAACTCAATCCAGAACGCGAAAGTTATTTTAGTAACCCCGCGCGCCCACTTTATCAATTTTTAATCGAGTTGTTGAATGAAGGAATCGAAAACAATGAGATACGAGACGATTTGACAGCGCATCAAATGCATACCGTCCTCATACATGCCATGCGTGGCATCCTTTATGACTGGGGAATGAATAGAGGCGCGTTTAGTTTAGTTGAACGTCAGGCGTTGCTATTTGATGTGGTGATTCGAGGACTGGAGAAGTAAAAAATGCGATTCGTTCATCGATTTGGTTTTACCAACAGAAGAAACGGTCAAGACCTTGTCGAATTAGCGCCATAAGTAAGTTGAAAGACTTTGTACATGAGACGGTGCATATAGCCATCTAAAAGAACGACTCCTATATAATAAGAATTTACGTCCATGAAAAAGAAGTAATTATAAACAATTTATAAAATTCATGACAATTATATGAGAAAGAAGCTATATTCCTATGAACACAAGGTTCTGTAGTGCCCCCTTAAAGTTAGAGTATAAGTTTATGAAAGAAGTGCAATTGTCATGAATTGTCCGGTCCCTTGAGAGCAGAAAAAAAGAAGAATGAAAGGGAAAAAGCGGACAGCTCACCGCTCCATATGAATCTATGGATCAAACCGTTCTGAATGCGAATCTTCTTCCGCTATTTGTCGGTAACTCGAGCAATAAAGGCAATAGGCTGTATTGGACTTATCAAAAGGTTCCTGCAACAATTTTTTTAACACTTGTCGGTTAAAAAATTTTGAACCTCTTCATCTGAATATAGCAGAAACGAGCTATGCAGGAAAAATCTAGTTTCTTACCGAAGGTAATTTTGTCTCAGTTGGATAATGTTAAATATAGATGCTGACAGTCAGCAAACAAAAATGCGAATAGGCCTTTTGACAAAATAGCGTTCTTAATAAACCTAAGAACTGTAAGTGAGTAATGGCTAATGGATGATAATATGCACCTGCAGATTTCTGCAACTTCTTGAATTATGTATTGTAAAAAAGTTTCGTATATTTTAATATGCTTTTACCTTAAACTGTATATTTATTTATAATAAATATTTTCGCATTTTAAAAAATGATACCTTCGACTATTAGGGGATGGTATTATTAATATAGTAATAAACTAATAATATATAGTGAAGGTGAATCTCGATGAAGAAAAAAATTGTAATGGGTCTTATCATAGTAGTATTTTTATTTGTAGGAATATATGGTTATAATTTATATAAGAATTATCAAGACTTTAATTCCTTACGTTCGCTTCTTTATGATGGGTACATTCCGGATTCAAAAGAGTTTGCAATATTTCTTGAAGAATATGAAAGCTTCAATAACAGTTTAAATTTAACTACTTGGCAAGTTGAAAAGGGATATGATATGAATTTAGAATTAAGTAGAAAATTCGAAAATACTGAGATAATCTTAACTTCAAAAGATGTACAAACCGACGAAGCAAGAAAATTAAAGGGAAATGTTCTAGTAGCTATTGATAATATCCAAATTATTTTAAATAGAACCTATGAATCTGACGACATTAATGATTTAACACCAAATATTGAAGTTTTAAGAGCGCAAATCCAGGAAATGAATGAAATCTTAAATAACAATTGAATCGCTATCCTGAGAAATAAACTAGTGTATCCCCTTTTTCGAATATGTTAAAAAAGAAAAAACGCGCCCTGTGAGCGAAAAAATTCAATTTATACAAACAGATTGAATAGAGAAAATACCATCTTCAGTGAAATCAATCGATTTCGAAGGGGGTGTGTATGTTAGTGAGATTGATAAATAGTCATAATTGAACCATACACACGGGCCACCTGGAGAATGTTTTCCATTAAAGCTGTAAGAATAGCAAATTGTGGAAATTCGCGTCCCTGGGAAAGAAACAATTCTACAGAATTCAGACAATTTACTACAAATAAATGCAAAAGAAAATCCAAGTCCTAGAACTCAAGGTTCAAGAGCTTGGATTTCCATCATTTATACAGAAAGCTGAATTGTTATGAATTGCGCCGTTCTCTGGGAACAGTTACTAAACTGTGGAGTCTTATTTGGTGAAATCTGTTTACCGTTATTTGTGGAAAACTGTTTACTCTAGTTTAGCGTTTACAGCAATTCTCATATAAGTAAAAACATAAAAAAATCATAGGAAGAGAATTAAGATAAGGTGTTTTCATTAAATATTGCAAATATTTTTGTCGCTGGTCGAGTATATTCCTAGAATGGCAAAATATATAGTGTTATAATTATCTTGAATTAATCTATTAATGCAAATATTTTACTGAAAGAATAGTGAATCGGATTATAAAACTGGGAGGTAGGAAAATGAAAGCAGCAGTATGGTATGGAGAAAAAGACATCCGGGTGGAAGAACGTGAACTAAAAGTTTTGCAGGACAATGAAGTAACTGTGCGTGTAGCGTGGGCTGGCATTTGCGGTTCGGATCTGCATGAATATCAGGAAGGTCCTGTTTTCATCCCTGTTGAGAAAAATAATGAGTTGACTGGCCAACAGGCTCCTCTCACAATGGGACATGAATTTGCGGGGGTAGTCGAAAAAGTTGGGAAAGACGTCACATCTGTCAAAGAAGGAGACCGTGTTGCGATTAACCCTATGTACACATTCGGCAACAAGCCGGAAGATGTGGATGCCTATGATGGTTTCCAATTCATCGGTTTGGGCTCTGACGGTGGATTCGCCAAGTATGTAAACGCCGGTGAGAGCTTTGTCTATAAATTACCAGAAGGTATGACGTTGCAGGATGGCGCGTTGGTCGAACCGACAGCGGTGGCTGTACAAGCCGTTAAAGAAGGCAATATGCAATTTGGTGACACCGTCGCAGTATTTGGTGCAGGTCCGATTGGTTTGCTTACCATTATTGCTGCTAAAGCGGCTGGCGCAAGCAAAATCTTCTCATTCGATCTGTCTGAAGAGCGCTTGCAAAAAGCCAAAGAACTGGGAGCTACCCACGTCTTCAATTCAGGCCAGGTGGATCCTGTAGAAGCGTTGAAAAATGTAATCCCTGAAGGTGTGGACGTAACTTTCGAAGTGGCCGGTGTCGCACCGACATTCAAACAGGCTATTGACGTAACGCGTGCACGGGGCACAATGGTCATTGTATCGATTTTTGCACGCCCGATCGAATGGAATCCTATGCAATTGACCAGTACAGGCGTAAAAGTGACATCGTCTATTGCCTACACGCCTACAACATTCCAGCAAACGGTTGATTTGATCGGTACAGGACAGTTGAAACCACAAGGTGTCATCACTTCCCAGATTGAATTGGACGACATCGTGGAAAAAGGGTTCGAAGCACTGACTAATGACAAATCCCAATCAAAAATTCTCGTTGAATTAAGCGGGGAAATGTAGTTTTCTAAGTGAGAGGCAGCCGAACACGGACTGTCTCTTTTTATGTTGAACGGAATAAAATCGCGCCCCTGTGACAGACGCGATTCAGTATATTCACGACAATTGTATTCGAAAAAAGCTGTCTTCAGAAACCCTAACGGTTTTCAAAGGCAGCTTTCCTTTTTTTATTCAGGATCGTAAATAGTCATAACTGAGCCGTACACAGGGAGCAACTGGAGAAATTTTTAGTTATTTCAATCTCGTCTATTTTTGCTTATTGTAAAAGAGAAAGAGCAAATGAGAAAAAGAGGTGCGGACATGTCGCTATGTGATCGATGCGAGAAAAAAGATGCTTATATTCACTGGAATTCAACAATAAAGTCGGAGCGTCTTTGTTTGAGTTGTTATAACCTGATGTTGACAGATATGCTTAGCGTGGAAGCGACAAGTTATCCAGATGGCGTAACGATTCAAGACGGAGAAGGCGAGCCACACCACTTTCGGTTAAGAAAAACGCTCGATCCAATTGGTGTCATTATGGAAGCTGAAGAGCTGGTAGATGGTGGTTATCAGTTTACCGTCCATGGCGAGCTAGACGTAGATCAAGGACAGCTGTTCTTAGAGTTGATAGCCAAGGCTGAACGAGGAATGGCTGAAATCTATATTCAAAAAGGTGAATTTCCAAATGGTCAGCACTTTCATTCACTAATAAACGATCGTTTAGTTGGACGCATCGAATCGGATTTATCAGATGATCAGATACCTTTAGTAGCGGTTGATGGGAAATCCTATACTTGGAATGAAGTTGGCAAGATGCTAATGAGCTATGAGGGATTTCAAGTGAAGCTGGAGATGATTGATCGATTCGAGGAGATTGAGTGGGAAAACGGAATGGCTGTTCTGGATGAAGATTTTGAGGACGAATAATCAGTTGAATTCAAGTGCCAAAGAGTAGAAAATATTTTCGCTACTTGGGCTTTATAATTCTTTTTAAAAATCGTATGAATAAGTAACTCCATTACCGGGAACATGAGATTCTTGGTAATGGAGTTTTGTAGTTTATATATATATGAAATTATTATTAAAATTTGGTTCCAGGAAGCGGGGGAAACCAGCAACTACTCTAAGTTAAAAGAGTGGCTGCTGGTTTTTATTATGGTTATTCAGGCTTTCTGTTCTTGTGACAACTGATGAGAAGACTTTCTAATTAGGAAAGCTATGATGATCCACATCAATACCGAAATGATTTCGAATTTATAAATCAAATGTCCTTCAAACACCTGTAAAAATAGAATAGCGATAAAATAGCCTATCAAGACTCTGGCATCAGTATCCAAAACCTTCGCTTTTCCGACAGCCCATGCGATTGAAAAGAGCAGTGCTACTACTAAAATGAGTCCGATAAAACCAGTTTGATAAAAAACTTGCACATACAGATTATGCAGATAGCCACCTAGCTTCTCGAATTCAGTATTGATGCCTAATCCTGTCCAGAATGCACCTTTCTGTAGTACAGTTTCTACTGCATCTCCCCAAATTTGATCTCTCCCTGAAAAGAATATTTTCCCCGTAACCTGAATACTGAGGTCATTTAGAGTTTGGCCGATGGAAGTATATTTTAAATAAACATATAGTGCAGTGACCACCGGACTCAAGAGGATTAATGCAGTCAATAGTTGGAACGTAAAACGGGATAGATATTTTATTGCAAAGAAAATAAAGATGACAATGATGAAAGCCATCATGGCAGTTCGAGAAGTGGCTGTGAACAACGTGATAACTAACAAAATCGTCGTATATAGATTCAGCACTTTTAGGATGATGTTCTTTTCATTGAGATTGATGAGGCAAAAGAATAGCAGCAAAAAAGCAATGATGCCGTTTGAATTTGCGGCAATCAAGATATTGATAGATAGCAGAATTGGTAAAAAGAAAACATTGGCGTAAATGAAAGTAAAGACGATCCACATCCGTTTATCTACAATTCTGTTTTTAAAGAATACAATAGCTATAAAGAGTGCAACAATCAGCAAGAAATACGTTATGTATTCAAGTTTTAATGGTGCATTCGAGTTATTGTTTAATACGTAATAAGTAGTGAAAAGCAGTAATAAACCGAGAACGATTAAATTACTTTTTTGGCTGACAAGCTTACGATCTATCAGCGCATGGTAAAGCAAGACAATGGATAAAATAATGGCCGGAAAAAGTAAAGATTCCTTACTCATAAAATGATGTACCGTGAATTGCATGCCCATAAAAAGTAGTGCAGTAAATATACCGGTCGTTGCAATAACTTTTGCAGCGAGTCTGGCTTTCGTCGAATCCAAATCTTTCACCTCAACTTCAAATTTGCAATCAGCACTTCGCTTTTAATTTTGAAAGCGGAGTTCCTGAATCACTTATGTAATAGTATATAATAATTTCAATTATAGGGGGGATGTTAGGTGGAAATACTTTAATTGGGGAAGATGGAAGAAAGAATAATGTAGTTGCTCATTAAAATTTTAACGTATGTACATTTCTTCACAACAACTATTTTAAGTTTTTATAAATAACCACACTCCTACATACAGCAGGCTTTAGCAGCTAAAAAATCGATCTGAAAAATGGATAGAATTTGGAAACGAACAAAATATATGTTACCATTGCAACTTACGATTTTGTTTAAGGTCATCTGTACGCGACCGTTAAACAATACCGAACGTTGCGAAGCGCTGGTGAGAAAAGGCTTGGGTTTAAAGAGAAGACCACAATTTGGTTTTAAAACCTAAGCAAGATTTAACGCTCATCATTTACTAAATACAACTTTTTTCGCCAGATTTATTCGGTCTATAAAATTAAATAAAATCTAGATCAGCGCAGTTTTTAGTAAGAAAACATGCTACAAGATCAGTAGGGTTTATTTTAGAAAAGAATTTTCAGTGAAAATAGGAGATGGTAGTTAGTGGAGAAGAAACGAATCGTCGTAAAGATTGGCAGTAGTTCGTTGACGGAGTTGAACGGGAAATTGTCAATTAGCAAATTGCGTGAACATGTACAGGCAGTGGCACGCTTGAAAGAACAAGGCCATGAAGTGGTATTGATTTCATCAGGTGCAGTAGCAGCCGGATTTAAGAGCATTGGGTACGCAACGCGACCAGATAAAGTGGTAGATAAGCAATCAGCTGCAGCTGTTGGGCAAGGGTTGTTGTTGCAAGCATACGCAGATGAATGCAAAACACACGATATTGTTGCAGCACAATTACTCTTAACAAAAGATCTATACAAAAATGCAAATGCCACGATATCGAATTTATTAGAACGAGACGTGTTGCCAATCATTAACGAAAATGATTCGGTCGCTATGAAAGAATTGACGTTTGGTGACAATGATATGTTGTCCGCGTTAGTCAGCACGCTCATTGACGCAGACTTTTTAATGATTTTGACAGACATAAACGGCATTTATCAAGACAATCCGATGAAAAATCCAGATGCCGAAAAATACACATTCCTGACAGAAATTCATCAGGAAATGGAAGATGCCGCGACAGCAGAAGGCGCGTCAGGTGTTGGAACAGGCGGGATGAAGTCGAAAGTAGAAGCAGCTAAAAAAGCAGTGGATGCAGGCATTCAAGTGTTTATCGGATCAGGCGAAGGCCGTGAAAAGCTTGTCGATATTTCCGAAGGAAAAGGCGACGGCACGTATATTGGGTCACTCGTCGAACCAAAAGTTTTAGTAACTTCATAAATTGAAAGGGGACAAAGAATGACTGAAACATTAACAGAAGAACGCAAAACCAAAACAGAACTAATCGAAAAAGCACAAAAAGCAAAAAAGGCGGCTTTCCACTTAGCGAAAGCAACAACAGC
This sequence comes from Planococcus sp. PAMC 21323, assembly GCF_000785555.1. Taxonomy (NCBI): domain Bacteria; kingdom Bacillati; phylum Bacillota; class Bacilli; order Caryophanales; family Caryophanaceae; genus Planococcus; species Planococcus sp. PAMC 21323. Next base: position 2,355,626 of record NZ_CP009129.1, on the reverse strand, counting down.
CGAGAAAAATGAGGCTTTGCAAGTAATTTCAGCTCAATTGCTAGAAGAACAAGATTTTATTTTGGCAGAGAACGCAAAAGACATCGCATCCGGACGCGAAGCCGGGATGAACGATTCGTTAGTTGATCGTTTAACACTCGACGCCGCTCGCTTAGAAACGATGGCCAATGCGCTCGTCCAGTTAACCAAGTTAAATGACCCCATCGGAGAAACCCTCGAACAATGGGAGCAGCCTAACAGACTATCGATGACCAAAATCCGTGTACCGATCGGTGTCGTCGGCATGATCTATGAAGCGCGCCCTAACGTAACCGTAGATGCCTCAAGCCTATGCTTGAAAACAGGCAATGCGATTGTCTTGCGTGGCAGTTCAACAGCTATCAACTCCAATAAAGCAATCGTCCAAGTAGTACGCCGAGCACTTGAAAAAACAAAATTGCCGGTTGAAGCGGTTCAATTGCTTGAAGACACAAGTCGCGAAACAGCATCTCAAATGTTTAAACTCAACGACTATTTGGATGTCTTGATCCCACGTGGTGGTGCAAAACTAATCCAAACAGTCGTTCAAAATGCGACAGTACCTGTTTTAGAAACAGGAGCAGGCAATTGCCACGTCTTTATCGATCAAACAGCAGAAGTACAAATGGCGATCGACATTGCGATCAACGCTAAAACGCAACGTCCATCTGTTTGCAATTCGTGTGAAACAATTCTTGTACAGAAAGATTGGGCAGCTTCTCATCTAGCTGAACTTGTTACGGCTTTGGAAGAACACGACGTGAAGATCCACGGAGACGACGCTGTACAGAAAGTTTCATCTAGTGTTGATCCTGCAACAGAAGACGATTGGGCAACAGAATATTTAGGATTTGAAGTGGCCATTAAAGTAGTTGATACAGTCGACGACGCTGTCGAACACATCAATCGCTACGGCACGAAACACTCAGAAGCGATCATCTCTGAAGATGCTCCGAGTGTGGAACAATTTTTCAACGAAATCGATGCAGCCGCCGTTTACCACAACGCCTCAACACGATTCACAGACGGCGACGAATTCGGCTTTGGCGCAGAAATCGGCATCAGCACCCAAAAACTCCACGCGCGCGGTCCTATGGGCTTGCCAGCGTTGACTTCGACAAAGTATATTGTGCGAGGGAATGGACAGACGAAATAATTGAATGAGTAATTTATAAAAAGGACCATCCACGAAAGTCGTTTAGACTGACTTTCGTGGATGGTTTTTTTAGGCTATGAATAGATAGAAATGGCATATTAAATCAGGTAACATTTCTTAGATTTTTGTAGATGCCGATGCCATATAACTTACTAGGCATGATTTATCCATAGAAGACGGTCATTATTACTCCCAGTCTCTCCACATTAAATAATGAATAAAACACTCTATATATTAAGTTGGAATTTTTGTGCTAGACAATAAATTTAACTCACTAAATAAGTATGTATTTATCATGCTAAATAGTCTATTCTAAGAAAAGAGTATTCAAAAATATGGAAAGTTTATGTGCGAAAAGGTAAGGGGTTAGCATGGGTTTGAAGTGGGATTGAGGGCTCATTTGAGAAAAAGGGAGATACATCATGAAAAAATTATTGCGGGTAAGTGTAATGGCTGCTTTACTAATGCCTGTGTTTGGCATAATGACTACTCATTCCAGTGCAGAAGCCACGGATGAAACCTTTATTGAAGTGCAAAAGATTCAAATGAACAACCAAGTTTCGACGTTGGATGTTTTTGATGATCAATTTATTACGACCTACCGGTATTACGCTGACCAAGCTGCCGTTATCTCTGCTTACAGCAAAACAGGAGCGTTGAATTGGACAATCATTGAAAAAGGGCCAAATGCCATTACGAAAGACAAATTGGCAATAGTGGACCGCAATGTGCTGTATATCTATTCTACTGTTACTGGGAAAGTGATGGCTACAGGCAACTATACAGAAACCGCAAACTTCGGAAAAGTTTCGCGTGTCTTTATGAATGATAATTATATTGTTTTGGCCAATAAACAAGCAACGGGCAACAGTTTTTTCGTTTATGATACGAACGGGAAATTTATCATGCAAGGAAAAGCTGAAGGATTTAAGGCAGGCGTGCTCAACAATACTAGCTTTGTCTTCCAAGATTCGAAAGGCATCCATTCCATCGATCTTATTACGAAGCAAAAGATGTGGCACGTCCCGTTAGCTTCTCATATGAGCACTCAGCACACCTTCGTTCCTGATGACAGTGTCATTTACGCACAAGGGATTGAAGGAACAGACCCGCTACGTGTAAAAGATGTATTGGTGGCGATAAATCCTAGCAACGGGAAGATTTTATATAAAAAAGATGTAGGCAAGGACCAAGAGGTAAGAGTTGGGGTAAAAGATTTTGGATTGCTTACGAGCAACGACGAAAAAGAACTCCACAATTTTCATTATTTTGACGGAAGTGTAAAGATGAGTCTCAACATGGACTCTCCGGCAATCAAGCAACAAAAGCAAAAAAACAATATTCAATGGAATCGCTATAATTTCGTTCAAGATTTTATCGCTTCAAGAGACGGACTTTATTACTTTAAGCAGTATTCTGGCGTGCATAATGAGTATGTGTTTTCGACGATTAAAAGCTTGAGTGATTCAGGAACTGTAAAGTTTGAAAAAGTATTTGATGAGCATGTCTTTGATATTGCGACGACAAGTTCGGATAAATTATTTGTAGCTAAAAGAAAAGCAATAAACGATTCGGGTGAACAGAACGAGCTGCAAGTCTATGATTCGACTGGGAATTTATTGGACCAGGTAGATGCAGGTAATATTGAGAATTTGCAGTCAGACGGATCAAGTATATACGGCTACGGTGGTAGTACACTTTATATTTTTAAAGAAACGGAGCCGAAGAAAGATCTAGTTGCACCAAGTGTTCCAACGATAGATGCATTGAGCAATGCGGACGGACTAATGCGCGGAAAAGCCGAAAAAGGAGCAACGGTTTACGCAACTGTCGGGGGCAACTTGATTGGCCAAACTACAGCGTTATGGGGCACTGTTACCATTTCTATTCCGAAGCAAGCGGCCGGTACACTGGTTGATGTATATGCGGTGGATAAAGCCGGCAATAAAAGCGCGAAAAAGACCATAAAAGTGATTGATAAAATTGCGCCGTCTGTACCGAGCGTAAATACGATAGGTGACAACGCAGTTACTGTGAGCGGAAAAGCGGAATCCGGTGCCAAAGTTTACGCGTATGTGGGGAGCAAGAAACTTGGCGAAGCGGTTGCAAAAAATGGAAGTTATTCGATCCAAATCGCAAAACAAAAAACAGGTACAGCAATTACTGTTTATGCAGTCGATCCCGCCAAAAACAAAAGCGGCAGCAAAACCGTTAAAGTGGTTGATAAAACGGCACCAGCCGTCCCAACGGTCAACAAAGTTACCAGCAAATCGACTGCTGTGTACGGCAAAGGGGAAAAGTCGGCAACTGTCCTGATTTATAACGGTAGTAAGAAAATCGGTCAAGGAACGGTAGACAGCAAAGGAAACTTCAAAGTGAAGATCAGCCCACAGAAAAAAGGGAGTTACCTGAAAGTGAAGCTTCAAGATAAGGCTGGTAATAAGAGCGGAAACAAGACGATGAAGGTAAGTTAGGTGAATGTGTTTTTCGAGGAATATAATTTTTTTAAGTATATAGTCACGGGTGAGAATACCTGATAGAATGAATTAACTAGAAAAATTTGGATGATTCAACTTGGTATTCCTAAAAATTTCATAGAGAACAGTTTAAAGAGGAGGAACTAATGATGAAGAAAATTGGTTTTGCCATCATGTCTTTGATGGTTGCTATTAGTTTTACATTCAGCGCAGTACCAACACCAGTAGATGCGGCAGCAGTAAAAGCAAAAACATACGCCAACTGTACCGCTATCAACAAAGTATATAAAGGCGGAATTGCCCGCAATTCAAAAGTGAAAAACAAAGGCGGCGCTACGAAGTATAAGCCGTTTGTTTCTCAAGCGTTGTATGACGCGAATAAAAAGAGCGATCGTGATAAAGATTTAATTGCTTGTGAGAAATAGGGTTTGAGTGAAAAAGATGCCCCTTTCGAAATCGTATGATTTCGAAAGGGGCATCTTTTGTTTATGGAATATGAAATTAGTAAGCACTCCATCCAGCATCAGCTGCAAGCACTACGCCGTTAATCGTTTTCGATTCGTCACTCGCTAAGAACAATGCAATGTTCGCAATGTCTTCTGGTGTTGCACTTGGACCCATGAAACTTCTGCCACGTGTTGCTTGTTTTAAGCCGAACATGTCGTAGCCGTCAATTGATTGTGTTAAGCCGGTATCCACTTGAGACGGTGCAATAGCGTTGCAACGAACGCCTTGTTCGCCGTACATAGAGGCGATGTTTTTCGTCATGCCCGCTACTGCGTGTTTCGCAGCTGTGTACGTTAAGCCGCCACGTCCGCCAGTAAGAGCCGTGATTGAAGCTAAGTTAACGATTGTGCCGCCACCTTGTTCAGTAAAGAGCGGCAAAATTTTGCGTGATCCGCGCATGACGCCCCCGACGTTAATGTCCATTACACGATTCCAAATATCGTCTTCTACATTATGAGCAGCTTGCATTTTGTCTAAGACGCCCGCGCAGTTGACTAAAATATCCACACGTCCAAAATGAGTCACCGTGTCGTCCACCATTTTGTGGATGTCTTCTTCAGATGCTACGTTTACTTTGACGCCAAACGCATCGAATCCTTGTGCTGTAAATTCTTTTACTGTGCCTGTTAACGCCTCTTCATTAAAATCGGCAAGTGATACTTTCGCGCCCTCTTTTGCATACGCTGCAGCAATTGCTTTCCCAATACCATTTGCGCCACCTGTTATGATCGCGACTTTATTTTCTAAACGCATATGTATACCTCCTATAGTGTTATGTATCTATTGTACTGCTTTCTTATGAAGTAGTGGTGTAAGGTGCTCAAAGAAGATAATAGAAAGATTCTGGAAATACATTCTATGTATTAGTATGATAGAACTATAGCTACAAGCATTAACTAAAGGAGAGAATAAAGCTTTGATTAGAAAAATAATAATTGCGGTTCCTACATTAACACTTGTCATACTCGGAGGTATCATCATCTGGGTCAATACAGTAGATTCAGCTGAACCTGTTGTTCAAGAAGAACCGAGTGATAAAGAAGATGAAAAATTGGAGATGTCTAAACACAATGTCACTAATCCTAAAAATAAATACAATCAAAAAACAGAAAGCTCGTTTGATGGAACGGTTGATGGGTTTATAACGGAAGTTTATAGAGAGTGGCACGAGTTAAGCAAAGAGCAACGATATGATTTTGCGTATGATACAGCAAGTTATGACCTTATACTGCCGGTCACTTCGGAAATTAATTTTCTAGAGCCTCAAATACCTTTTGAGTGGATGTGGAAGTTTGATGCACTTCAAAAATCGGCACACCAATTAACGAGTCCTGTGTTTGAGTTAGAACAACAAGAGCGCGAGGAATTGATTGCGCAGTTTGAAAGAGATTTGAGTAGCTTGTATGAGAAGTTTGTGCTTCAATCGTAATTGTAAGATCCTTGTTAAGGAAAACATGCACCCAGTTGTGAGAATAGCTGGTGTGCATGTTTTGTTGGAGATGAAATTTCGATAGAAACCAGATATACCCGGGTTAAAACGCGAAAAGTTCATGTAAAGGGAGCGAACACCCGGGTAAGCCTATTTCCAAAACAAGCCAAACTGCCTATCGCCGTTCACTAAATATTCAGGTAAAATAACTAGTAGTCATTTGCAAACGCTTACATATATTGAGGTAAATGCATCAAGAAGCAATCATTTAGCATAAAACGTAAGCGAGTCTGCCCATTTGTGCAAACGATTTCACAAACTGTGGGTGGAAGATGTCTCACTCGTAAAAGGAGGATTTATTGTCAATCTATAGGCTATTCTTAAGCAAAAAGAAGAGGAGATGACAGCGTGAAGAGGACCCAGAAACTGAAACGAAAATTCTTAATGGTATTAGTATTGTTACTAGTTATGAGTACGTGGATGCCATTTGTTCAAGTTCAACCGGTACAAGCTGAAGGTGCAACAGCAACGGCCGAACGAGAGGTACGTTTGTCTTATATTCGCGAAGATCAAACTTACGGGGACTGGAATATATGGGCTTGGAATACGGGAAGAGTTAACGATCAAATCAATTTTGAGTCGTATGAAAACGGCGTAGCAATCACGCATATCGCTGTTGCTCCAGAAACGGAGAAGTTCGGCTTTGTGTTACGTAGCACAGAAGACTGGAATACAGCTGAAAAAGAGTTTGGTGATCGGTTTATCCCAGTGAATAAAAATGACGCATTGACAAAAGCTTTCGTGACGAGTGGCGAAGAACAAATTCGCATTGTACCGGATGGCTCTGCGCCTGTTGTGGATAGCGGAAACGCTGTGTTTTATTACCGAGACAAGGAACTTTTTGAGCAAGACGCAATGGATTCAATCGAAAAAGTTGAACTGCAGTTTGATGGCGGGACGCACGAAATGACATACGAACCAGAAAACGAACGTTTTGTGTTTTCGGCGAATGATATTCCGACGGGGGAAAATCCTTATACATACCTCGTGACAAAAGACGGTGTGACGACGGAAAAAACAGATCCGTACAACACGAAAGATGGCACCTCAACGCTTGTATTCAACCAAGCGGAGTTAACGGTTAGTGGAACGGTTGCACCTGAAGCGATCGATTACAATCAAAACGCTGTGTTAAAGGTTACGATTGAAGGGCTAACAGAAGACGTTCAAATTTCAAAAATTGTTGCAGATACTTCTCTTTTGGGCGGTTCGGCTCAATTAGAAATTGATCCAACCGTAAGTGAAGTTTCGATTGCCGTAGACGATGACATCGCTGCTGGGACAAAAGAAGTTCCGCTAACAGTGACAGATTCTTATGGCAATAAATACCGGGGAACCGCGTCAGTCGAAGTCAAAACAAGACAGTCGGTTGGCGAAGGGGATTTTGACTGGGACGAGTCGGTTATTTATTTTATGTTAACTGACCGATTTTTTGACGGGGATGCATCAAATAACGACCCGTATGAGTTGAATTATGATACCGCTTCACGTGGTACGTATCAAGGTGGCGATTTTAAAGGAATTACCAGTAAATTAGACTATCTCGATGATCTTGGTGTCAACACTATTTGGATTAGTCCAGTTGTTGAAAATATCAAACACGATGTTCGGTATTATGAAACCTCAGATCCCTATTTTGGCTATCACGGATATTGGGCCAATAATTTTGGGGAGTTAAATCCGCATTTTGGGACGATGCAAGAGTTTCATGACCTAATTGATGGTGCACACGATCGAGATATGAAAATCATGGTCGACGTCGTGGTTAATCACTCAGGATACGGCTTAAAAGAAATGGACGGTGCGGTTGCCAATCCACCAGCGGGTTATCCGACTGATGCTGATCGGGCGCGATTTAGCGATCTATTGCGTCAAGGTGCGGATGTCGGAACAGACGAAGTGGTCGGTGAATTGGCAGGATTGCCAGACTTTATTACGGAAGATCCAACTGTTCGTAAACAAATTATTGATTGGCAAACCGACTGGATCGATAAAGCGACGACAGAAAAAGGCAACACCATCGATTACTTCCGTGTAGATACAGTCAAGCACGTAGAAGATGCAGCATGGATGCAATTTAAAAATGCATTAACAGAAAAAATGCCTGAATTTAAAATGATTGGCGAGGCGTGGGCAGCAAAAGTAGACAATACACAAGGGTATTTGGAAACAGGAACGATGGATTCGCTGCTCGATTTCGGTTTTAAAGAAACGGCGCGTACATTTGTCAATGGCAGTTTGATAGCCGCAAATGACGCATTGATTGACCGAAATGGCAAAATAGACAATACGGCAACTTTAGGCCAATTTTTAGGAAGCCATGATGAAGAAGGGTTCCTCCATTCGTTAGCTGGAGATGAAGGCAAATTGCAAGTTGCGGCAACACTTCAAGCAACGGCAAAAGGCCAACCGGTTATTTATTACGGAGAAGAGCTTGGTCAAACAGGCGCAAACAATTACCCGCAATACGATAACCGCTATGATTTGGCGTGGGATAGTGTCGAAGACAATAAAATCTTAGCGCATTACACGAAAGTATTAAATTTTAGAAGCGACTATTCAAAAGTATTCGCAAAAGGGGAACGAACTTTCGTTGGTGGTTCTGACGCGGAAGAGTTTCTATTATTTTCACGTGAATACAAAGATCAACAGGTTTATGTAGGACTGAATACAGCAGAAGAAAATAAAGCGGTAACAGTTGCAGTGGATTCTGCAGATGCGGTTGTGACAGATGCTTATTCAGGTAAGGAATATGCAGCAACAGCAGATGGCGTGAACATAACCATTCCAGGAAAAGCAGATGGTGGAACGGTGTTGTTAACGGTCGAAGGAGGCAACATTACTGGTGTCGCTAAAGACGACGGTGAGGTGGTTGCAGAACCGGTACCGGAAAACAATATTCGCATTCACTATAACCGTACCGACGGTGTTTATGAAAACTTCGGAGCATGGTTATGGAATGACGTGGCATCTCCTTCTGCCAATTGGCCAGTAGGCGCGACGATGTTCGAAAAAACCGATCGTTACGGTGCATATATTGATGTGCCATTAGCTAAGGATGCGAAAAACATTGGGTTTTTGGTCATGGATATTACGGCAGGAGACGGCGGCAAAGACGGTGGAGACAAGAACTTTGCGATTTCTTCATCAAAAGCAAACGAAATTTGGATCAAGCAAGGTTCGGACCAAGTGTATACGTTCGAACCGGTAGAGTTGCCAGAGGATACAGTGCGCGTTCACTATACACGCGACAATGCAGACTATGAAGACTTTGGTTTGTGGAACTGGGGTGACGTTGAGTCTCCTTCAGACGGGTGGCCAACAGGCGCGATTGATTTTGATAAAACCGATCGTTACGGCGCCTATGCGGACATCAAACTGACAAAGGACGCAAAAGAATTAAACTTCTTAGTGGTCAATCAAGCGACGCAAGAAAAAGATGCGGGCGATAAATCGTTCAATCTAGTAGATAAATACAAACATATATGGATCAAGCAAGGTTCAGATACAGTTTATATTTCTCCATACGAAGAAGTTACATCTGGGCTTGGATCGGCAGAAGTTGTTTCTGAAGATACACTCCTCTTAGGGTTTAACAGCACCGAAGGATTGACTGCTGAAAAGTTAGTAGCTAGTTTAGCAATTCAAGATGCAGACGGTGCGTCCGTTCAAGTGCTTGGAGCAGAAATCACGGGCGACAAAACGGTCAATGTCAAAGCGCAATTTGATCTCGATAAACTGCCGTTGTCTGTCACATACGCTGGTACAACCGTATCTGCGACAACGGGCTGGAGAATGTTAGATCAGACACTTGCCTATGACGGTGATGACCTCGGAGCAACGTATAAAAAAGGTCACGCAACGTTAAAGTTGTGGGCACCTAAAGCGAGTAAGGTTGTCGCGAATTTCTATGATAAAAAAGATGCCACCACTTTACTTGGCAGTGTTGAATTAACGCTTGGAGAACAGGGTGTTTGGTCGAAAGACATTTCTCCGAAAGAATTGGGCATAAAGGATTTGAAAGGTTATTACTATCAATACGAAGTAACAAATGACGGCGTAACAAAAACCGTTTTAGATCCGTACGCAAAATCGATGGCGGCTTTTACGGTAAATACGAAAGGTGAAGCGGGTCCAGACGGAGATACTGTCGGTAAAGCCGCAATAATTGATTTAGCAGCAACCGATCCTAAGAAGTTTGGCTATGCATCAATCGATGGTTATGAGAAGCGAGAAGATGCGGTGATTTACGAAGTTCACATTCGTGACTTTACTTCAGATCCTTCAATAGAGAAAGAATTAAAGTCGAGATGGGGAACGTATACCGGGTTTATCGACAAGCTCGATTATATCAAATCATTAGGCGTTACACATGTTCAATTGTTGCCAGTGATGGCTTGGTATTTTGGCGATGAAACCAACATGGGCGAACGCGAACAAAGCTATTCAGCTCAAGACAACGAATACAACTGGGGATATGATCCGCATAATTATTTCTCACCAGATGGTGCGTATTCACAAGACGCAACCGATCCTGAACTACGTGTAAAAGAACTAAAAGAGTTGATCGATGCCATTCACGATGCCGATATGGGAGTTGTCTTGGATGTGGTTTATACGCATACGGCGCAAACGAGTTTACTCGATGACATTGTGCCAAATTATTACGCGTACCAAGACGATAAAGGAAACTTCCTTGGCGGCTTTGGCAATAACTTAGCAACAAGCCATACGATGGCTGAAAAGCTAATGGTCGACTCGGTGAAATATTGGTTTGACGAGTACAAAATTGATGGTATGCGCTTTGATATGATGGGCGACGCTACGTACCCGTCGATTCAAAAAGCGTATGACGCTGCAGCTGCGATCAATCCAGACGCTTTATTTATCGGAGAAGGGTGGCGAACGTTTGCAGGACATATCGCAGATCCATCGCTTGAGGGAATGGGTGCCGATCAAGACTGGATGGACAAAACAGATAGCGTCGGCGTATTCTCAGACGAAATGCGCAATGAATTAAAATCTGGGTTTGGCTCAGAAGGCGAACCACGATTTATCACAGGTGGCGCACGAAACGTAGCGACTATTTTCAATAACATTAAAGGCCAACCATCAAACACGGCAGCTGACGATCCGGGCGATATGGTTCAATACATCGCAGCACACGATAACTTGCCGCTTTACGATGTGATTGCGCAATCAATCAAAAAAGATCCAGCAATTCCAGAAAACAATCTCGAAATTCATAAACGAATCCGTATAGGAAACGCAATGGTATTAACTTCTCAAGGAACAGCGTTTATCCATGCAGGCCAAGAATACGGCCGTACCAAGCAATGGTTCGGTGAAGGCGTTCCTGAGCAAAAATACCACGAGTTTGAAGATGAGGCCGGCAATCCATTCGGCTATTTCATCCATGATTCTTACGATTCTTCAGATGCCATCAATCAATTTGATTGGCAAAAAGCAACAAACAAAAAAGAATTTGCCGTTAACAACACAACGCGTACCTATACAGAAGGCTTGATCGAATTAAGAAAATCGACAAATGCTTTCCGATTAGGCGAAAAAGAGTTAGTGGACAAAAACGTCTCGCTACTCAACATTCCAGAAATGAAAGATTCCGATTTAGTTGTTGCGTACGAAAATAAATCTACTGACAACACAGGAAATTACTACGTCTTTGTGAATGCGGACAACAAAGCCCGTACCTTTACATTAGGCGACTACGACTTCTCAAACGGTGAGATTGTCGTTGACAACGACGAAGCAGGAGCAAAAAAAGTATCAAAACCATCCGGCTTTACCTTATCAAAAGACACGTTAACAGTTGATCCGTTGACGACGATCGTTATTAAAGTGGATGAGAAAAAGAAGGGGAAGCGTTAAAGTTGGGTATTAGTTTTTGAGGAAATATAATAAAGCGGCTGGTAGAATCCATGTGATTTTGCCAGTCGCTTTTTCTTGTTAGAAAAAATGTGTAAAAGAATATCGTTTAGATAAGCGGTGCGAACACCCGGATTAAGATTCAAAAAGTTCATGTAAAGAATGCAAACACACGGGTAAGCCGAGCGAACACACGGGTAAGCAATAACATTTCTGGTAAAGAATGCGAACACCCGGGTAAGTCCAGCAAACACCCGGGTAACACAAACGAACACCCGGGTAAACAATAAATCCAATCACCCCAAACCACCACAAAATGTTTACCTCTATGAAATAACGTGTATATAAATAATTGAAACCAACTTATTTAGATCGTTCATGCGCAGAAGAAAGGGTTTGTGGTGATGGAAAAAATAAAGCTTCCGCTTCTATTATTGACCATCTTAATGATAGGCTTAGTAATCTTTTGGGTATTCGAGCGTTATCTATAAAAAGGCGTTTACGGATTTTTTCCGTAAACGCCTTTTACAATCTTTTATTTTTTCTCGATTTCAACCGCAAATCCTAAATACATTAACGCATTACGCGCTTTAAATAGTGTCGTCTGCGCCAAGCGTTCAAGCTCGACTTGCGTCATTTGATGCTTGCGCAGTTCTCCAGTTTCAGCGACTTCTTCTTTTTTCGTAATCACTTGAACAAAGCTGCGTTCGAGTTGATCACGTATTAACAACGCACGAACAGTTGCAACGTTTTGAACCGCTGATTGCTCGTAGCCAAAAAGTTCTTTAGACAGCCAGAACAATGCTTTTAACGCACCATTTTTACTATTTCGGATAAATGGCTTAAGCGGCTTTTTCGGATTTTCTTCTTCAAACCACATACGCTGCATGCCAGCACGTGGATTTGTCATTTCGAGTTTGTAATAATGGCTGACAAACTGAGCGATTTTTGAGAACAGTGTAAACGACTGACGATATACGCTCTTTAGTTTTTCATTGCGCTCAGCGCTCGGCTCTTGCTCAAGTGCCTCAAAGAGATTCCAACGCAGCACGGTAAACTCAGCTAGGATGCTGTCCATAAACGTCTCAAGAAATAACCCGTGCTCTTTATCAGCGCCAATATAGCGGTAGGTGAGTGTATCAATTTTCATCGTACCTTCTGGGTCAACTTCATTATTATCATTTAGCAATAAGCGATGCTTTGCACACCAGTCGCGGTATTCACGCTCGCGGCCTTCGAAAAAGTTCGGCTTATAGCCACCAGTCAAATCAACCGGACCGATTTCTTCGAGCATTTTCAAGGCGAGTTTAAAGCGGTCTGCATATAACGCGCGGCCGTTAACGTTAGTGATTTTTTCAACTCCATCACGCAATAAATCACGCGACAAATGAAGTGCCTCCGCTTTTGCTTCTTTATCGCGCAAGAATGTTGAATAAAACAACAATCCCCATCCACGTTCAGCGTCTAAACGTTCGTAAGACGGATCATTTTCCGCTTCTGTCATATGCTCCAACACATCGAGTCCATCAAGTGAACGACCCACATAAATCAACGCTTCCGCATAGTTCAAGCAAATTTGGTTCCATACTGTAGGCGGCACTTTGCCGCGAAACTGCGCATATAAGCTTTCCATGAGAAAGAGCTGGCGCTGCTTCATCGGGCTATTCCAATCTTCTTGCAGCTGGTGTTCAACGCCTAGCTTGCTACTCTCAAGTAAAATCGCGAGTGGATAAGCCGTTTGACCTTCCAGGCGTTTTTTCAAGTGTTCAATAATCTCTTTTAGTTTTTCCGGTTCAGTGCGTGTTTTTTGAAACTGCTGCAGCAATAATTGTGCCGCTTGATAAACTTCTTTCAACTCAAATTGCCCGTAATCGTCTGATTGGGCAATCTCTTGTAATGTCGACATCGGGAACCCTCCTTGGATCGGTGCTTCTCTTCTTATTGTACCGAAGAGCAAGCGTCTGGTCACCCCTTGTTGTCGGAATTTTTGGGAATTGGTTGGTTTTTGTGAGGATATGTATGGTGGCGAGAGGCTTGCGCACGCTCCGGGGAAAATACGCACGGTGGCGAGGGACATATGCACGCTCAAGAGAAAATACGCACGGACGGCGCTGTACCATCGCACTCGCCAGTAGAGACTACTATTTCTAGAAATGGAGCAAGTAGGTTTTAGTGCTTTTCGCTCGCGAAAAGCGGGGCATCTAAGATTTCTTCTTTGCTCGTTGTGAGAGAGTAGTCCAGGCGGCGGCATACGCACGGTGGAGAAAGACTTGCGCGTGGCCCCAAAAAACTCCCCAATCTTTATAGTTGCACAATCCACGCAATGGGTTTATATTGTATGAGGAGTCAATGATTGATACCTCAATCATTATTTAAACACCAGAACCTATCAGAAAAAGGAGCACGTCCTATATGCAAACTACAGAAACTTACCAAAAAACAAACGATTTTAACGACATCATCAATAACCGTCGTTCGATCAAACAATACGATCCATCGGTGAAAATCAGTCGCGAAGAAATGAGCCAAATTATTGAGCAAGCATCAACAGCGCCATCTTCGATTAACATGCAACCTTGGCGTTTCATTGTCATCGATACCGAAGAAGGAAAAGAAAAAATCGCACCTCTTGCTTCATTCAACTTAGAAAAAGTAATGAGTGCGTCTGCTGTCATCGCAATTTTTGCAGATCTTAAAAACATCGAATACGGTGAAGAAATTTACGGAAAAGCGGTAGAACTTGGTTATATGCCTGCAGATGTTATGCGTGCGCAGCTTGATTATTTCAAACCGGCTTATGAAAATGCATCGTACGATCAAATGAAAGACATCATTATGTTGGATACTGGCCTTGTATCGATGCAATTGATGCTTGTCGCTCGCGCTCACGGATACGGCACAAACCCAATTGGCGGTTATGATAAAGAAAACATCGCAGAAGTGTTAGACTTAGATAAAGATCGTTATGTACCGGTAATGTTACTGACAATCGGGAAAGCATTAAATGATGGCTTCCAGTCATACCGTTTGCCTGTTGAAACAACTACACAATGGAAATAAAAAATGGTCAATGAAAAGCGAAGACGCTATCAATTGACCCTATCACAAAAGAGGAGGTCAATTGATGGCATGTTCATTTTCAAAACAAGAGCAAGTCTTGCAGTTGTTTAAAGGATTGACTAACCAAATCAGTCCGAAATTTGAACGCTGTACAGGCATCAGTGCATCGCGCTATGAATTGCTTTACCAGCTATATAACACAGACGAAATCAATCAATCGACGCTTCAAAAAGCCGTCAATATTGATAGCGCCGCTGTTACGCGCCACTTAAAGCAACTCGAGTCAGACGGCATGGTCACACGAAAAAGAAGTCCTGCCGACAACCGCGTTATTTTCGTCAGCTTAACAACAGAAGGGCGCGAAAAAATTATCGGCTATCGCCAAGAAAATATGGGCTTTGTTAATCAAATGCTACATGATTTCACACCAGAAGAAATTGAACACCTGTCCGACATGCTAAGCCGTATGCAAAATAATATAAGCGAATACTAAAGCATCGCCAAATAAAAATTAGAGGATGAATATAAATGATAATTATTCACGCAAACTTACAAGTACAACCAGCTCAAGAACAAGCATTTTTAGCAGCAGCTAAAGCCGTAATCGAAGGATCGCGTCAAGAAACAGGCAACATCAGCTATGACTTAAAAAAATCCACTGACCAAGAGCAACATTACACTATGGTCGAAGTGTGGAAAGACGCTGAAGCAGTCCAAGCGCATAACACAAGCGAACATTTCCAAGCATTCGTTCAACAAGCACCAGCATTTATGGCCGCACCAATGGACTTAAACGTTTATAGCGCAGAAACTGTAGAAATGTAATAGCAATAGTTCTGAAGAGTGGCTTTTAGCCACTCTTTTTTTATTCAAATTAAAAACTGATTATTGGTAGTTTTTATCCAAATGATATATAGTTAACTAAATATTAAGTTTTTGATATAAAATCGGTTGAAAGGATGACAGACGATGATTATTAATTACTCACATTTAGCGGTAAAACCGGATCATGAAGAGGAATTTTTAGAAGCATGTAAGCCTGTTCTCCAAGCTGCCAGAGCGAACAAAGGCAACATTAGTTACGATTTGATGAAAGTATTCGGAGAAGACAACCTCTACAAAGTAGTTGGGTTTTGGAAAGACGCAGAAGTTTACGATGCACATATTGCAAGCGATTATATAACAGAGTATGTTGAAAAGTCATCCAACTTTTTAAGTGCGCCCATAACGAAGAAAGTGATACGTGGTGAAAATCGGTAACCGATAGTAAAGTCGATATATGTACAAACTTATCGAAAAAAGCAACTCCGGTTGCTTTTTTCCATTTTTACACCAGATAGTCACTAGTCATTTAAGTAAACTCGACATATAATAAGCTAAGAGAATCTACTGGAATTTCATGTCAGTAAAGAAGATTGAAGGGACGAACATTTTGAAACTAAAGTACATACCGGCCATCTTCTGGGGGCTGTGCATTTTATTAGCCACCAACAACTACAACTTCCAAGCCTTGCTATTCGCACAAGAAATAAACTTCAATATTCGCGTATTCCCCAATTTATCCGATCTCTTCATTATGAATGACATTCATTTGAACAGTAAAGTTTACGTATTTCAAAAAACAGGTCATGCTATGTCTTTCGGGATTCTTTTTTTAATTATAGAAAAAACGATAAACAATAAAAACAAAGCGATCATTTTATGTAGCCTTTTTGCATTCTTCACGGAATTCCTTCAGCTGTTTTTCCAAAGAAGCGGAAGAATCTCTGATGTTGTGATTGATATTGGTGGTATTTATTTGGCTTATCGATTGAGTGTTTATGTGAAAGAACAAGGCGGAATCACACAAACTTTTTGGAAAACGATTCAGAAACTAGCTGGTGTATTCGCGGACGAAAAAACTCGATAAACATTCCATAGCAAATTGACGTTTCTTCTATTCAATAGAAGAAACGTTTTTTGATTCCCAAACTCTGTGAATCGGAGTCGTTTAATTTGATGCTTTATCATTTTATAGGAGGAAAGAGAAAAACGCTCTCCCAGTAGCTAACCCCCTGCTTATAATCTAATCTTCAGCCACTTCCCAAAATAAACTTGTTTTACCCCCTAAATTTGTATTGCGCCCTATAATTTTCCACTATATAATAAATCAACCACATTTACATGAGGCAATGGGAGAGGCGGGAACGATCAGGGATGAAAGCAAACGAAATACAAACAGCGCAACAAGTTGTAAACGCAATTCGTGAGTTATGGACTGCACGTTCAGTTCGAGGAGTACGGAAATTTATAGGGGAATTACACACCGAAGAAGATTTTTTGCGTTTGATGAAATTAACCGATCAAGCCGATTTATATACATACAGCCATGTACTTGCAACACAAGCGCATAAACGCTTTGGCACGTTGCGCACATTTACGTGGCAATGCGCAAGATTACTTGAGACAGGTCGCAGCTTGGAAGCAGAAGAGCAAATGGTGGGCAGGTTGCATGACATTGATTCTGGTAATGATTCAATAGAAGAACTAGCTGCAGCACATCAATTATTATTGCGCGTTTTTGCGCAGTTAAACCGTTTGCCAGAAGCAAAAACACAACTGGAACAGTATAAAGCGCAAAAAGGATTTGTTTGGCCAGATCTTGAAGGTTTTTATTTTATTCATAGTGGGGAGTGGCAACAAGCAGAAAGCGTGCTAGCAGGTGCAATGAGTGATGAGGTGACTGAACGGAGTCAACAAGTACGCATGTTGTATGCAGATGTATTGGCAATGACAGGCAGACAAGCGGAGTCTCTCGTTGTTCTTGAAAAGGGACAAGAGTTAGAGCCCGACTCGTGGACATACCGTGCAGACATGATCCGGACTTTGTTTTTCCTTGGTCATTACGAAAAAGCACTCGCTAGAATGACTCGCTATAATCAAGAAAACCCGTACCACGTGCATCATAAAGCATGGGTGCATGTAGCGGCCGAATGCTTGTATAAGCTAGAGCGATGGGAAGAGTTGCAGGCGTGGGTCAGCAGTCATCACAAGCTGTTAGAAAAAACCGTTTACGGCAAAGGAGAAATAGATCAAGATGCCAAGCGCCAAGAAATCAAGTTAACGCCGAATGTTCAAAAGCTCAATTATTGTGTGCCGGCATCGTTAGCATTGATGCTTGAAGCATACGGCATGAAAAAAGGGCAAGACGAAATCGCAGAACATGTTTTTGACGTCACGGGATCGGATCTGCAGACAACGATGGCTTATATGGAATCGCTCGGATTTACAGCACGTTATTTTAAAGGGCAACTCGATTTATACAAGCAACTTATTGATGCGGGAATTCCAGTACTTCTTAGTATGATGATTGAAAACAATGCACATGTGCAAGTTGTTATTGGCTATGACGACCGTTTGCAAGCATTAATCATTCAAGATCCGAATGATTTAGGGCCGTTCCTATTGTCATATGAAGACGTCGCAAATACTTATAAACTAACGGATTCTTTAAGTATGGTGTTTTTATTGCCAGAACAACATTCGTTTTCGAGCAACCTTGATCCTAAGGAACATCTTTATTTTTCTCAGTTGTTTGAAATTTGGGCTGCTGAAGAAAAAGAGGGAGAAAAAGATCGTTCGATTGATTTTCTGGAAGCTCATCCAGAGGAACGTTACGGTGCCATGATCGGACTGGTTACGCGATTTTCAGAAAGAGCAAGTGCTCTTCATTCGACTTGGTTAGAAAAGCTCCATACAGACCTCGGGAAAGATGATGCTGAAGTTGCGCTGTTAGCAGCGCACATGCATTACCGAAAAGAAGAAACCGAACAAGCTTTAATCTGTTTAGGTGGTGTTAAAGAAAAGAACAGTCCATATGCGTTGTTTTTAAAAGCGGCTATTTTGATGAGCCAAAGTGAACATGAAAAAGCGGTCCCACTGTTAAAGCGTTCGATTGAACTGGATCATTATCAACCAATGGCGTATAGTCATTTGGCGCGTTGCTATTTGGAAATTGACAAAACGGTTCAAGCATTTAAATGGTCAAGTATTGCGCTTGAGCAAGAACCGACAGATGTATTTGCGCGAATTACGCATAGTTTGATTCAATTTGAATCGGGTGCTTATGAACAAGCGTTAGCACGTTTCCGTGAACTGGCTCAAGAACATCCTGAAGACGGCTATTTTATTTATGAAATGGGTCGCTGTTTACTAGCGCTTGGTCAAGAAGAAAATGCGATTGCGTCGTTTGAACAAGCTAAAAAAATTGATTTTAAAGAGCCATATGCGTACATACGCATTGCAGAAATCTATATGGAAAAAGAAGATTGGCCGTTAGCAAATACTGTAATCCGTGAAGGAATTGAACGTTGCGAAAAAACCGATGTGCTGCATTTGTATTTGGGACATATCGCCATGGAGCAGGAGCAGTATGCGGAAGCGGAAGTGGAATACCGTAAATCACTCGCGCTAGATGCGGCAGATTTATACACAGTCACACATATTGCGCACGTATTGTTAAAACAAAAAAAACACGATGAAATGAATAAGCTCATTATGCAATACGCTGAAACTGGCGACACGTTTTATTTTAACCGAACCGCTGCGATGCTTTGGCAAGAATCAGAAGACGACAAAGGGAAAACGCTAGCGCTCGATTTGTTAGAAGCTGGCATGGAACGTGAATCGCTTCATTTTCATGAAATTGCCGTGCAATATGCAGGGTTTGGTGAAGCTCCACAATTCCGTAGCCGTTTATTCGATCGGTTCAAACGTTTCCGCGAAACTGCTGCAGATCCAGAATTATTGTGTTACGAAGGTGGTTTGTATGAGCTAGAAGACCATCAGCGTTTTGCAAAAACACTATACGAGCAAGCGGTAGAAGCGAACGGATTTTATTTGGCGTATTATCATTTGGGTCGCCTTGCAGAAAGTACCGGCAATTGGGATAAAGCACTCGAACATTACAAGAAGAGCGTGAAGGCAGACTCGAGTTTCACGGCAGCTCATGAAGGGTTGATGCGTAGTTATACAGCGTTAGAAGATAAGGATCGTGCTTTTAAAGCCGCTTTACACGTCTTAAAAAATGAACCATTGTCGCTCGATTTGCAAGAATTGTTTGAGCTAGTCGATAGTGAAGAAAAACAACTAGCAATTGCGCAAGTGCTTGACAGGGTGTCTGCACAAGTACTTGAAGAGTGGCTATTGTCCGCAAAAGCGCAATTAGCAGAGAAAAAAGGCAACGTAGCAGAAGCTGAGACTTTATTGCTTCAAGCACAAGCGTTGAACGGGGCACTTCCTTCTCGTTATCAACATATGCAATTTTGGATGCGACAAGGAGATATCAAACGAGCGCTTGTTTTGGTAGAAGAACTGATTGAAGAGCATCCAGAAGAAGAGGGCTTTTACCCAGAATATGTTCAGTTATTAGCAGAACTGCGCAAAACCGGTGAGATTCAAAGACGTTTGAAAAAACGACTTAAAGGCGAAAATTTAGCGATAGCTGAAACTTATAGCGCTGATCAATTGGTAGTTTTGTTGGATGCAGAAGAAGAGGAATCCACAAATTTCTTCGGTAAATTACGTGACAAATCACGCCGTTTTTTACTCGTTTCGAATATTATCGAACTGTATACAGATGCTGCGAAAAAATACAAAGACAGCGAAATACCAGTCCTGCACCTTGCAGAATTCTTTATGGAGCGTGACGGAGCAGACGATGCAGCAGAAGTACTTGAACCTTTAGTTAAACGGACGGGCAATTTTGATGCGGCGAAATTACTGTTGCAAGCAACATTCCAAGAAGCTAATAACAAGCAGTCTCATAAGCTACTAGGCAAAGCCAAAAAACAAGCACAAGAACTTTCTAAGCAACAACCGACTGATATTGATCTGGTCTTGTGGCAAGGGGATATGGCCGCGATCGAAGAAGATATCGACCAGGCACAGGCGTTTTACGAAAAAGCAATCAGACTGAATCCGTATCGTAGCGATAGTTATGTACGATTGATGCATTTGCTTGCTGATCACCGGAAAACACCACCAGAGCAATTCGAAAGTCGTTTGCCTGATGAGCTTCGACTGAACGAATGGATTTGTTTAACGCTTGCCATTATGGCTATCAATACTGGGGACAGTGTCTCGGCAATGACACGATTACGTGAGTTGCAAGACGCGGCTCCGGAATATTTACCGGCGGATTACGAGCTAGCACGGGCAGCAATGATAGCAAACCAACCTACTCAAGCAAAGAAATTGCTAACGGAGCTATTTGAAAAAGAAGGCGGCGAAGTATTCATCGAGGCCGCGGTGGAAGAAGAATTATTTGAACAGGTTTTAGAAGAAGTATTGGCTGTGGGAGTTTAATAAAGTATACAAGAAACGTCATCTTTTTTTAGATGGCGTTTTTTTGACTTTATAAGTATTTACTGTGTGCGATTTCCAATAAAAGCTTGAAAGCTGTTAACGTGTCCTGCATACTATAATAGGGATATCGTCTTATATACTAGGTATAAATCAAGGAGTTGCAGAAAATGAAATCTATCATGAAAATAATTGGTATAACAATAGGGGTATTGGCATTACTAGCTGTGGGAGGCTACTATATGTTCACTCAGAATTCCTCGAAAGGGGAAGAAATAACCAAAGTAGCCGAAGTACTCAAGAAAAAAGCTGAACAAACAGTTTCAGCAGAAAAAGTAGAAAGCGAAGATCTCGAGATGACTGAAGTTGATGTGCAAATTCATATGCATCGAATGACACATCAAAAAATTACTGCAAGTGAAAAGAAAGGTGCAGTCGAAATGACACCTGAGAACATCGATGGTTTACTAACAATCGTCAACACTTATGCGGGTCATTACAAGCATACCGATTTTTATTTAAAGGCATTAAACAAATGGAAAGAAGGCGACTTTTCTAATGCTGTCTATGTACACAACACCATTTGGGACTGGCATGGCGGTACAGTGGGAAGAGCTACGGGCTTTATGACGCCAGAGCAGGAGCAAGAATTTGTGGAGCGAAAGTTTAGGTAACTTTAAGTAATGAATGAAGACAGTACTCGAAGAGAATTCGGGTACTGTTTTTTGTATGTATAAACATATAGATGTAACTTTCACAAGAGCCGACTTTATTTCTAAGATTAGAACTAATAAATGTAAACCTATTTACATTTATAGTCTTTGCTATTACATGACAATATTCTTATAATATAGGTAGAAGATGTAAAAATAGGGAGGTGTCACTATGAAGTTGAATATAGAACAACGACGTATTGTTGAATTAGAACCTTCGGGACCAATGCTAGTAAAAGGTGTGGCGGGTTCAGGAAAGACGACTGTTGCTATTCGGAGAATTCATTTTTTGCTGGATCATTATTGTCATGAGGAAAATGATAAAGTTTTGTTGGTTACTTATAATAAAACTTTACTTCATTATATAAAACATCAGTATGAGCGTATGGCGGAAAAGGAACTGCAAGAAGCAGAACGCTTTTTTTCTTCGGATGCTGAAGTCGAAATTACCACCATCGACAGCATGATGTTCAAAGAATTTAGACGTTATCAAAAGCGTATCGGGAAAAGGCTTGAGATTTCCCCAGCGGACAAGACCTATAAAGTGATGATACAAGCTATCCACGAAGTGAAGAAATCTTACCCAGACGTTAAATTGCTGTTGCCAAAGAACAGTAAATTTCTATTAGACGAAGTGGAATGGATTTATTCGTGTGCGATGACAGATTTAGAAACGTATCAATCTGTAGATCGCATCGGACGTGCATCAGGAAATAGCGGAACTCCACAAAAGTTACTGAAAAATTCACAAACCCGTGAGGCTATTTATGCAGTCATGACTCTATTTCGTAAATTACTCGAAAAAGCTGGACTAACTACTTTTAAGCTTATGAACCTCTATGCGTTGGAAGAGTTACGTTTGAGTGATGCTGGGCGATATACACATATTCTTATTGATGAAAGCCAAGATTTAACACGTGTTCAATTGGAATTTTTAAAAGAATTATACAAAGAAAAAGAATACTCATCGTTGATGTTTGTAGCTGATAATACTCAAAGTATTTATCCTCAGTCTTGGCTTGGAAAAGGTCGTCCCTTTACAACGATTGGTTATGACATGAGCGGGAAATCACGCACATTAAGTAAGAATTATCGAACGACCACTGAGATTTCTACTGCTGCATTTCAATTGATTGAAGCAGATGACAGTATTCAGTCAAATGTCGATTTTGTTAAACCAGCGTTAATTGATCGTCATGGTCATCCACCTATATATCGCTTTTTCTTAACACCTCAACAACAAATTAAGTTTCTTGCAGAAGAAATTTCAATGTTGAAGAACGACTATCGATTATCTGAAATGTGTATCGTTGCTCGTGGAAACCGAAATATTGAAAGTGCCGCGGCCGATTTAGAAAAGGCCGGAATCGCTTGTGAAATTTTGCAAAGTAACGATCCTGATTTTGAATCGGATAAAGTAAAGCTAGTGACTATGCATTCGATTAAAGGCTTGGAGTTTAAGGTTATCTTCCTTATAGATTTAAACAGTGGGTTGATTCCGCAAGAACTATACGCAGATGCAGAAGATCAGAAAACAGTCGAATCCGACGAGCGTAAACTACTCTATGTTGGCATGACACGCGCAAACGAATTATTGTATATGTCCTCAGTAAAAAAGCCGTCTAGCTTTGTGAAAGAAATCAATCGAAATTATTTAAGAATGAAAAAGGAGGCATCTCTTCGACCGTTCGAGTCGATTAGTATGACCGAGTACCGTTTGGCAGATCGTTTAGTGGATGTTCATGCTAAAGAAGAGGTTACGCGCCAATGGTTGATTCGCGAGCTTCACGAAACCTATGGCTATCCATACGAATTGATGGAGTTGGAATTTCCGGTTCAGCAGTTTTCGAAAAAAGGTTATTGTGATATCGCAGTACAAGTTTATACCGGCGAAGAAGCAAGGCCTTATATCATCGCGGAAGTAAAACGTTTCGGTAGTGGGATCGAGGATGCCATGATACAACTGAAAAGCTATATGGAAGCGGATAGTCGTATTTTTTATGGTATTGCGACGGATGGGCTAGAGGTCAAAATTATCGACCGCAAAGGAGAAGAAGTACAAGACTTACCAAAATGCCGCGCGCAGTTTTTACCAAATACAAAAAATCGACGCCTTTACAAAAACCTCAAAAGCGGTAGACAATACGATTATGCCGAAGACCAAGATACGATTGGTCAAATTGAAGTAAGAGAAGCGGGTCAAGAAGTATTGATCCAAGTTCACGAGACAGTAGCAGTTCCGTTGATTGGCAATGTGGCTGCAGGAATTCCGGTTTTGGCAACCGAGTCATACGAAACGTTCCATACGTTGCCGCGTGAATGGGTGGTGTCTCCGTCCGAAACGTTTTCTTTAACGGTTACTGGTGATAGCATGATTGGTGCAGGTATTAATAAAGGCGACGTTGTAATTGTTCACCAACAAAACAATGCATCAAATGGCGATATTGTTATAGCGGTAATTGATGGCGAAGCAACGATGAAAAAATACATGCCAATGGGCAGCGATATAATTTTGATGTCGGAAAATCCAAGCTATGAACCGATTGTTATGCGAAGCGAAGATGTTTTCATCAATGGAAGAGTTATTGGTGTGTTAAAGCAATAAAAAAAGTCGATCCCATTAGAGGATCGACTTTTTTCGTTCATTAACGTCTAACTGCGCCAACATTGTTGTACTCAGGTACCACAAAACGGTCAACGTAGAGGTGAAAGAACCATTCGCTCACTGCGATAATTACAGCTGCAGCAAGTGCAGGTGTTACCATTTCGATATTTTGTCCCGTCAGTAACCAACCAATCAGCCAAATAACTAGGAAAGCCATGACAAAATCGATAAAGGTGGCGATACCGTTGCGCGTTGATTGGTTCTCAGGGCTACTGGCGTTTAGGAAAATCATGATGTCGCCAAGTGAATAAGACAACGCAGTCAACGCCAAGCTAATCAATAAAGTGGTTACGAATGAAACGTTAAAGATTAAGGTCAGCACTAGAACCAAGACAAAGGTCACAATGACAAATTTAATGCCAAGCGCAAGAAGATGTCTCAAGTTGCTTCTCCTCCTTTCAATACGTATGATTAATAATTCTTCTTAATCATACGTTAAACCGCCACTTTATTCATTAAAGTGGCGGTAAAAAATTATTAACGTACATTCATATCATTCGGGTGAGGTCCGTTGCGGCGCTCTTTGTTTAACGCATTGATTGCTTCCATTTCCTCATTCGTTAGCTCAAAGTCAAACACATCAAAGTTTTCTTCAATGCGCGATGGGGTAACCGATTTCGGAATCGCGATGGTGTTGTTTTGCAAATGCCAACGCAACACGACTTGAGCAGGAGACTTTTCTTTCGACTCTGCAATTTTGTTAACGGTTGGATCTTTCAACACGTCGCCACCTTGTTCAAGTGGGCTCCAAGCTTCTAGGTAAATATCGTGTTTGGCACAAAATTCCTTCAAGTCTTTTTGAGCCAAGTAGGGATGGCATTCTACTTGGTTCAACACCGGTGGAACATCACATTCGTCCAATAACCGCTGCAAATGCTCGATTTCAAAATTACAAACGCCAATCGCTTTCACGCGACCATCTTTGTACAACTTTTCTAATGCTTTATACGTTTCAACATAAGTATCAAACTCCGGAGTCGGCCAATGAATCAAATACAAATCCACGTAATCAAGTCCAAGACGGTTTAGGCTTTCATCAAATGCACGTAAAGTACTGTCATAACCCTGGTCTGAGTTCCAAAGTTTCGTCGTAATAAATAAATCTTCGCGCGGAATTTTCGTATCACTTAACGCACGGCCAACGCCAATTTCGTTTGTGTAAATCATCGCCGTATCAATCGAAGTGTAACCGGTCTCTAACGCTTTCGCGACAACCTTCGTTGCTTCATCATTTTCAACTTGCCACACACCAAAGCCCAATTGCGGCATTTTTAATCCATTATTTAATGTAATAAAATCCATTTTGCATAGCCCCTTTTTATGTATAGTCATTTCAACTATTAGTTTACCCTAAGTTTACTGAAAATAAGAACTCTTTTGACTTGAAGGGGCTAGATCTTAAGCGGAAAGCGCGGTTTCGCGATTTCCTGGTCTTGAGTATTCAGAGGTTTTGATCTTTGTGAGTGGGATAATCTGGTAATACTATCCGAATTTTGTGGAATACTGTCCAAATCGGGATGAATACTGTCGGAATCCACTCAAATACTGTCCAATTCAAAAAAATACTGTCCGGAGCGGAAAGCGCGCTCTTGCGCTTTCCTGGTCTTGGGTATTAAAAGGTTTTGATCTGTGTGAGTGGAAAAATCTGGAGATACTGTCCGAATCCACTCGAATACTGTCCAAATCACGAAAATACTGTCCGCGACCCAACCCCCAACCCCCAACCCCAATATGCCCAAACCCGTGCGCCACAAACACAGCGCACCCAAACCAGCTCACAAAATAATGATTATTCTCCAACACAAGGGGTAAACTAAAACAATAAAACTCTTGGAGGGATGCCAAATGACAAACAACTCACAAGGTAAGAACACCGAACGTCAAAAAGAAGAAAACGATTCAACAGTAGATAAAATGGTTGAGCAAATTAGTGAAGTATTGGGTGGTAGTGATGAAGGATGGGAATCTCCGACAGAAGCTAAGGCCCATGAAACCGCTGATGAGGGCACAGACTACGTTCCAACTGAAGACAAAGTAGTGCGTGATCCGGAAACCGGCGAAAAGAAACTTATGAAAGATAAATAAGCTTAACTCAAAAGAAAACTCATTCCATACCTAGGAATGAGTTTTCTTTGTTCAGTTATGATAAACTTTTATTGAAGTTAATAATTAGAATATTTAATTTTTAGAATGAAAATATGACCAAGTAAGACCAAAACTCAACCACTTAAAGGGGCTGGCTCAAATGGTCGAAAAAATGGAAAAGATACAACAAGCCGCTTTGCAGCGGTATTTAAAATTTGATAAAGAACATAAAGCAGAGAAATATACAGCGGCTACAGAAGAAAAAATGATGACGCGGTCGAGTATTATCAATCACCACGATAATTTGGCGATCGAACGAATTATCAACAAAAGTGATTTGTTTCCGATTGCGCATTTGCAGGCGGGGCTTGATGTCAGCCAAGCAGTTTGTCGCATTTCAATTCGTGGAAAAAATGGGCAACTTGAAGGTTACGGCACCGGATTTCTTGTAGGTCCCAATTTATTGCTCACGAATAATCATGTACTAGAAACAACTGAAGCCGCGATGTATGCGGTGGCTGAGTTTAATTATGAAGACGATGTACATTTCAAGCCGCGTGACATCATTAGTTTCCGCTTAGACCCGGAGCTGTTATTTATGACCGATGAAGCCCTCGATTTCACCTTAGTCGCAATAGAGCCTCATAATGCGAATGCAGTACCGCTCGCGACTTTTGGTTATTTGCCGCTCTTGCCAAAGCCCGGGAAAATTTTGGAGGGTGAATATGTTACCATCATCCAACATCCTAAAGGTGGACCAAAAGCCATTACCATTCGGGAAAACGAAATCAAATTTATCTCTTCTGATTATGTTCATTATGTTAGTGATACCGAGCCGGGTTCCTCAGGTTCACCTGTTTTCAATGATCAATGGATGGTCGTTTCCCTACATCATGCCGGTGTGCCAGATCCGACTGATCCTAATAAATGGATTGCTAATGAAGGCATTCGCATTAGCTCAATCATTCAGCATCTTAGTGAAAAACGCAGTAGCTTAGAAACAGAACAAGCACGCAAAATGCTCGATTATTTACTGTCGGTTGTAATGCCCGGATCAACAACAGCACCGATGGAAGTAGGGGTATTGGACGCGGATTGGTATGCAGAAGCAACAGGATATAACGATAAATTTTTAGGCAAAGAATTTATTGTGCCATTGCCACAGCTAGATACTGAAATGAAAAAAGATGTAGCGGCAACTAATGAAGGAAAAGAGGTGCTCGACTACACTCATTTTTCAGTCGCAATGAGTAAGTCGCGTCGTCTTGCTTTTTTCACGGCAGTAAACATAGATGGCGATCAACTGGTGGATGTTAAACGGAAAAACGACCGTTGGTATTTTGATCCGCGGATTGATAAAGCCTACCAACTGGGCAATGAGTTTTACAAGTCGAATGATATTGACCGCGGTCATCTCGTGCGACGTCGTGATCCCAACTGGGGCATTGATGCGGTAAAAGCCAATGAGCATACATTCCATTTCACCAATAGTTCGCCGCAGCATAAAAACTTCAATCAAAAAGTGTGGCTCGACTTAGAAGATTATTTGCTTGATAACGCACGCGAATACGATATGAAAGTTTCGATATTCACAGGACCGGTTTTTCGAGACACTGACCGGAATTACCGAGATGCGCAAATTCCAAATCAGTTTTGGAAAGTCGCGGTCATGGTAAAAGACGGGACGGAATTGTCAGCGACCGCTTATTTGCAAACACAAGAAAACTTGATTGAAGGCGACTTAGAATTTGTTTACGGTCAGTTTGAAACTTATCAAGTGCCAGTCACAAAAATAGAAGAGCTAACCGGTCTTGATTTTGGTGAATTAAGACAAGCTGATCCATTAGCAGAAGGGCAAGTTACGCGAGTTAAAAAGGCAGGAGATATATCCATATGACAATGATTTTAGAACTTGAAGGTGTTACACGTAGAAGAGACGACAAAATGTTACTAGACGGCGTCGATTGGCAAGTTCGAAAAGGAGAGCATTGGGTATTGTACGGCTTGAACGGAGCGGGAAAAACCTCGTTGCTCAGTTTGATCAATGCTTACTTTTTCCCGACAACAGGAAAGGTAACGGTACTCGGCATGGAGTTTGGCAAAACATATTTAGCGGAGAAGCTACGAAGCCAAATTGGTTTTGTGTCGTCATCAATTCAGCAAAAACTGCCGCCGCAGGACAATGCATATGAAGTGGTATTGAGCGGAGCTTATGCTTCTCTCGGTTTGCATCAAGAAACTACTGAAGAAATTGATCAAAAAGGCGTTGAGATTCTTCGCGAACTTGGTTGTCTTGAATACGCCAATCGGAACTACCATACTTTGTCGCAAGGCGAAAAACAACGCGTGTTAATAGGACGCGCATTAATGGCAGACCCGGCATTACTCATTCTGGATGAACCCACATCAGGACTCGACTTTATTGCCCGCGAAGAACTGCTTGAATCGATTGCCATTATAGCTGAAAAGCCAGGCGGACCAACAATTATTTATGTCACGCATCATATTGAAGAAATTTTGCCCGAGTTTAATAAAACCTTGTTGCTAAAAGATGGAAAAGTTTTTGCGGCTGGGGATACAGAAAAATTAATCAACAGCGAGCAGCTTTCTAAGTTTTTCGGCATGCCAGTAACAATTGTTTGGAATAATGAGCGACCATTGTTGTCGAAAAAAGCTCTGTAATGTGAACAAAATGAAATTCTCTCTTCAAAGACGCTACCAAATGAGGTAGCGTTTTTTAATATATATGTTAAAAAAGTTTTCACAATTATCTGTATAATTAGTCAATAGAATGGTAAAATGAATACAGATTCCGAAATAACTAGATAAATAGAGTGGATTACTGGAAGAATTTTCATTAAAAAAGAGGTTTTCTAAGGGATAGAAGAGTACGGAGTCTTTATTGCCAGATATTTACTTATTGCCAGAATTGAGGCAGTTTTTCGGAACGAAAGAGCAAGATGGTAAAGTGCATCTTTTTGAAAAAACAATGAATTGGGCCGTATTTATTATCAATTTATCGTTTGTCCAACTCCAGTACAGGTAGAGGGAAAACGATATTATGATATTATCACACCTTATGGTTTTAGCGACCCACATCCTGTCGGGTAATAGTCCCATCATATACGAGCTTTGCCGCTTGGCAGTAGAGCATGGCCAGAAGGAAGTTCAACTTGGGGGTGCTCCCAATGAGAATCTCTACTGCTTTAAGCGAAACTTCACAAAAGATGAACCGCTCGAACTGTTAATGGGGAAAAAAATTCATAATCAGCAAGCTTCTGCTCAATTGGTCGAAGCAAAGCGTCAAAACGACGGCATTAAAATGCCGGGATATTTCCTATTATACCGAGGGTAATTTGCGAGGCACGATTTAATGGCGATAAGGTGAGGAGAATTATGATGGGATTCAGAAATCGTTGCTTGAGATACGGAAGGCAGCATAAATACAGGTAACCAAAATGTACGTGGTGGAAGGGGGATCCAATATGAAAGAAATAGGTGGATATTTTGGTTTAGAAGAATTGATTCGAAAAGAGTTTTACGGTGATTTACTTGCCCTTAATAGCGGCAGTAACGCATTGTTGTATTTATTAAAAGCACGTCAAATTAAAAAAATTCACATTCCTTATTATTTATGTGACTGTATCAGTATATTGCTAGATAATCATGGATACCAATACGAATACTATTATGTAGATTCACAGTTCCATCCAATTTTTGACAAGCAGTTAAAGCAAGGTGAGTACTTATATGTCGTAAATTTATATGGCCAAATTACGGAAGAAAAAACACGAGCGTTAAAAGAGCGATACAACCAGTTGATTTTAGATCATAGCCAAGCATTCTTTCAAGAACCAGTTGAAGACGTGGATACTATTTATTCTTGTCGCAAGTTTTTTGGGGTTCCAGACGGAGCGTATTTAACGACCGATGCCGTCCTCTCTGAAGAACTCGAGCAAGATGTTTCAAAAGATCGTATGGTGCATGTACTTGGTCGTGCGGAAGGAAATGCTAGTGATTATTATAGCGATTTTATTGCTATTAACGATAGTCTTTCTGAGGTGCCTCTCCGAACTATGTCGAAATTGACAAGCAATATAATGGGTGCAGTAGATTACGAGCGCGCACGCCAAATACGCAATGAAAATTATGCTTTTTTAAATGAGCAGCTTGCTGCAGAAAATCCTTTGCCAGTAACAATTCCAGACGGAGCTTTTGCATATCCATTGTTGGTAGAAGACGGGACAAATATCCGCAAAAAATTAGCTGAAGAAAAAATTTATATTCCGCTATTATGGCCAAACGTTCTCAAAGATTGCCCAGAAAATAGCATTGAATATCAATACGCTGCCAATATTTTGCCATTGCCTTGTGATCAGCGCTATACCATTGAAGATATGGCTTACTTAGTGAAAATGCTAAAAAAAGAGCAAATAGTATTAAATCCGTAAACTTAATTATCACCCTTCCCACAACCAATCAGGTTTTGGGAATTTTTTATTTCATTAATTTGTGCAAGATTCTTTGTGGCGACAATAAAATAATAATACATCTATGAGCTTGTATTATATTTATTTTAGATCCATATTACAAAGTACTTATAATGCTTCCGAAATATGGTATGATTCAGAGTAGGTCAGCTTTTCGGAAGAGGCGTGCGAAGACAATTAGTGAATGTTGTGCGGTCACTGTTCTAGGACATGCCTATTATATGCGGACCAGGCGTTACATTATTTCATTACTTGGAGGTTTTATTATTCACACGATAGGATTTGTAATTAGTCATAAAAACAATGAAAAAAGAAGAGCGCTTTTGCCAAAGGATATGCCGAATATCAAAAACATTGAACAATTGTTTTTTGAAGTGGGCTATGGCGAAGCACTTGGTTATGCAGATGCAGAATATGAAGTGTCTGGTGCACAATTCGTGTCGCGCGATGAAGTGTTGAAATGTGATGCAATTGTTGATGTAAAGTTAGGCAACGCAGATTATTTCGATCAATTGACACCTGGTAAATTATTGATCGGGTGGGCTCACGCAGTTCAAGATATCGCATTTACTGATTCGGTTCTTGCAGGTGATCATACTGTCGTAGCTTGGGAAGAAATGTTCGAAGATGGTCGTTATATCTTTTACCGCAACCGTGAAGTTGCTGGTGAAGCTGCCGTTTTACAAGCGTATCAATATACTGGAAAAATGCCGTATGAAACAAAAGTGGCGGTTCTTGGAAACGGTCACACTACAAAAGGTGTACTTCGTATTCTTCACGGCCTAGGTGCAGATGTGGATGTTTACGGACGTAAATTAGAGTCGTTATTCATGAAAAATATGCATAATTACGATGTACTTGTAAACTGTGTGATGTGGGATACGACCCGAACAGACCGCATCATCTACAAAGAAGATTTAAAACGCTTGAAAAAAGGCGCGATGATTATAGATGTAAGTTGTGACCCGAACATGGAAATTGAGACGTCACGTCCATCAACAATCGATGATCCTGTTTATACAGTAGATGGCATTATCCATTACACTGTAGACAACACGCCTGCAATGTTCCCGCACACGGTGACTAAAGTTTTAAGCGAAGGATTTTCGCCAATGGTTGATCATTTTGTAGAAGGCAATTGGACGGACATGATTCGTAATTCTGTAGTCATCGAGAACGGTCATATCCTTGATCATCACATTAAAGAGTTTAGAGAAGCAAGAAATCTATTAGTAAAGTAAATACCAAAAGCGTCTCTCGATCAATTGATCGAGAGACGCTTTTTTTATGGTTTAATCAATTCTGAAGTCAAATAAGTTTTAAATTGTTCTGCCAGGTAAGCTTGACCTTTAATGTTTGGAAGCAATTTGTTTTGCATCAAATCTAGTTGAGAAATGTTTCTGGAATGTACATCGGCTGCCATCACTTGATAAAAATCAAATAAATAAACCTCGTCTTGTTCAGCCAGTTTACGACTAGCATTCATATATGGTCCCATAATCATGTTTTCTTCAGGGGAAGTCGTTGGATTGGGCGTGCGAATTAGCACTTCGCTATCAGCTGAAGCAACGATTGTATCGACAATTGCTTGATAATTGGTCGTGTACTCTTTTACTGGAATTTTCCAAGCACCTAATGCATCATTTAAACCGGCTGAAATTACGACTAAATCAGGTTTGTGACGAATCACATCTTTTTCGATTCGTTCTTTCATATGAGCAGTGGTATTGGCATTCATGCCGGCATTAATCGTTGTTACTTGATCAGGATAGTCTTCATCAAACCAATCCTCTAGCAGAGCGATATGATTTAAACTACCATCAGGTAGCGAATCGGCAGATGTTACATAGTCTCCCAAAAATACGATTTTCACAGGCTTACCAGATTTCAGCTTTTCTGAAAAACTACCACTTAAGGTTTGCGATTCGGCTTTTTGAGTAAGAAAGGTATTTTCTTCTCCTAATTGAATGTTGTTTAAGTTTCGTTCTCCTGAAACGACAATAAATATGAGGGCGATTATTAATAGATAGATCAATTTTTTTAACATCTTAATACCCACCTTTCCATTCTTCATTAATTCAATATTACCACAAAACAAACTTAAATTAGTTGAAATTTCAGAATACTTATAGGTATTAAGCTTCTAATTCATTAGAAGAGCCTATCTTGTAGTTTGAAACCTATCAACAGATAGGTAATATAGTAACTATAACCGCTTTAAATACGAAGGAGGCGATTAAATGGATAAAATAGGTAAGCAAATAAAAAACTTGAGAGAAGAGCGACAAGTGAGTACAGATGAGCTAGCGGCAGAATTAGGAATTGCCAAGTCGGTAATTTGGGGTTATGAAAGTGGCAAAAAGCAAGTGAGCGTATCTCATTTAAAATTGCTGGCGGATTATTTTAACGTTACTGTAGACTTTTTATTAGAACGCAATCAACACGCAAACATACTTGACTCTATACAACTAGCAGATTTAAATTCGGTTAATTTCGTAGTAGATGATCATCCTTTAAGCGGAGAAGAGTTGGAAGAGATGAAATCTTACTTACAAGTTAAACGCCGTTTAAGAGAAGATGGTATGCTACAAGAAGAACAAAGGGCAGAATAAGTAAAGAAGTTTTTATAAACTATTCTTGTAATAGAGTAACAACTGGACCGCTAATAATGAATGGTCCGGTTGTTTTGTTTGATGACTTTGTTTTACAAGAATTTTAAAGCTTAGATATGTTTTACGCTTGGAGGAGATTTTTTGTCAGTCGGACTCGTGACCATCTTATTGTGCATTGGTTATTTAGTGTTTACCATCGATAAAAAACAAGAAAATTTCCCAGTACCGGTCGTACTCGTGTTAATTGGTATCGGTTTATCTTTTATCCCATACTTTACAGGCATAACGGTTACAGAGACCTTAATTTATGATGTTTTTTTACCGGGCTTACTATTTGTTTCTGCGTATCAATTTTCAGCAAAAGCTTTACGAAAAAATGCGGGCATTATTGGACTACTGAGTACTATTGGGCTCGGTCTAACGGTTGTCCTTGTAGGGCTGACTGTTTATTGGATAGGGGGTTGGTTTTTTTCGATTTCTCTTGCAGGTGCTTTTGTTGTCGCAGCAATTTTGGCACCGACCGATCCAGCTTCTGTTGTAGCGATTTTAAAAAAATCTTCACCTGATCAAAACATAGCAGACATTGTGGACGGAGAATCGATGATTAATGACGGAACGAGCATTGTGTTGTTTAGTGTATTATCAGCGATTTATTTACAATCCGAATCGCTCGATGTATTTGCTGCATTAGGTGAGTTTCTTTATGTTTCTTTAGGCGGCGCGATTCTTGGTATTGCTGTCGGTTGGCTTTTAAGTAAAGCAGTTCACTTTACACACCATAAAGACTATCAAGTCATGCTCAGTATTGTCCTCGCTTACGGCGTATTTCAACTGGCTGAGAGTGTCGGGTTTTCAGGTGTTCTCGCAACTGTTTTTGCAGGGGTCATGTTGTCGTGGGAGTTTTCTCATACCAATAAAGAAGATCATTACCGCGAGTCATTATCGGGGTTTTGGAGTGTTGTCGAACCTTCATTGCTAGCATTACTCTTTTTATTAATTGGCATCGAAGCGACAAAATACTTGTCACTGGAAAATTGGCTGCTGGCAGCATTGATATTGTTTGCGAGTATTGCCGTTCGATTCGTTGTAGTAGGAAGTAGTTTTAAATTATTAGCAGGAAAGAAACATCATGCAATTTGGAAAAAAGCATTGCTCATTTCATGGTCGGGTATTCGAGGTTCTATGTCTGTGTTTTTACTATTGCAACTTGGAGCAATGGCCGGTGGTGATGCGGCGAGTGAACTCATTGCGCTCAGCTTTTCTGTAGTGATATTGTCATTAATCATTCAAAGTCTTGGCATTCATCCTTTAGCGAAATTACTAGAGAGCAAATAAATAGCCCATACCAGAAGTAAAACTTCTAGGTATGGGCTATTTACATTAAATTTTCATATACAGTTCCTTAATTTTTTCAGGCAATAAGGGTTTTTGGAAATAATAGCCTTGCGCTTGATGACAGCGCTTTGCTTTTAAATATGTCAGTTGCTCGATCGTTTCTACACCTTCTGCGATGACGTTTAAACCTAAATTACGCGCCATTTGAATGATGGTATCGACTAATGCTGCATCTTTTGGATCTTTGTTAATATTGCGCGTGAAATACTGATCAATTTTCAAGCTATCAATTGGGAATAGCTTTAAATAGCTTAAAGATGAATACCCCGTACCAAAATCATCTATCGATAAATGGATGCCCATTGCTTTTAAATCCTGCATTTTAGAAATAGCAGACGTAGCTCCTTGAATCATGCTTTCGGTTAATTCGAGTTCAAGATACTCAGGTGCTAAATTGGCGTCTTCTAAAGCGGAAGTAATGACTTCTGAAATATTACCTTGCGAAAATTGTTTCGCTGAAATGTTAACGGCAACTCGGAAATGTTCAACGCCAGCGTCTTGCCAATCTTTCGTTTGTTGGCAAGCGGTGCGAAGAACAAACTCGCCGATATGCAAAATCATGCCATTTTCTTCTGCAATTGGAATAAATTCACCAGGCGATATCGGTCCTAGTTTGGCATGATTCCATCGAACCAATGCTTCTACGCCAATAATTTTTTCTGTTTCAATATCGATTTGTGGCTGATAGTGAACCGAGAATTCACCAAGCTCTAAGCCTTTACGAATACTAATGGCGATTTTAGATTTGCGAGAAATAAGGTCATTCATTTCAGAAGTGAAAAACTGGAAATTGTTTTTCCCTTCTTCTTTTACACGATACATCGCAATATCAGCATTTTTAATCAAAGTTTCAGAATCGGTACCATCTGTGGGGAACAAGCTGGCACCGATTGACGGTGTAATAAACACTTCTTCGTTTTTTAGTAAAAAAGCATGATTAAGCACGTCTAAAATATTTCGAGCAAGAGCTTCTGCTTTTGTGTAATTGCTATTTGGTAGCAACAATATAAATTCATCGCCACCGAGTCTTGCTAATGTATCCGCTTTATCCATACACGATATAATCCGCTGAGACACTTCTTTTAATAGCTGATCACCGGTTTGATGCCCATACATATCATTTACAAGCTTGAATTGATCAAGGTCTAAATACAAGACTGAGAGAACTGTATTGTTATTAATTGCTTGGTCAATTGTAGATTCGAGTCGATTATTATACAAACGACGATTTGGTAAACCTGTCAGCGAGTCCAAGTAAACTAAGTTACTAATTTTTTCTTCGTTATTTTTTCTGCTAGTAATGTCTCGGATAATAAAACTGTGATAATCGCCTCGCGGAGTTTCCCAATACCCTGTCGATAACTCAACTGGAAAATGGTTTCCGTCTTTTTTAAAACCTTTGAATTCACGAATTTTACCAACCATGGAAGCAAGCTCTTTCCGACAGGATGAAGGTTGAGCATCTGGTAAAATCGTCTGAACATGTTGGTTCATAATTTCGCTTTTTTGATAGCCGAAAAGTGTCTCAGCGCCGTAATTCCATTGTGTAATAATTCCTTTATCATTTGTTACAACAATACCGTCTGTCGCAGTTTCAATGAGAGAATCAAATTGACGATTGTATTCCTCGGCTAGTAATTTCACTTTATTGTCACCATACAAACTAAGTATTGCTACAAGTAAAATTAACACCATGATGATTCCTACTATGTACGCTACATAATGATTGTTAAGCGAATAAAATGTTGTTGAAATAGAGGAATTAGGCGTTTTAAACTGTACAGCAGCCATGCCAATATAGTGCATACTTGAAATAGCGATTGCTATAAGGATAGCTCCAGCTGTCTTCATCCAATAAAAGCCTTTATGATTTCTTACATTCAATAAAAAGTACATGATCAGAACTGAAGAAATGAGTGCAATTGTCGCAGAGATTCCCAATAGCGAGAAATTATACTGCATCATTGCTTGTGTCTGCATTGAGGTTATCCCGATATAATGCATGGCGATAAAGCCCGATGTTATAAGAATAGTTCCAACGAGTATTTGTACTTTACGAATTTGTACCTTACTTACGATAGAAAAAGCTAGCGCACTTGCAAACAAAGCTGGGAAAATTGACGTGATTACAAGTGGAAAACTATAAGTCACTGTTACTGGCGTATGAACAGCTAGCATGCCAATAAAGTGCATAGACCAAATACCAAGACCCATAACAAACGCGCCTAGTAAGATCCATTTAATCTTTGCTGTGCCAACTGCGTTAAACAAGGTGTGACTAATATTTAATGTTATAAAAGTAGAGCAAAAAACAACAATCATCGAAAGGACGATTAATCCAGAGTCATAGGATAATGGTAAAAAATTCAACTAGTTCGCACTTCCTTTGGATCATATAGAGTAAAATGATGCAGATTAATAAAAAAATATAACGAGAAAAAAATAACTAGGGACATTTGATGTATTTATTTTAACACATATGTAAATAGTTTTAACTATTTATAGGAAATTGTTAATAGTTATTTAGAATAAGTGGTATAAGCTTTTCCTTTGAGTCAATTTGAGAAGGTGATTTAATTCGTATTAGCTTTATAATAGGAAAATGTTATTATTAAACAATAGAAAGCTAATAAATAAGGATGAGAAGGTGAAAAGATGCGCGTGAAAAAAGCAATAATTCCTGCTGCAGGTCTTGGAACACGATTTCTTCCAGCAACAAAAGCTATGCCAAAAGAAATGTTGCCCATCGTTGATAAGCCGACAATCCAGTACATAGTTGAAGAAGCGATTGCTTCGGGTATTGAAGATATTATTATTGTTACCGGTAAAGGTAAACGTGCCATCGAAGATCATTTTGACCATGCTTTCGAATTAGAAGATAATTTGTTGAAAAAAGGAAAGACAGATATGCTAGATTCTGTCTTAGAAACTTCGAATGTGGAAATTCATTATATTCGTCAAAAAGAACCACTTGGTCTTGGGCATGCAATTTGGTCGGCGCGCCGCTTTATCGGTAATGAACCTTTTGCCGTCTTATTGGGCGATGATATTGTAGAAAACGAAGAGCCTTGCTTAGCACAATTAATGAAACAAAACGAGTCGACCGGTAAAAGTGTCATCGGCGTAAAACAAGTTCCAGAAGATGAGACCCATCGATATGGTATTATCAATCCGATTTCAATCGACGGAAAATTGATCAAAGTTGATAATTTTGTTGAGAAACCTTCACCAGGAACCGCACCTTCAAATTATGCGATCATGGGGCGTTACATTTTAACTCCTGAAATTTTTGAGTATCTTGGACAACATGAACTTGGTGCCGGTGGCGAAATTCAATTGACCGATGCTATCCAAAAACTCAATGAAGTTCAAGAAGTTTATGCTTACGAATTTGATGGACGCCGCTTTGATGTGGGTGAGAAATTTGGCTTTATTGAGACGACGATTGAATTTGCTTTAAAACGTCCTGAATTGCGAGAGCGTTTATTACAGTTGTTTGATGACAAGTTAAAAGAATCTTATATTGATAAAAATTAACGAAAAGCAGTGACCATTAATTTCTTGGTCACTGCTTTTTATTTGGATTCGATTAGTTGGATCAATTCCTGACCTGAATACATACCGTCAGCGGTAAATCGTTTTAATTTAAATAAAGATGAATTTCGGTCATTAGTCCCGCTATTTATGGTGAAAGCCATTTTGTAGCCTGCTTTTTTTGCTAAACGGATTGTATCATCCGTATATTCGCCATAGGGATAGCTAATTGCAATAACTTCGGTACCGACATTTTCTTCAATGGTATTTTTAGCTGTAAATAAATCCTTAAACGTACGTTCTTCAAACTCTTGCTGTGTTTCTAGTTTGTTTTCTTTAAACAATCGGGTTGTAATCAATCCTCGACTTTGATAGTGAGAGTCGGGTTTTTTAGAATGAGAATCCCACGTATGACTTTGAATGCTTATTGTTCCGACCATTTCTCTAGCTTGTTGCCAGGAGAACTTTTCGTATTCGCCAGGAGTAACTCCATTGGTTTCAAAAATACGACTAGCAATGACATAAACACTCGCTTTCATGTTCAGTTCTTTTAGTATGGGAAAAGCTATTGTGTAATTACTCATATAACCGTCGTCAAATGTAATTAATATTGGTTTTTCTGGTAGCTGTACATCGTTTTCTAGGTGAGCGAGCAATTGTTGTTCTGTAATCGTCGTGTAGCCAGATAACTTTAGAGCAAGCATTTGTTCTTTAAAACGGACAGGATCTACACTAATCGAGTCATTTCGACCTGGTATTAAAATATGATACATCAACACAGGAATATCTACAGCTTGATTGTCAGTTACTGCTGCTAACACTTTAGGTGGGCTGGTGGAATCTTCAATCCATCCCATTTTAAACCCGTAGTACTCTAAAATAAAACGCATCGGCGTACTCATAAGAATAGATGATGAAACTTCTGTGGTAGTTAGTAGTTCGGATTTGTCAAAATCACTATCTGCATAATTTGCTTCTGCTTTTGTTATCGAAAGTAGAACGCATATACTAATTAGAAACAACATACTTAAAACAAATTTGGAGCTTTTCATTTCTCGTTATTTTTTTGCATATGTACAACAAAACCTTTCTGTAAAAAATAGTCATATAAAGTGAGTATCAGTTAATATATGTATAATGTCAACAGAAAAATGGGTATTTAATAGGTATTTGAGAAATATAGTTAATTCTTTTAAATCACTTTAAAAAGACGTTTTACAGAATCAAAGATAATAAATCTAAATATTCTAATTATTTAAGTATTACTAATTCTTTTGTGCTAGAATGAACGTTAATAGAGTTTTATTTGTAAGGGAATGGGAATTTACAACTAAGTAAATTGAAATAAAAATCAAGTATGGGGAGGCATCTTCGAATTGAAGGATATCTATTTTGAAAAAGACTACGGTCGTTTATATGAACAGATTGAAAAAGGGGTTTGCGAGGTGTTTAAATTTCAACATCCATTTGGAAGAGTCGACCATATGTTCATAAGGAGAGTTATCTCTATGGATCTGAGAGAAGAAGCTTTCTACGATATTACAACTCCATACGGATATGGAGGCCCACGCATTAGTGACTGTAAGGAGGGGGCTAAAGCAGAACTTGTTGCAGCTTTTCATCATGCATTTGAAGAATATTGTCTACAAGAGAATATTATTAGCGAGTTTGTGCGTTTTCATCCATTGTTTACAAACGCACAAGACTTTGAAAGCTGTTATGAATTGACATTCCGTCGGTATACGACAGGAACAAACTTGAAAGATTTTGACGATCCCATTAAATCCGAATTCTCTAGATCAAAACAGAAAAGTGTTCAAAAAGCGTTAAAAGCGGGTGTTGAGTATCGTGTAATTGTTAATCCACCAGATTTAAAAGAATTTAAACACCTATATTACGAAACGATGAACAGAAGAGGTGCGGCATCTGTTTACTATTTCGATGATGCATATTTCGATGGGCTCCTAAAATCTTTTGGTCCGAGTATTGTAGTTGTAGAAGTGGTATATGAAGGAAAAATAATTGCGAGTGGATTAAACTTTGCTTATGGGAAGTTTATTCATATTCATTTGTCTGGAACGTTACAGGAATATCAAGATTTGTCGTCGGCTTTTGTTATGCGATATGCTTTAGTATTATGGGGAAAAGAACACGGAATGGAGCTTATCCATGAAGGTGGAGGTTTAACGGGTAAGCCAGATGATCCTTTGTATCTTTTCAAAAAACAATTTGGAAAAAATACCGAGTTTTCGTTTTATGTAAGTTATAAAGTTTGGAATCAAAAAGTATACGACCTGTTATGCGACAGTGTCGGTGTCGATAAAGAACACGCTTCTTTTCCAGCCTATCGTTCAGCGCCTTTAAAATTAGTGAAAGAGTAACTTTATTTATTAGAAATCGAGTGTTCATGAGAGAAGTTTGCTTTTAAAGCGACTTCTTTTTTATTTGCATAATTCTCTCTTAGACGGCTTTTTCAAGTGAGTGGTATAATCAATCGTATTGAAGAAAATGATTTTTAAGTAAAGGATTTGTCGTATGAAGGTATACAAATATGTTTCTTGGATAGCTGTATTTTCCTGGATGGCTGTCATTTTTTATCTTTCTCATCAACCAGGATCAGCTTCTAGTCAATTAAGTTCAGGTATTGTCGCAGCATTGCTCGAGTTAATTGAAGGGATAGCTCCTCAATTAAATATTGATATTGAAAGTTTTCATACTTTTATACGGAAAAACGCTCATTTTTTCGCTTATTTTTTATTAGGTTTGTTGAGCTTAAATGCATGGAGAAGTAGCGGGTATCGTGGAGTTAAACGATTAATATTCGGTTTTGGTTTGAGTGTATTGTTTGCTGTAACGGATGAAGTTCATCAATTGTTTATTGAGGGACGTAGCGGTGAAGTTCGAGATGTGTTGATTGA
Organism: Planococcus sp. PAMC 21323; assembly: GCF_000785555.1. Classification (NCBI taxonomy): domain Bacteria; kingdom Bacillati; phylum Bacillota; class Bacilli; order Caryophanales; family Caryophanaceae; genus Planococcus; species Planococcus sp. PAMC 21323. The sequence continues at coordinate 2,314,279 of NZ_CP009129.1, read as the reverse complement.
TAGCGCAGGTGTTGGATTAAGTGTAGTAATTTACACTTTAATTGGTAATTTATTGGTTTTTCAGAAAGAAAAGACAATAAAAAGAAATTTTAAATAGATTAATAACAAAATATAGGTTTAATTTGGTTTTAAAGTCTTATCCATATTCGAATTACTGGTACATAAGAATCTATCATTTGATTAAAATTAAGCGTAAAATAGGTTGAATCAGAAAGATTAATGGCAATTGTAAGGAGAAGTGCAATCATGATAGTTATTAATTTACTTAAAAAGAGGTGGAATGTATGTGGGCTTTATTAACAGGCGGCTTTGTGTTTGGAATGACTGTTCTTTTCTCTTTAGGAAAAGCAAGTTCGAAGCGTGAAGAAGCTACCCACAGCCACCGTGAAGAGTTGTTAGCACGCAGTGAAAACTCGGGTGCTGACTCAGTGCCGGTAGTAAGATCAAGTACGGAATCAACTGAACAGCGACAATCACATAAAGGAAATACAGCAAGACATCCATCAGAGCAAATCTGACGGATGTCTTTTTTAGTCCTTATTAACCTATTTTTAATAGTTATCTGAATTATCGGACAATAAGCTGTCGTTTTTATATAGAACTATGTATGATAGAAGAGAAACGAATATTCGCTACAGGAGGTGTCATAAATGAAAGCGAAAACTATCGGGTTTCTTTTTATTGTTTTATTAGGCATGGCTGGGTTTAGTTACTTATTTTTAATCATGGAAAAGATGACACAGAATGAAGAAGAACAAAATGGACCAGAGAGCTATAGTGCGAGTTTAGATGAAGTAGAAGATAAAACAGTGGAACTTCAAAAATCTATAGATGATACTCCGGCTGGTGGTACGTTAGAAATCCCTCCTGGTGTCTATAAATTAAGTAAAAATCCAGACCTTAAGGCAACTACTGGTTATGGAGATAGTTATTTTGCCTTAAAAATATCAAAACCAATTACTATTTTAATGGAAGAAGCAATATTTAAGACAGATACGGACGATGAGTATGGTGTATTTTGGGTTGATAAAACAAGCGATGTTCATCTTAAAGGTGGATTTTTAATGGGAGAACGTTTGCCGGAAGATGGTTCATTAACATCGCATATAGGTATATTGTTTTTATACACAAGTGATAGTTCAATTGAAGATACTTATTTGAAAAATTACTCACAAGGTGTACACCTTAATCATTCGAATCATAATGTTGTAAAAAATGTTACTTCCGAGTTTAATTATGGATCAGGGATTATTAATTTTGATTCAGACGATAACCTCATTGATTCGTGCGTTGTACGAAATTCTGGCGATGGACATCTGTCCTTATACGGTGGCGGTAAAGATAATCATGTAGTCAATTGTCTTGTGACTGAAGATCGTCCTGGATTTGACGATCAGCAAGGCATCACCGTAGAAGGTGAAACAAGCAGTTTGATCGAAAATAACACAGTGAGTGGTTTTTATTATGGGATTGATATTAAAAACGATTCGAAATCGAATATCATCGAATCGAATATTGCTTTTAATAATGAATACAATATAGCAGTACGTGGTGGAGATGGTGGGGAAAACCTCGAATTGCCAAGCTATAATACGCAAATATTAAACAATATGGTTATCGATCCACGCGATAAATCTTCCTATGGTATTTATGTAGGTGCAGGAAGTGGCCATGTGGTAATCGGGAATACGTTAAACTTTGATAATTTAATTCTTCCTGACAAAGACATGGAGATTTATGAAAGTCAAAACTATTTTGTCGGAGAAGACGATCATTAAAGGTTGATTTGTGAAACACGCTTCTTGCTAGAACTCGTCATGGGTTCCTAGAAGCGTGTTTTATTTTGCTCAGGTGCGGTTTTAACATGTTGGGGTGTGGAAAAAATGGTTTGAGGTGCGGTTCCTGCACGTTGAGGTGCGCTTAAAGCTGTACGTGGTGCGGTTAGAGAGAAAAGAGGTGCGGTCGACAATTTTTTCAAATCAACTACACCTCTAAATGGTATAATTGGAAATAGAATAGCTTAAAGGAGGTCAACATCAGATGGCAATTTTGGTTTGCGGAGGCGCAGGGTATATTGGCAGCCACACGGTCAAAGAATTGGTAAATACATACGACGTTGTAGTGCTGGATAATTTGACGACAGGTTTTGAAAAATTAATCGATCAAAAAGCCAGCTTTGTTAAAGGAGACTTGGGCGATCCAACAATTTTAGATGAAATTTTTACCACCCATAAAATCGATGCTGTTTTTCATTTTGCGGCAAATAGTTTAGTGGGGGAATCAGTGGAGAACCCTCTAAAGTATTACAAAAACAATGTGAGTGCAACCTTGGTGCTATTAGAAAAAATGATTGAGCATGGTGTAAAGCGATTTATCTTTTCTTCTACAGCGGCAACATATGGTATCCCGGATACAAACATGATTACTGAAGAAACCTTAACAAATCCAATCAATCCATACGGTCGTTCAAAGTTGATGATTGAACAAGTTTTAGCTGATTTGGCAAATGTGCAAGATTTCCAATACGTTGTCTTGCGTTATTTTAATGCAGCAGGCGCGCATGAGTCTGGTGAAATTGGTGAAAGCCATGATCCTGAATCGCATTTAATCCCTATAGTATTGCAACATCTTCTTGGTCAACGTGACAAAATTTCTGTATTTGGAACAGATTATGAGACAGCTGACGGAACATGCGTCCGTGATTATATCCATGTGACTGACTTAGCGCATGCACATATTTTATCGTATGAAGGTATGGCGTCTGGAAAAATTGCCAATCAAACCTATAATCTTGGTAACGGAGCAGGGTATTCCGTAAAAGAAATTATTGAGACGTGCCAGCAAATATCCGGTAAACGAGCGATAATCGAATATGCACCTAGACGAGCTGGCGATCCAGCTGCATTAGTGGCTTCATCCAATAAAATCAGTAGCGAATTAGGATGGACTCCGGCCTATGATTTGGACGCAATCATTTCTAGTGCTTGGGCATGGCATTCAAAATAGAAAAATGGGAAGCAGAATTTTCTGCTTCCCATTTTTATGACCAGCGATAGGCTGGAAAAAGTTCGGTTTCTGGTTTTGCTTGTGTAGCTATATTCAATTTGTCATAAATTTCTTGGTTCCAGATTTTATTGCCAACATAATAATCGAATTCTGTATTTTTGCCAAATCTTTTTTTAAATAAATACAATGAATCATCAGGACCTGGATTAACGCCACCGCCAGAGTGAATGTATTCAACCCCGTGTTCTTTAGCCCATAGTACAATCGCATAGGTCATGACATAGACAGGTGATAAATGATTGATATCGCCTTCAATAGTGCCTGAAAGGTGAGTGTGAACAAATGGACCAGTGTGGAAATGAAGTTCTGCCCCAATCACTTGTGAGTCGTAAATCGCTTCAACTAATATGATTTGTTTGCCTAAATTCTCAATCATTTTAGAGAAGTACGTATCGTCAAACAAGTAAAAGGCTTCAGCGCCAACTCGTTCCATGGTTGTAAGATAGATCTCTTGAAAATGATCTAAGTTAGATGGGTTTTCTGTGATTCGATAAGTCACACCATCTCTTAATGCTTTGCGTATTCTTTTGCGAGTTGAGCCTGAAAACTCTTCTTGTATGGGATCTTCAAATCCTTTTAATGTGATGCCGGTTGTGTGTCGCCTAAATAAAACGGTATAGCAAGACTCGAAATCTTGAGCATTATCAACAAGCGGGTGAAAGCGAACAAACTCACTAACTATTTTTTGTTCTAAGCAATAGTCTTGGAATGCTTGGCAGAAAAGATTGACTAACTCATCTTTACGCGCCTTATCTTTTAGCTCAGTTATAACGGGACCCCCGTAACCATAAGGAGTCAGAAGATCAAAATAAGGTCCCCCTTCTATAGAGACTGGAATCTCTCGTTTAATAAACTGGTGATAAACTGTACCTAAAGCGTGCTCGAATTCGAAAACCTCACAGTTCCCGCCTTCGATTTCCTCATACAGTTCGACATAATCTTTCTCGAAAAATACATCTCTCAAAAGTAAAACCTCATTTCCGAATAGTTTTTCAGCGTATTAAATATTCTTTTTTATTTACTAATGCATTTAGTAAATATGAATTACAACTTAAATATAACTAAATTTTCAAAAAATAATTTTATAAGGTAAGTATAACGGACATTATAGGTGATTGCGAGGGGGTAAAACCTTTTTATTCGAGTAAAAATGAGGGATTCGTTTGAAAGTAGGAAAGAATGAGGTAGAAAATGGGTATTTTTAAAAAACAAGTATTCAGAAAAATGTGCATTTAAAGAAAATTTGGCTTATACTAAAATTAACTTCCACTTACACATTTTACGAATTGATCGATAGGTTAAAGGAGAGTTGTCGATGACCTACAAAAAAACTATTCGCTTTCTGCTTTATGGATTAGGAATTTATGGGCTTATCGCTATTTTAATAATAGGACAACATTCATTCTTAGCAAATGAAAAGACTAACGACAAAATACAATTCGGAGCAGAAGGTGATGGAGTGACTAATGATACGCAAGCGATTCAGCAAGCTATTGATGAAACGCCAATAGGTGGAGAATTACACATCCCACCTGGCATTTATAAAGTGACAAAAAACCCTAATCTAAAAGCGAGCACTGGATATGGTGATAGTTATTTTGCTTTAAAAATATCAAAGCCAATGACTATTTATATGGACAATGCGATTTTTAAAACCGAATCATTAGATGAGTATGGCGTGTTTTGGATTACGGCTACGGCCGATGTCCATTTAAAAGGCGGTTTTTTAATGGGGGATAAATTGCCTGAAAAGGGAGCATTAACTTCAAGTATTGCTATTCTGCTTCAAAATAGTCAGGAAAGCTCGATTGAAAATCTGTATACAAAAAACTATTCTCAAGGAATTCATTTACATCATGCTAATAACAACATCATCCGAAATGTAATAACCGAATCTAATTATGGTTCGGGCATTATTAATTTTGCTTCAGACTACAACACGATTGAATCTTGTGTTGTTCGAAACTCAGGGGATGGTCACCTTTCTTTATTTGGTAAAGGAAAACATAATTTAGTAAAAGGGTGTATGGTGACTGAAGATCGTCCAGGCTATACTGATCAGCAGGGGATTACCGTAGAAAGTGAAAAAGGCAGCATAATTGAAAAAAACATGGTGAGTGGTTTCTATTACGGAATCGACATTAAAAATGGAGCAGAAAACAATATCATTAAAGGCAATGTCGTTTATAACAATGAATTCAATATTGCTGTAAGGCCGGGAGACGGTGGAAAAAACTTGATGACACCGAGTCAAAAAATTAGTATCCTTAACAATTTAGCCATCAGTCCAAGAGAAAGCTCGGAACGCGGAATTTATATTAATGTCGGTGAGGGCCATATTGTCCAAGGGAATACTGTGGAAGAAAATAATTTGATTTTGCGCGATGAGGAGTTACGAGTAAAATATCAACGAGAAAATTTTATCGTTAAAGACGAATGATAAAACAAAATTTAATATATTTGTAAATTTAGTTAATTTTTATCTGAATAATCTATTTTTAATGTATTTTTATGCTAAGATACGATAGGTATAGGAAATTTATCGCCATTCTACTCAATTAAATTTGGGTGTAGTATTCTAGTCTTTTATTTAATCGGATGACAAGAAATTATTTAATTGTAGAGGAGTCTGTGATTTATGCTGAACCGGATAATGGTGAGTATTGAATGTAATAGTTATAATCATGAAAAATTTATAGCGGAAGCGTTAGACAGCATGCTAATGCAGAAAACAGATTTCGCTTATGAGATTTTAGTTCATGACGATGCATCTACTGACCGAACAGCTGACATCATTAGAACTTATGAACAAAAGTATCCGGATATCATCAAACCCATCTATCAAACAATAAACCAATATTCACAAGATATCCCTTTCGAGGTGTACAATAGTGAACGTGGATTAGGCAAGTACATCGCCGTTTGTGAAGGTGATGATTACTGGACCGATCCGGAAAAACTACAAAAACAAGTAGATTATATGGAAGCACATCCGGAGTGTAGTATGTGTGTGCATGCTGCTGAAAAAGTTTCTGCTATAACAAAAAAAAGGGTGGATACTGTTAGACCTAGTCGAAGAGATAAAATTTTTTCAGTCGAAGAAGTAATAGAAGGTGGTGGAGAGTTGTTCGCTACCAATTCGATTATGTATTCACGTAAAAAAATTCCTGGGATGCCAGAGTTTTACTTGAACGCTACAATCGGTGATTACCCAATGGTAATATTAGGCGCGTTAAGTGGAACGATATTTTACATGGAACGGAATATGGCTGCATATCGAGTAGAAGTTGAAGGCTCATGGACAGATGTCTATCTCTCAGACATCTCTGCTAAGAAAAAACATCTTCAAGATATTGCAAATTTACTTGATGAAGTAAATGCTTATACTAATTTTAAATACGATAATGTAATTAGTCGTACAAAAAAAAGAAATCGTTTTTACTTGTTATTAAAACAACTAAAAATTAAAGAAACAATGAAAAAAGGGTACCGACAGTTTTATGTAAAGCCCGAATTTTTTAAGCGGATCTTTAAGCGCATTACTATATAAAATATCCTCGTGATTATATGGTTAAAAAGACAGTTTCTGTAGCTAGTAACAATAGCTACTTGAAACTGTTTTTTTATTTGGATTGTTGGAACAGAAGAAAATACATAGTTGGATGTAGACCTCCTTATTTAGTATATTTTTCAAACAGCTTAATAGAATTAAAAATGAACGATTCTAAAAAATAGTAAAGATATAACAGTAAAATGAAGAGTCTTCCTTAGAAATTTATTCAAATATTAGTCGAAATGATGTTGGAAATAAAAAGAGTGGAATAATTTGCAAAATAAAAAATAAAAATTAATCTAAATTATCTGTCATTTAAGACATATATTGTGTTAGAATGATTATCAAGTACAAGAATTAAGCACAAAGTAATATGTTTGGAACGGATTTGAGCTTTATAAATCTTAAATTAGATTTGATATACCTACTCAATTAGGTATATATGCGGTATTCTAATATTTCTGAACTTTCTATTTTTATCGTATAGAGTTAGGAGAAGGCTTATGAAACAGGAAAACTCATTAAAGAAAAAAACGATTAGTGGACTGTTGTGGAGCTTTGGAGACATGCTGGGCAACCAAGGCATCCAGTTTGTTATCCAGATTATTCTTGCTCGATTATTGACTCCTGAAGCCTTTGGATTAATCGGAATGATTTTAGTGTTTGTAGCACTTTCCAATTCTCTTGTTGACAGTGGCTTTACACAAGCATTAATCCGAGATCAAAAAGCAAATCAAACCGATTATTCAACAGTTTTCTACTTTAACTTGGCTGTATCGATTTTAATATATGGCGTGCTGTTTTTATCGGCACCGTTAATCAGTAATTTCTTTGATCAAGCACAGTTAACGTCTATTATTCGAGTGCTTGCATTAGGTGTCATTATTAACGCATTTTCGATTATACCTAGAGCCATGTTTACTAAAGAAGTGAATTTTAAAGTTCAAGCAAAAGTTAACATGGCAGCGAGTATTTTGTCTGGAGTTATAGCAGTTGCAATGGCTGTATCAGGTTATGGAGTATGGAGTCTTGTGATTCGCATGTTAGGTATGAATCTAATCCAGGCATTATTACTCGTATTTTATAGAAGATGGCTACCATCTCTTACTTTTAGTATTCTCTCGTTTAAGCGTTTGTTTGGATTTGGTTGGAAGCTGCTTGTGTCGGGGTTGATTGATACAACTTATAACAATATTTACTTCTTGATTATTGGGAAGCAGTATTCAGCTGGAGCTCTTGGGTACTTCACAAATGCATCAAAATTTAGTGATGTAGCCACGCAGTCTTTAACAGCGACAATACAACGAGTAACTTATCCTGTACTAAGTGAAATTCAAGATCAAGAAGAGCGTTTAAAACAAAGTTTCAAGAAAGTCATTAAACTTTCAGGATTTTTAATCTTTCCACTTATGGTTGGATTGGCGGCTGTTGCAGAACCATTAATCTATTTGATTTTTGGGGCGAAGTGGTTGCCAATGGTACCTTATTTCCAACTACTGTGTATTGCTAGCATGCTGTATCCGATTCATGCATTAAACTTAAATATTTTGCAAGTAAAAGGACGGTCGGACTTATTTCTGTACTTGGAAATTATTAAAACAATCATTCCGACAATCCTGATTGTACTTGTCATCTGGATGGATTGGAGCATTACCATATTAGTGGCCACGATGGTTTTAGATTCGCATTTGTCTTTGTTTATCAATATTTATTTTTCGGGACGAGAAATATCGTATGGCGTTAAAGAGCAAATTCGTGATTTGTTACCAATTTACGCCATTTCTTTAGGAATGGGAGCTATAGTTTATGGCATCGAAAAGCTTCTTCCTTTTTCCGCTCTCGGAACGTTAATTCTACAGATCGGAATTGGGGCAATTCTATACATTGCGGTTTCTAAACTGCTGAAAATTAAAGAATTTGATACTGTCTACGATTTAATAATACCCGCAATAAAAAAGATAATTCCCGCTAAGGCGGGGTAGCGACTAGAAAAGATGCTTAATACGGGAGGGAATAGAATGGCAAAAGCTTTCGAACAACCCATTTATGTAACAAGACCTTTATTGCCGAATATTGATGCGGTTACAGACAGAATGAATGCAGTTTGGAAAAGTAAACAACTAACAAACTTTGGCGCGCAACATGACGAATTGAGTGAGAAACTAAAAGCCTATCTGGAAGTAGATCATATGTCGATGTTTTCTAACGGCACATTGGCATTATTGCTTGGACTGAAAGCTTTAAAGCTAACAGGTGAAGTAATTACAACGCCATTTACATTTCCAGCCACTGTACAAGCGTTAGATTGGAACAATTTAACACCTGTATTTTGTGATATAGATCCAGTCACATTTAATATGGACGCTAATAAAATCGAAGCTTTAATTACTGACAAAACGAGCGCAATTTTGGGTGTTCATGTATTTGGTAATCCGTGTGAAGTTGAAAAAATTCAAGCAATTGCTGACAAATATAAGTTGAAAGTCGTTTATGATGCAGCTCATGCTTTTGGTGCAAAAGTAAACGGTACCCCAATTAGTAGTTTTGGTGATATGACGATGTTTAGTTTTCATGCAACAAAGCTATTCAATACAGTCGAAGGTGGAGCGTTAACTTATCACGACGAAGCATTAGATAAACAATTAGGGTTATTACGGAATTTCGGAATAGTAAACACTGAAGAGGTCGCATTGTCCGGATTAAATGCCAAAATGAATGAAATTCAAGCAGGAGTCGGATTGGAAGTACTTAAAGTAGTGGAAGATGAACGAGATAAGCGTCATAAGGTAAAACATGTTTATGAAGAAAACTTAGCCGTTATTGAAGGAATTCGCGTATTAACAACACTTGAAGGAGAGTCTAGCAGCTACCAATACTTTGTGATTGAAATTGATGAAGAAAAGTTTGGTCTTTCGAGAGATATGGTTCATCAGGAACTTCAAAAGCATAACGTATTCGCAAGAAAATATTTTTATCCACTTTGCAGTGATTTTGAATGGTATAGCGATTTAGCATCAGCGCAACCTGAAAACTTACCGGTAGCTCGAAAAGCTGTTCAACAAGTGTTAGCAATGCCTTATTACGGTGAATTACCAATCGAATCTGTTCATGAAATTTGTGATATTATCGAAGACCTTTATGTAAAGCATATCAATTTATTTCAGTTACAAGAAATGAGGGAGCTAGGATGAAAGGGATTATATTAGCTGGTGGAACGGGAACACGTCTTTACCCGTTGACAAAATCAATTTCAAAGCAAATGCTGCCTGTGTATGACAAGCCAATGATCTATTATCCATTATCTGTGTTAATGCTTGCGGGTGTAAAAGAAGTACTGATTATTTCAACGCCAAGAGACATTTCTGGATTTTTAAGTTTGCTCGGAAATGGACAAAAGCTGGGTATCAAGTTGGAATATGCGATTCAAGAAGAACCAAATGGATTGGCCGAAGCTTTTACCATAGGAGAGAGTTTTATCGGAGATTCATCAGTTGCTCTTGTTCTTGGTGACAATGTTTTTTACGGCTCAGATTTTGGTAGTCGTTTGACTGAGTCGGCAGAACTCACAAAAGGCAGCATTATTTTTGGGTGTCACGTGGCAGATCCAAGAGCTTACGGAGTGGTTGAAGTCGATGATGATTTAAATATTGTTTCTATAGAAGAAAAGCCGGAAAAACCGAAATCTTCCTATGCGATTCCGGGACTGTATTTCTTCGACAATCAAGTGGTAGAAATTGCTAAACAAGTAACACCTTCAGAGCGTGGGGAAAAAGAAATCACTTCCATTATCAACGAATATTTAAAACGCGGAGAATTACATGTGAATATCATGGGCCGTGGGCTTGCGTGGCTCGATACAGGAACACATGAGGCGCTGCTAGAAGCATCAAATTTTGTAGAAGCGATTCAAAAGAGACAAGGTTTATATGTAGCTTGCCTTGAAGAAATAGCATACCGAAAAGGCTATATTAGTCAATCAGATTTGATTGACTTGGCGCAGTCATTGAAGAAAACCGAATATGGCAAGTACTTGTTGGACATTGCTTGTGAAAGATCACTTTCCCCGAATAAATCGTAAAGGAGCGCACCTATGGAAAATATACTCGTCACCGGCGGAGCGGGATTTATCGGAGGTAACTTTGTCCAATACATGGCCGCTAACTATCCAAACTATCATATTTATAACTTAGATTTATTAACTTATGCAGGTGATTTAACGAAACATCGAGCGATTGAAAACAATGACAATTATAGCTTTGTTCATATCGATATCGCTGATCGCCAGGCTGTAAGAGCATTGTTTGAGAAAGTTGATTTTAGCTACATCGTTCATTTTGCGGCTGAAAGTCATGTTGACCGATCTATTGCAGATCCCGGAATTTTTGTTCAAACGAACGTACTTGGAACACAAGTCTTGCTTGAAGTTGCAAAACTGGCAAACATTAAAAAATTTGTTCACGTTTCTACAGATGAAGTATATGGAGAATTAGATTTTGATCCAACTACTTTTTTTACAGAAGAAACACTGCTTCAGCCAAGTAGCCCATACAGTGCTAGTAAAGCATCTTCGGATTTGTTAGTTAAAGCCTATTACGAAACTTACGGCTTACCGGTCAATATTACGCGATGTTCCAATAATTATGGTCCATTCCATTTTCCTGAAAAATTAATTCCGTTAACAATTTCACGCGTATTGAATGACCAAAAAGTGCCTGTTTATGGGGATGGCAAAAATGTTCGAGATTGGTTACATGTGCAAGATCATTGTTCAGCAATCGATTTGGTGATGCATAGTGGAGAAAACGGTGAAGTTTATAATATTGGCGGACATAATGAGCAAACAAATCTCGCTGTTGTAAAGACAATTATCCACGCTTTAGGAAAATCGGAAGACTTGATCGAATTTGTTGAAGATCGTCTTGGTCATGACAAACGATATGCAATAGACCCGACGAAAATGGAGCGATTAGGTTGGCGACCTGTTTATGATTTCGATACAGGAATCGCGCAGACAGTCGACTGGTTTTTAGAAAATAAAGAGTGGTGGGAACAAATTATTAGCGGCGAATACCAACAGTATTTTGATAGGCAATATGTGCGCAAGTAACAACCTGTGCCTAGCCTAAGCTGCCAGTGAACAAGGGGGAATGGGGTAATGGCAAATCAGCCGACAATTAGTGAATTAATCGTGACTGCTTATCCGACAAAAAAATCAGTGAAAATACTAGAATACAAGACTGAAACGAGCTATTTGAAAAAACAGCTAGCCGATAAAGGATATGAAAACTATTTAGGAATTTGCACCCAAAAAACTGTAAAAGAACAAGACTTAGATCTTTATTATACTAATGAAAAAACACTGACGTATAAAAATAATGCAGAAGTGCTGATTATTAATCATGCTGATTTTCTGGATTTGAAAAATGCTTTTCATTCTTCTGCAGATATTATTGTGTTTATCCCGGAGAAAATAATAGACCGTGCAAGCTTTTTGCCTCTTTGGGCGTATAAATTAGCCAGAAAGAAAAAATGGGATTTCCGCTTTGAAAAATTTACCGATCATTTAGGAGGTACGCAAACTAGCATCATCTTCCAGCGGAATCATCAAAAAGAAAAGCAAGCACGTCAGTATTTATCCCCAGAGCTTGGACTCGAAAGTTTCTTTGACATTCTGAACCAGCGTCAGCTTGATTATGTGATTTTGCGTTGGTTTGATGAATTGCCGTTTTTAGAGCTAGACGAAGATGTTGATTTATTGATTGCTGACGAACATATTGAAAAGGTTAGAGATTTACTAAACGAAAAAGTGGGCATTTTGCCATTTGATATTTACAGTGTTGGAGGTTTAATGGGAAGTAATTTTAAAAACATTGCTTACTATCCACCATATATTGCAGAAACTATTCTGGATCAACGTCAGCTTTGGAACAATAAGTATTACGTACCGTCGAACGACCATCATTTACTAAGTTTGATGTATCATGCAGTTTATCATAAAGGGGAAAAGTCAGGAATTCCAGCGAAATCCGGAGGTATAGTCAAACAAATTCCGCAAGATCATGATTACCCTGGAATTTTACAACGCTTAGCAAATGAAACTGGACACAAGCTTGACGAAGTCAGTTTGGAATACTTCCATCATTTTCTTGAAGAAAAAGGCTGGGCGCCCTCGACAGATACAATCCGTAAATTGATCGGGGTAAGTGGTAATTGGCTCGAGTCAATTATTAAATCGAGTGAGCATAATTTCGATAAAGACGGCGAGTTAATGGTGTTTGTCGTAAGAGAATGGGCAGAAGAGCGACAACTGACTGATAAGATCATTGATTGGTTTGAGCGCAATGGACTTTGCCTTATTCGAGCAATCACACTCGATGAAGAACAAAAAAGAAACGCGGCACAAAATTTGAGGGGTGGAAATTGGGGGCAAGGACCATGGCCAGTAAGTGGCGGGAAGCCATCCACCTTACTGGTCATGTATGATTATCACCCAAAACCGTTACCTGCAAAAATGAAGAAAAAGTATCCGCATGTGTCAAACCAACATTATTTGTTGAAAGAACAATTACGTTCAGAAATTAATTTTGCTTTATCAAAAGATCAGCGTGCCAACCCGCTCCATAGCGCAGACGATGAAATTGAAGCGTTGGATTATATTGCTGCTGTAGCTCCAGATCTATTAAAAGAAGTTAGAGACCTTGTCACCGCTTGGGACGAGGCTTATCAAACTAAAGAAAAAGTGATTGCTGACGTTTCCGAGAAAAAACGCCGTGCCAAAGTAGAAGTTATTGAATATAAAGGACAAAAAGCTGTAAAGAAAACATATAAAGCGGGCAAAGAACGGTTTTTGGAACGTGAAAAATTCGTCTACGGCGAATTGAGCAAAGAATGTGAGTTTATACCAAAGTTAATAAGTAGTGGAGAAAATTACATTATCGTTCCTTATTTAAAAACAAATCCATTAACTGAAAGCTGGCATATAAAAAAACAAATTTTAAAGCGGAAACATAAGCAAGAAATTTTTAGCATTAATGAGTTTTTCTACAATAAAGGCTATGCGCTAATCGACTTCCATCCGGGGAATATCCTGTTAACATCTGAAGGCTTGAGGTTGATTGACTTTGAATTTTTGTATCGATACGAGAAACTCCCACCAAGCGTAAGTGATTCGTTTGACCTTAATGGATTCCCGGAAGATTTTGCAGAAGACCGTCCTTATGGAATATTTCCAAAGCAGCGACGGAATATGTGGAAAAAGATTCTATATTAAACTGGATTAGAGGAGTGCCCTATGGCGTCTTTAAAAAATAAAGCTGTAAGTAGTGTCAAGCTCACATCAATTTCAATGCTCGTGACGAGTGTTCTTCAGATCGCTCAGCTGCTAATTTTAGGCAAAGTGTTGGGTCCAAAAGTATTTGGTTTGATTGCTATGGTGCAAATTGTTATTCAATTTTCACAACTGTTCTTAGAAATGGGGATAACAGACGCTATTATACAGAAAGAAAAAATTAACAAACTTGAATTATCTAGTTTGTACTGGTTTTCGATTATGGTTGGTTTCATTTTGTTTATTGTCTTATTCTTACTAGCTCCAGTTATCGCGCTGTTGTTTAGCGAACCGAGCTTAACAGCCATGATCCAGGTTGTTGGAATTAGCTTTATCATTTTACCATTTGGCCTGCAGTTTCAAACGCTCGCTACAAAAAAACTGGAATTTGCACAAATCACTAAAAATGAAATTTTAGCGACTTCAATTGGCGTTTTGCTAACGGTTTACTTAGCTGTATATACAAGCCTTGGTGCATGGTCACTCGTTTATGGTCATATTGCCATGTCGTTAGTTAGAAGTGTTCCATGGGTGATAGCTGGCTACCGGGATACAGAGACCCGACCGCAATTAGTTTTTTCATGGCATTCAATCAAAGGATTTGTCAGCTTTGGGATGTATCGTTTAGGTTCGACGAGTATCAATTATTTTACAACAAAAATTGATCAAGTAGTGGTAGGTGCAATGTTAGGGCCAGTTGCACTTGGTTATTACAGCATGGCCATGAACCTTATTATGCAGCCGGTACAAAAGTTGAATTCGATGATTAATCGAGTGGCCTTTCCTGTGTTTTCAAAGCTCCAATTAGATAAAGGAAAATTGAGGAAAACCTATTTGTTAATTACGAATATGTTAACAAGTTTTAATGCTCCATTATTGGCGGGAGTTATTGTTCTATCGCCATATGCAGTACCGATTTTACTGGGAACAGAGTGGGAGAAAAGCGTTCTGATTATCCAACTCCTTTGTTTATACGCGTTATTTAAAGCTTTAGGAAACCCAAGCGGTAGCTTGTTTATCGCTGTTGGCAAAGTAAGGTGGAGCTTTTACTGGCAACTATTTCAACTAGGAATCATTCCAGTTGTCGTCTTTTTAGCAGGTTTGTCTGGTGAAATTGTTGTTGTTGCAATGGCTGTTGGTTTGCTTAGAATGCTACTATTCTACGTCAGTTATTTTGTAAGAATTCGTCATATTATAGGAGACAGCCTACGCGAATTAAATTTATCGATCGCTAAGCCGGTAGTACACTCATTTATTATGATGGCATTGTTGTATTTGCTTAATTCTCAGTTAACAGAAATTGGAGCGGTAGGCATTATAATCACTGACACGATTGTTGGAATGCTGATTTACGGGACATTGATGCTAGTAAATCAACGTGAATTAGTAGATGAGGTTAAAGGGTTTTTTCGAAAGAAAACGATAATGAAACAAGTGTAATTAGGATGTGCGAGAAATCACATATATATTTCATCTGCGAATAGATAGAAAAGTTTTGTTTAAAACATTAAATAGTCTAAATAATCTGTAATATTTAGACTATTGTATGGTAGAATAATAAAAAAAGTGAAAAAAATAAGTATATAGTCTTGGGTATAAGAGTGTTTTCGTTGATATAAGTTTTTAAATCATGAAAATCTTAGTTAATTTCCAGTTTGTGTATGGGAATAGCTTAAAAAGGTGGGGTATTTATGGATTTAGCGTCAAAAATATACGTAGCAGGACATCGAGGGCTTGTTGGTTCGGCGATTGTGCGAAATCTACAGGCGAATGGCTATCACAATCTAGTGTTTCGAACCAGTAAAGAATTGGATCTAACCAATTCCAATCAAGTTGATTCTTTTTTTCAAGATCAACGCCCGAATTATGTGTTTTTGGCAGCGGCGAAAGTTGGAGGAATTGTTGCGAATAATGATTATCCAGCAGAATTTATCCGGGATAATTTGATGATTCAAACAAATGTCATTGATGCAGCTTATCGAAATGGTGTGAAGAAACTACTGTTTCTGGGAAGCACATGCATTTATCCGAGACTTGCCGAACAGCCTATGCGAGAAGATTCCTTGTTGACAGGAGAACTTGAGCCGACAAACGAGCCATATGCCATTGCTAAAATAGCAGGTATTAAAATGTGCCAATCATATAATCGACAATATGGCACGAACTTTATATCAATCATGCCAACTAATTTATATGGGCAAAATGATAATTTTGACTTAACCAGTTCTCATGTGTTACCTGCATTAATACGGAAATTTCATGAAGCCAAAGTTGCTCAAGTTGAAACTGTAGAAGTTTGGGGAACTGGGACGCCGAAGCGCGAATTTCTTTACTCGGATGATTTGGCCGATGCAGCAATTTATTTAATGAATACCTACAGTGGTAACGATTTAGTTAACGTTGGTGTGGGGAGAGATATTTCGATTAAAGAGCTAGCCGAAAAAGTTGGGAAAACGGTCGGCTATACAGGAGATATTGTCTTTAATACGTCCAAACCTGATGGGGCACCGCGTAAGTTAGTGGACGTCAGTCGATTAAAAAGTCTCGGATGGGAAGCGAAAATTCCATTGGATGATGGACTTGAAATGGCTTATAACTGGTTTTTAGAACAAACAGAGATAGTGAAATTATAACCAAATGAGGGGGATCATTATGAAAAAGGCATTGATTACGGGAGTTAACGGTCAAGACGGTTCATTTCTATCGGATTTTTTGTTAGAAAAAGGTTACGAGGTACATGGCATTATTCGAAGAAGTTCGAGTTTCAATACAGGGCGCATTGAGCACTTATATATTGAAGAGTTAAAGTCGAGTGAAAACTTTTATATTCATTATGGGGATATGACGGATACGTCTAATATTATTCGTCTAATTAGCGAAATTAAACCAGATGAAATTTATAACTTAGCGGCAATGTCTCATGTGAAAGTATCTTTTGAAACACCTGAATATACAGCAGATGTTGATGGAATTGGAACCTTGCGTATTTTAGAAGCTGTTCGCATTCTTGGCTTAGAAAAAACGACGCGCATTTATCAAGCTTCTACTTCGGAACTTTACGGGAAAGTACAAGAAGTTCCACAGCGAGAAACGACACCATTCTACCCACGCTCACCTTATGGGGTTGCGAAATTATACGGTTATTGGATCACGAAAAACTACCGCGAGTCGTATGACATGTTTGCGGTAAACGGCATCTTGTTTAACCACGAATCTGAACGTCGTGGAGAAACTTTTGTGACGCGTAAAATTACGATGGCCGCTGCACGTATCTCTAATGGCAAGCAAGACAAACTATTACTTGGGAACCTTGATGCTAAAAGAGACTGGGGTTATGCCAAAGACTATGTAGAATGCATGTGGCTTATTTTGCAACACGATACGCCAGAAGACTTTGTTATCGCAACGGGAGAAATGCACACGGTTCGTGAATTTGCGACACTGGCTTTTAAACATGCGGGAATCGAAGTTGAGTGGCAAGGTGAAGGAATTGACGAAAAAGGTATTAATTTAAAAACAGGTGAAGTGGTAGTTGAAGTAAATCCAGATTATTTCCGTTTAGCAGAAGTTGAGCAATTAATGGGTGATCCTTCAAAAGCTAAAAATTTACTTGGGTGGAATCCGAGAGCGACAACTTTTGAAGAACTTGTAGAAATTATGGTGACGCATGACTGCAATTTATTGAAACATGAAAAGAGTGCGATTAGCGAATATTAAACTGAGTGGGTTCCTTATTGAGTGGAGGGATAAAATGCAATGGTGATTTTTAATGATAAAGTCAGCGTTATTATTCCAACGTTTAATCGTTCGGAATTGCTGAAAAAGGCTATAAAAAGTTTAGAGAAACAAAGTCACCGAAATTTAGAGATTATTATAATAGACGATTGTTCAACAGATGATACAGCGAATGTTGTTGCAAAAATGACAGATGACCGGATTATCTATCTAAAACATACTATTAATAAAGGCGGTTCGGAAGCAAGGAATACCGGTTTAAAAAGAGCGACTGGAAAATTCATCGGATTCTTAGATTCGGATGATCAGTGGCTGCCTCAAAAAATTGAAAAGCAATTAGCGAAATTTAGTGAAGAGCCAGATGTTGGAGTGGTTTACACAGGTGTACAGGTAGTAAATGAAAACAATCAGCCTACACGCAAAATAATACCAGAATATCGTGGAGATATTTTGTCAAAGCTGCTTGAGTTTAATTACATCGATACGACTTCATCTGTATTGGTTAAAAAAGAAGTATTAGATCGAATAGACGGCTTTGATGCCAGTTTACCCAGTTGCCAAGATTGGGATTTGTATATAAGACTGGCACAAATAACAAAATTTGATTTTGTAAAAGAAAACATGGTGTTGTTTTATCATCATAGTGGAGAACGTATCACCACTAATAAAACTTCGGTGCTTAATGGGCATATAAGTATTTTTAAAAAGTACAAAAATTTAGCACAGCAACAACGTAAATCAACTCTTCATCGTTTTACGTTAACCATATGGAAAGTTGTATTTCGAACTGGAATTATTGGTCAAAACAAAGATACCTTGAAGTTATCAAGAGGAATATTGCTAGAAGGATTTAAAGGTGACCGAATTTCTGTGAATTTTCTATTTCATTATTTTTCGACGTTTTTGCATGTAAAGATTTTAAGTTATCTCTATAAGCAATCCAAAAAGAACGGTAAAAAATCCCAGTTGTTTTCTGCGGATGTACCCTCCTAACTTGTTGTTAAAGAGAGGATAATGGATTGTTAAATAAGGGAATTATAAATAAAGGAATGAGATTATGGATAAGCGCATTGAAGCCGACGATCGATTTGAAAAAGTCCTGTTTATCATCGTCAATTTAATAACTGGGATTTCAGTGATCTATTACCTGCTTCACATAGGTCAGGTTTTCAATGCTGATGATCCATGGAACTTATTTATTTTAATTATATTTTCCTTCAAGTTATTAATGGACATTTATATTTTTAAGATTGGATTTTCTTCTTTTTCACTTGTGCTTTTGTTTTTACCCATAGTTAGCATATTAGGGTATGCACCGATTGGAGAAGTTCAACCACTGTTTAATGATCGCACACATCTTATTGAGCGCCATTTTTATACATTGGCATTTGGTGCAATGTTTTTCTATTATGCTTGGTCGATTTTATTGTGGGTATCCAATAAAACCTACGGTAATTACGATGCTAAGATTTTGGCATATTACTCCGGAACAGTTCATAGTTTATTGGCCACTTGGTTTTTTAGCGCATTAGCTGTAGTCTCGGCGATTATCTATTTGCCGGATTTACCAGGGGGGGCGTATAACGAACTTTCCCCGAGTTTATTGCCCGGAAATGCTTGGAATTCTGTTGTTGTTATTTCGTATTTCTTTGTGTTAATGGGTGTTAAGGAAAGTGGATTGCGAAAGTTTGCGATTTTTTTCGTTCCATTTTGGTTATTGTCTCATTATGCCCGAGTCGATATTTTGGGATTACTTCTAATCTTGTATCTACTATTAACAGCTACTAAGAAACTAGATGTCATTAAGTCGAGCTTTTCACTTAAAAAAGCTGCATTGATTGCAGGAGGATTATTGCTTTTTTCTTATCTAGGCTTGGTAAGGCATTCGGGTCTAATTTTTGATGGCCAGGCGATCCTAGATTCTGTTTCGATTCTCGTCAATTATCCAACAGTGCAAGATCTTGTTTATTCGACTGCAGCTGCTATAGAAGTGACACATACTTATGGTAATTTTTATACGTTTGCCGACTATATTCCACAATTGATTCCTTCTTTTCTAGGATTTGAAGCAGAAAGTCCAGAAGCAGGTCATTTAGTAGCTTCGCTCATTCACACAAACTACGGTTTGTTTGTATACGGGGAATTTTACTTGAATTTTAGAGTGATCGGACTAGTTTTGGCGCCGTTTGTTACATATTTCGTTATTTTCACGCCAGCACTTATATTGAGGAAACTTTTTGGCAAGTTTGGGCTTGCGCTCGGGTATTACTGGATTGTGTTGACCGTTGCGCGAGTGTTCTGGTATGGCTTTATTTATTACATAAAGCCATTGATTATCATATTTCCGGTATTCATCATCATTTATCTCGTCATTTCATCGTTCGAAAGAGACTTGGTGGATAAACGTGAATTAAATTCTGCAGATCCTCATTAAGGTTTGCCGCTCGGTAAGTTGATGTCATTTATAAGAGAGGTGCTTTTGTATGACTAGGACTAAAAAAAGGGATTTAATCTTTGTTGGGCCTTTGCCCCCTCCGATATTAGGAGAAAGTATCGCTCTTCAATCTTTGTACAATTCAGAAAAGCTTCACCAACAATACAATGTGAAAAAAATCAACTTAAGCAAAAAAGATTTCGAACATCCTGGTGCGCTTTCTTTTGACAAATTGCTTCAAGATTCGCTAGCTATTCTATACTCTGGCTATTTAGCGTTACGTATGAAAAATCCGATTTTGTATATTTCCATTTCACAAACGAAAATGGGTTTATTGCGAGATTGTGTAATGATTCAAGCTTGTAAAGTACTAGGACGTGGCAAAGTAGTGAGTCATTTACATGGCAACAACTTAGGAGGAACTATTGATGCTACTTCAGGAATTGCGCAAAAATTCATCATCCATTCGTTGCGAAAAATCGATGTTGGAATTGTGTTAGGAGAGAAGTTGACATCAAACTATCGTGGCTATGTCAAACGGATAGAAGTAGTATCCAACGGGATTCCTGCTGACTTTATATTGAAAAATGAAGTGGGTCAAAATAAGAAAAAGGGACCTATATCTCTTTTGTATTTGAGTAATCTCATGTTTGAAAAAGGTTATATTGAATTGATTAAAGCGACCACTGCGCTAATTCAAGAAGGGCATAATCTCCGGTTAGACTTGGTTGGTGGGATTCAAAACGAAGATGAATTTCAACAAATCAAACATTATATCGCGGAAAATGATGTGGATCATCTGATTCAATATCATGGGCTAAAACAAGGGGAAGAGAAAAAACGCTTTTTCCTTGAATCCGATATGATGGCTTTGCCTACAAAGTATAAAGTAGAAGGTCAACCGATGTCTATAATCGAAGGAATGGCAGCAGGTTTGCCAATTATCTCTTCAGATCGAGGAATTATTGCAGAATTGATTAAAGACTGTGGTGTGGTGATCGAACCAACTGTAGAGGGAGTCAAAACAGCAATAAAAGATTTAGTGATGGATGACGCTGAGCGTATGCGCCTCGGGAGAATGAGTCGGGATACGTTTGAAGAGTATTATACGGAAGATAAATACACCGATCGGTTGGTGTCTATTTTTGATGAACTTTAAGTAGGCAACGAGTTTGTTGCGTGCTTTTTAGGAAAGGGAGGGTCTTATGCTACGCAAAAGAAAAATTACCTTTGTTATTAATTATTTTTATCCAGATCTTGCCGCAACAAGTCAATTGATGACCGAACTGACCAAGTATCTACAGCGCGATTTCATCATTACAGTTATTGCGGCACAACCGGGATATGCTGGAGAAAATCATGATAGTAAAAAGCTTTTTGAAGAAGCGTATGTCGAAAATATCAAAGTGGTTCGGATCAAACTTCCTGAAGTTAATAAGAACTCGAAAATCAGTCGGATTAAATACATCTCTTCTTATTTCTTATTCGCAAACATTGCTTTGTTGAAGGAGAAAGGAACAGATGTTATTTTTACGATTTCTCAGCCACCCGTATTAGGTGGATTGATCGGGACTATCGGCAAGCTACTTAAGCGGTCGCGACATGTTTATAGCATTCATGACTTTAATCCAGAACAAGCACAAGCAGTGGCATATACGAATAATCAAGCTGTTTTTAAAATTGCAAAGGTGATTGATAAAATAAATTGCAGTTATGCCGATCAAGTGTTGGTCGTTGGAGAAGATATGGCAGAAACCTTAAAAGGTCGTTTTGAAGGTGGGAAAGTACCAGATCATACCATCATTAGTAATTGGACAGACGAGGAAGCGATTGTACCGCTTGAAAACAATGAGCCTGAGATCCGTGGATTTTTAGAAACACACGGGTTACAAGATAAGTTTATCGTCATGTATTCCGGCAATCTCGGATTATATTATGATTTAGAAAACCTAATCCAAGTGTCGAAAGAATTTGTGGACCAGTCGGATATTGTCTTCTTGTTTATCGGGGAAGGCGCTGTTAAACAACGGATACAAACATATGCGATAGAAAACAAGTTGGAAAACGTAAAGTTTTTACCTTACCAACCGAAAGAATTTCTTAAGTATTCCTTAAATGCAGCCGACGTTCATTTGGTTGTTAACCAAAAGGGGATAAAAGGTGTATCAGTGCCAAGTAAAATTTATGGTGTTATGGCCGCGGGTAAGCCAGTTCTTGGTGTTCTCGAAGAAGGAAGCGAAGTACAGCGCTTAATTTTCGAAAGTGGAGCGGGTATTGTCGTCGAGCCTCAAGATTACCAAGGTGTCATCCAGGCGATTCAATATTTGTATAGTTTAGATGCAGGTGATTTAAAAACAATGGGATTAAAAGGTCGCGCATATTTAGAAAAAAACCTGACGCGAGATACCTCTATCAATAAATATCGTCAAGTATTGCAGAGAGTGGCAGATCGTTCTCAACCAGGTTCAGTTCAGCGGGTTAAACAATATGAAAGAGTTATTCATAAAAATAAATAGACTGTAAAACCAGATTTACGAAATTGCATCATTTCGTAAATCTGGTTTTTTGTGTGGAAATTTATAAATCTATGCATTGTTTAAAAGTGGTTAATCCAGTTAAACGATAGATAAAAACTTAAATGGTTTAAATTTCTAAAAAACATGAAAAATAAAATAACTTGTGAATCCTTGATTTATCAATGTTCGGGACACATAATAGGTAAATATATCTGATATTTCTAACAAATTAGAAAATTAGATTGAAATATTAGGTATTTATATATATAATGAGGTCATACCATTTCTATTTAACCAGAACTAGTGATTATTTAGTTTGAAATAAGGGTGAATATTACCTAAAAGTCATCTAAACGGAAAAAGTAATAGGTCTTAGTAACCAGTTTAATTATCGCTCTGATTAGAGTGTTTACCGAAGAGGGGGACGTAATATGAGATTAGTATTATTGTCAGGGGGGTCAGGCAAACGTCTATGGCCACTTTCAAATGACGCACGATCTAAACAGTTTCTTAAAGTATTAAGTGATGAGGATGGCAACAAAGTTTCGATGGTTCAACGCGTGTGGAAACAAATCGAAGAAACGGGAATGGCTGAAAATTCCATTATTGCAACAAGTAGTTCCCAGGTAGATATGATCAAAACGCAATTAGGACAAGAAGTGCATGTAGTCACTGAACCAGAAAGAAGAGATACATTTCCCGCAATTGCTCTTGCCGCGGTTTACCTTTATTCTGTACAGAAATGTTCAGTAGATGAAGTTGTTGGGATGCTGCCGGTAGATCCTTATGTTGAGAACCGTTTCTTCAACCGTGTCCAAGATTTAGAGGAAGCTTTATTGACTTCGGGAGCCGACCTAGCATTAATGGGAGTAAAACCGACTTATCCTTCTGCAAAATATGGTTATATTATTCCGGAAGATAAAGCAGATGATGGATATTTAACGGTTGACTACTTTAAAGAAAAACCGACAGAAGAACAAGCGGACGAACTGATCAAACAAAATGCGCTTTGGAACTGTGGTGTTTTTGCTTTCAAATTAGGCTATATTATCGATCTACTTAAATCTAGAGGAATGCCTATTGAATATTCTCAATTGCTGAGAAATTATCATAAACTTCCTAAAAATAGTTTTGATTATGAAGTGGTCGAACGCGCGGATCATATTGTCTCGTTGCCTTATGATGGTTACTGGAAGGATTTAGGTACTTGGAATACGCTGACAGATGAAATGGCGGTTCAAGTAACTGGTAAAGGGATAATCGGGAAGGGCGTAGAAAATTCTCATATCGTAAACGAACTTGATATTCCGATTACTTTGCTCGGCTTAAACAATGTAGTGGTGGCGGCCAGTCCAGATGGAATTTTAGTAACAGATAAAGATGCTAGTACAAAAGTAAAAGAGTATGTCGAAGGTTTTAATAGTCGACCAATGTATGAAGAGCGAAGATGGGGATGGTATCGTGTGTTGGAATACACAAGATACGCTGAAGGCAATGAAGTGCTAATAAAGCGCTTAGGTATAACTGCTGGTAAAAACCTTAGTTACCAAGTGCATTATAAGCGCAGCGAAGTGTGGACCATTGTTAAAGGTGAAGGCATTTTTGTTTTTAATGACCAATTGAGCCACGTGCGAACAGGAGATGTGATTCATATCCCGCTAGGTGCCAAACATACATTAAAGGCTACGACTAATATGGAAATTATTGAAGTGCAGACGGGTAGTGAGTTGATCGAAGAAGATATCTTCCGCACTTCAAATGAATGGGAAGAAATTGAAGAAATTTGCAAAGTAAAACAGACTGCTCGTTTCGGATGATGTAACAAAGATTGGTGTTGGAACACTAACTGAACTTTCTATGATGGGAGGAAATCTCATGTATAAAGAACCTGTTTTTTTAAGACCTATTTTCCAAGAACGAATATGGGGTGGTGATAAGCTGCAAGCGCTTTTTGATTACGACATTCCATCGAAGACAACTGGAGAAGCTTGGGTTATATCTGCTCATGAAAATGGACCTTCTATTATTATGAATGGTGAATTAGAAGGTAAAAGTTTATCGGAAGTATGGCAAAATTATCCTCAATTATTTGGTGCTGAAGAAACAAAGAGTGAATTTCCACTACTTGTGAAAATTCTTGATGCTCATGATCAATTATCCGTCCAAGTGCATCCAGATGATCATTACGCTGATGAATCTATTCATAAACCAAGTGGGAAAACCGAGTGTTGGTATATTTTAGATTGTGAAGAAGATGCAGAAATCATTATCGGTCATCAGGCGCAATCAAGAGAAGAATTTCAGCGGTTAGCTGGCCAAGGTGAGTGGGGAAAATTGTTCCAAAGTCTCAAAGTGAAAAAAGGGGATTTTGTTTACGTCCCAAGCGGCACACTGCATTCAATCGGAAAAGGAATTGTAATTTTAGAAACTCAACAAAGTTCTGATATTACATTTAGGCTATACGACTACGACCGAGTTGACCATGAGGGTAAGAAGCGCGAATTGCATTTAGAGCAAGCGTTGGCTGTGATGACATGTCCTCATAAACAAGTGATGCAAGATAACTTAAAAGAGCATCTGAATAATTTGGAATCTACTCGTTTGATAGAGGGAGAATATTTTACGGTTTACCACTGGAAGCTTGGCGGAAGAACTGAAGTTCCATTAACAACTGGATTTTTATTAGTTAGTGTCATTAATGGGATGGGTCAAATAGTCACAAAAGAAAGTGTTTCAACTGTAAAAAAAGGAGATAACTTTATTGTTCCAGCCACAATAGGAGATTATTTTATTGATGGGGATCTGGAAATGATTGTGTCGCATACTTAAATACGCTTCAAATTATCAGAATATTTAAAAATTAGAATAGCGGATTTTAATCTACAGATTCCACTTTATGTAGGTATATAAAACTATATAACTAATGATTTCAGAAAATTTATAATATAAAAACTACAATTCAAGGACTATCGATGGTACAATGGGGCAATATTTAACGGCTTTACGCATGAGAGTAATTACTTTAATGCGTGTTTAGTACCCATTCTAAAGTTTGAATTGTTGTTTTATGCAAATCGAAAGGTGGGTGGGTACGAAAATGAAAAAAATCACAAAGGCGATTATCCCAGCAGCTGGTTTAGGTACTCGATTTCTTCCGGTGACAAAAGCAATGCCGAAAGAAATGTTGCCAATTGTTGACAAACCAACGATTCAATACATTGTAGAAGAAGCGATTGCGTCTGGCATAGAAGATATCATTATCGTTACGGGTAAAGGAAAGCGGGCCATTGAAGATCATTTTGATAAGAATTTTGAGTTAGAGGACAATTTATTTAAAAAAGGTAAGTTCGAACTTTTAGAAAAAGTTCAACATACCTCAAATGTAGAAATTCATTATATTCGTCAAAAAGAGCCAAAAGGCTTGGGACATGCGGTGTGGAGTGCACGTAAGTTTATCGGTAATGAACCTTTTGCGGTGCTATTAGGGGATGACATTGTAAAATCAGAAAAACCTTGCTTAAAACAATTGATTGATCAATACGACAAAATGCAATCATCTATTATCGGAGTTCAACAAGTTCCTGATCACGAAACACATCGATACGGCATTATTGAACCAAGCGCAGTAGATGGACGGTGTTATGAAGTTAGTAATTTTGTAGAAAAACCAAAGCCTGGAACGGCTCCTTCAAATTTGGCGATTATGGGCCGTTACATTTTACAGCCTGAAATTTTTGATTTTTTAGGAAATCAAAGTGCAGGTGCAGGAGGAGAAATTCAACTGACCGATGCCATTCAAAAGCTTAACGAAGTCCAAAGTGTTTATGCTTATGATTTTGAAGGCAAACGATACGACGTAGGTGAAATGCTTGGGTTCCTACGGACGACGATTGAATTCGCGTTAGATAGCCCCGAGTTCGGACAGGATGTAGAGAACATCATTAAGGAATTGATGGCTGAAAAATCAGCCACACCATTAATTTAGTCTGGGGGCATCGTTATGAAAATAGCTGTAATCGGAACTGGATATGTTGGGTTGGTAACCGGTGTGAGTTTGTCTGAAATTGGACATGATGTCATCTGCATTGATCTCAATAAAGATAAAATAGCAAAAATGCAAAAAGGAATATCACCAATTTATGAACCTGGTTTAAGTGAATTGATGACAAAAAATATTAAAGCAGAGCGCTTGAGTTTTACAAGTGATCATCGACTAGCGCTCCGGCAAGCAGACGTAATTTACATTGCTGTAGGAACTCCGGAAAACAAAGATGGCTCAGCTGAATTGTCTTTTGTTATTCAAGCAGCAGAAAACATAGTTGAATGTATAGAGCGAGATGTTATTGTCGTAACGAAAAGTACCGTTCCTGTTGGCACAAACGACATGATTAACGACATCTTTCAATCTCAATTACCAAGCGACTTGAAAGTCGATGTTGTATCAAATCCTGAATTTCTAAAAGAGGGATCTGCTATTCATGATTCTTTTCATGGTGATCGGATCGTTATAGGTACAAACAGTGAACATGCGTTTAATATTCTTGAAGAAATCAATCAACCCTTTAACGTCCCGATTTTTAAAACTGACATTAAAAGTGCGGAGATGATCAAATATGCATCCAACGCATTTTTAGCTACAAAAATTAGTTTTATCAACGAAATCTCCAATATTTGCGAACTTTTAGGAGCGAACATAGAAAATGTTTCAACGGGTATGGGATTGGATCAGCGAATTGGCAGTCAATTTCTAAAAGCGGGAATTGGATATGGCGGTTCGTGTTTTCCAAAAGATACGAAAGCGCTCATTCAGATTGCGGGAAATGTTGAATATGAGTTTGAATTGCTGAAAGGCGTCATTAACGTCAACAAAAAGCAGCAAGGGATTATTATTCGAAAACTAAATGACTGCATTCCTAACCTTTTAGGTAAAAAAGTTGCTGTGTTGGGACTAGCGTTTAAACCTAATACAGACGATTTACGCGAATCAGCTTCTATTTTAGTGACAGAAGAACTGATTAATCAAGGAGCAGACGTAGTCGCGTATGATCCAATTGCAATGGACAATGCAAAATCTATTCTCAACCCACTCATTCAATATGCTGGATCAATAGCAGAGGCAATCGAAAATAGCGATGCTGCATTAATCTTAACGGATTGGGATGAAATCAAAAATGTAGAACTAACTGTATTTAATAAAATGAAAACTCCGCTTGTTATTGATGGGCGCAATTGCTTCTTAGTAAAAGATATGGAGATGCACGGTATAGAATATCGTTCGATAGGCAGACCAGTTGCAGCCAAACAGATTGAAGTAACTCCCATCTGATAAGTAACAGGAATATATGATGAAAGTGGTGATTCAAATGTCAGTATCCGCTCCTGAAAAAGAAAAGATGAATATAAAAACAAGATACAGCGAAATGGTATTTGAAAGCGTAAAAACAAATACCAGCAATGGTTATTTGTATACAAAACGCTTTCTAGATATTGCCGGTTCATTGGTAGGGCTGATTATGTTGATTCCCGTATTTCTGATTATCAGTCTGTTAATCAAACTGGAAGATCCTAAGGGTCCAGTGTTCTTTAAACAAAAAAGAGTAGGTAAGCACGGCAAAACCTTTGATATGTACAAATTTAGATCTATGGTCTGTAACGCGGAAGATTTAAAAGCTGCTTTGCAGCAACAGAATGAGGCATCGGGACCTGTATTCAAAATCAAATCCGATCCGAGAATTACTAAAATCGGGAAATTTATTAGAAAAACAAGTATCGATGAACTTCCTCAGTTGGTAAATGTGTTAAGTGGAGATATGACAATCGTAGGTCCACGACCGGCTTTACCGGACGAAGTCGCACAATACACGAATTATGAGAAACAGCGTATTAGCGTAACTCCAGGATTGACTTGTTTTTGGCAAGTCAATGGCAGAAGCAATATAAGCTTCAAGGAGTGGGTCGAAATGGATTTAGAATACATCCGTAAGCGCACGACGGCATTAGATATCAAATTAATCTGCAAGACCATCCTAGTGCTGTTCGGATCAAAAGATGCGTATTGATGTTAATTAGTTAAGTAGATGTTCTAAGTGAATAAAAAATCTAGTAGTTAATGCTGTTAAATCATGCTCATAACTTCGGACTGAGGGACATCGAGGAACTACCTTGATGTCCTATAGCTGGGTTTAAAAATAAAAGTAAGAGTAGGTATTTCAGCCCTAAAAAAATGATTGAAAGGAGGTTTGGCGAAATGATTGAAACCATCAGCTTGCGTGAAGTATACGGCATCTTAAAAAATAAGCTGCGCTTAATATTGACCATCACTATTTTAATTATGATGATTACAGCCTTGATATCGTATTACTTCATTACACCCATTTATCAAACATCCACACAATTACTTATTAGTCAAAAGCAAAGTGAGACGATAGTCGACTCGCAAAGTATTGATATCGATTTGCAGTTAGTCGGTACATATAGTGAGATTATTAAAAGCCCAATCATACTAAATCAAGTAATTAGTCAGTTGGAATTGGATATGTCTTATCAAGAAATCAAAGAGAAAGTTAATGTGGATGTTGCGGAAAATTCGCAGTTGCTCAATATATTCGTAACAGATCCAGACCCTGCGATAGCAGTGGGAATTGCGAACAAAGTAGCTGAAGTTTTCGAAATAGAAATTATGGATCTGATGAATATTGATAATGTGTCCATTTTATCACCGGCTGTTGTCCTAGAGAATCAGACACCTGTGTCGCCAAATCCTCCGCTTAATATTTTGTTAAGTGCAATTGTTGGGTTTGTCATAGGCGCGACCATTGCGATGATCCTCCGCTATTTAGATACGACAATTAGAGTAGAAGAAGATGTAACGGATATTTTGGGACTACCTGTTCTTGGAGCGATCTCGCCAATGAATGATGAAGAAGACATTCCGGTTAACGAACCGATTGCTTTTAAACGCAGGGAGGAACAAGAATGGTAAAGAAAAAAAACAAGCCAGAAGCACATGGTCGGAAGTTAGTTGCCTTTACTAATCCAAAATCACGAGTCTCGGAGCAGTTTCGAACTTTGCGAACGAATATTCATTTCACTGCTCCAAATAGAGATATTCGTTCACTAGTCGTAACGTCTGCATCGCATTCGGAAGGTAAATCAACGACATCTTCAAACTTAGCGATTGTTTTTGCTCAAGAAGGTAAACGTGTTTTACTAATTGATGCAGATATGAGAAAGCCGACAATGCATCAAACTTTTAAAATTAGCAATTCAAAAGGTTTATCAAATGTGTTGATTCGTCGTGTTTCCTTAAAGATGGCGATTCAAACTAGTGGCATTGAAAATTTGGACCTCTTACCATCTGGGCCAATTCCTCCAAATCCTGCAGAGTTATTGAGTTCATCAAATATGGATCTCCTGTTTGAAGATGCTCTGGATACGTATGATTTGTTGATTTTTGATACACCACCCGTTCTTTCGGTGACGGACAGTGTGATTTTAGCGAACAAATGCGAAGGAACTATTTTAGTTTTGAATTCAGGAAAAACAGAAAGGGCACATGCGCTGAAAGCAAAAGCAGCCATTACTGCAGCGTCAAAATCACGATTACTTGGAACAGTCCTTAACAATGTTCAAGTTCAAAAAGATTTCGATTACGCTCAGTATTACACCCAAACTACTACTAACTAACTAAATTGTAGAAACGGATAGAAAAAAGTTCAATCAGTTTTCTGATTGAACTTTTTTTGTGGTTTTATTCTTTTCGTTCCTCAAGTGATATTGGGCGTATAGTTCCCCAGCTTGAAACGTCTATTATGACTTGTAGGTCACGCGCTTGTTCAAGTTGAGGTCCCAAGCCTTGCTCTACATAAAACTGCTCTAATTGAGGTGCTGTAACGCGACTATCGTACACATAGCCTTCAATAGCTCCAAAAAAAGGATCAGCTTCAACGCGGTCAAGAACAGCGAAGCCATCTTCAGCAGTTTTCAACGTAAAGTAAATAGAATTGTCGTCGGTGTTGGTAGACGACTTTAAGTCTGGGTATTGTAACATTACATACTCCCCGTAAAAAGGATCGAACGGATCGAAAGGTTCTGCTCTTAGAACATATTGTTCGCCGAACCAGGAGGCTGCGTAATAACTGACGAGTAATAACACAATAAATACAGATTGAATAATCGGGAAGAGCCAGGCTTTCATGGTTTCGCACCTTCTTTCCTACGATTAATCCACCAAGCTGCTCCTGATAACAGAAACAGCAGTATAGCTCCGATGAGGAAGAAGAGAGACATATCGAGACGTTCCCAAGCGTAAATAATATAAATCACAAATTGGACGATGATAAAATAGACAAAGCCTAATCCAAGCTTTTCATTGTGCCGCTGCGCGATTATCAAATAAGCAAGTCCACTTAGCTCAGCAACAACTGCAAGTCCTATTGCCGTATCATCAAATAATAACAAACCAATGACACCAGGAACTGCTAGCCACATGAGAGAACGGAATTTGAAATAGCTTAAGAGGAGCACGCCACCTGCAACAATGGCTAGAGCGATGGCTTCAGCCCAATGGCTTTCATCTATGATATTGATAAATGTTTGGCCGCGAATTGCTAAATACACGATAAGCAAAATTCCTGCAGTAATTAAATAAAGTGGTCGCATCATTTGCTGTTTATTTTCGGAAACAATGAGTAAGAGCAAGATGAGAGCGAACAAGGTCCAAATCGGCCAAAGAGCGCTATCATAATCTACTAGTCCCCAAAGCATAAAGCCGGAAGCAAATAGTAATAGCCAACTAAGAGCAATAGGTGCCAAATTTTTACTGAAATAAAACCAACTAAACGTAATGGCGATAAAAATACCCCATTCTAGCCAGCCGATATTAGGCAAGAACGACATTAAAACGGATCCCCCAAAGAAAAATCCGACAAGTGAATAAATGAGGTGTCGCCAGTAAAAATAATGGGCTAGTGCTGCTAAAAACATTGCCCAAGGTAAGACGGAGTTTGCCAGTGGGAAATGGAAAGTCTGAGCAGCTGTCAGCAGAGTTGCCCCAAACATTGCGAGACCGATAACTCTGAACAAAAGTGGATAGCCGAAATTTTTCTTCTCAGAAAAATAAGCGACCGTGTAAAACAGCCACATTAATGCCAGCATTAGCAAGACTTTTGCGATATCTGGTATCAACTGCCAATTGGCTGCGATAAAACTAAACACAGCAAGCGCGAAGAATATCAAACCAATCATCAAAAGCAACGGTAGTTTTTTAGGAGCAGGCTGATGTTTTTCAAACGTCATGATCCGTTCGACTGTGTCTTGGTCAATCAGACTAGCCTGTTGCCATTGTTTCAGTTTTCTCTCCGTTTCCATGTTCACTCCTCCTTATTTTGTTACTCTTATTATAGCTGAAAATTACTATAATATATAGGGAAATGGTATCAGTTAAAAAAACCACCAAACTGTGGAGTTTTGCCCCAAGTTTAGTGGTTTTCTAGTTTTGTAACTTCACTACGAGGATATCATTTATAACACGAATGGCATTTTTAGCGGGCCAAGACTCCATATTTGCGTATTCCTTTGAAGCAGTAATATCTTTGTACTCTTGTTCAGAAGCGAATTTGTACGTTACGCCAAAATGATTTTGCATTATATGATTATAGTGGTACGGATACAAAACAATGCTATCTCCTAAAGGACCGGTCATTTTCGGAATGCTTTCTGGAATGTTACTTGTACTCAAAGTTGAATCCAGTCTGTAACGGCCGATGATTGCTAGTTTTGATGTGGGAGTAAGATTATCAGTTTGCTCGATGCGACTGATTACTCGATTGACAAATGCGGTTGATTTTTCATACTTTAACTCCATATTCAAGTAAGCAATATTTGAAATAAGAGCAAAGTTGAAGATCGTTATAAATACGATTAAAACGCTCAGCCATGAAAAGATTTTTGCTG
Source organism: Planococcus sp. PAMC 21323 (assembly GCF_000785555.1). Lineage (NCBI taxonomy): Bacteria > Bacillati > Bacillota > Bacilli > Caryophanales > Caryophanaceae > Planococcus > Planococcus sp. PAMC 21323. Next base: position 2,281,694 of record NZ_CP009129.1, on the reverse strand, counting down.
AAAAAGTTGGAACGGAAAGATGTTCATAAAAAACAACAGGTAATATATAAAAGCTAACAAGAGCGAGAACCATCAACATATGGTAATTCAAGTCTGCTGACATAAAGTACAAAATATAAGAAGTTAGTGGCATAAGCAGAAGCATCAACACAGCAAGAAAAGCATTTATTTTTGATATAAATTTGCGATTTTGAATTAACAATAAAGTAAAGCCAAAAGCGATTAATAAAAAGACCGCTAGATTCAACCATTCAAATAGATTCGCCGGAAGATCTGTTATAAATCCACGGAAGAAAAAAATTGAAAAGGCTTCGTGAATTTGCTTGATTTGCTCGAAAATAGAAGCATTACTTTGTCCAACTGAGTCTAAACCTTGATAGCTGGTAATATCCCCAGCGAACAAAGTTTGGTAAAGTTTGAAATTCATTACGTATAAAGTCATCCCAATACTAACCAATGCAAAAAAGCGCAAAAGATAAGATCTTATTTGAAAACTGGTGATTTTCCTACCTATGATTTCAGTAATTAAGAAAGTTAGGATGAATGCTAAAAGAAGTGGGAAATTAGCTTGGTATATTCCGACGCCTATATAGAAGAGGATAGAAGCCGGGATAAAGCCATATTTGTATTTTCGGGTGATGAGTAAAGCCGCAATAGTCAATAAAGAACCAAACATATAGCCATCTGCAGTAAACATATAAGAAAAAGTGGAAGCGATCGTTGGGAATGTGACTACTAAGCAGCTAACTGCCACAACGGACAATGTTTTTTTAAATTGAAACAACTCAGTAAGGATGACGGCTATTAAAGCTAAGTAAAAAATAGCGAGTAGCCCGTTAATCCAAGGCAAGTCGAAATAAGAACTGATGCCACTAAAAGGAGACAGGAAAAAACGCCCTGAATCGCCTTTTAGTTGGGGACTATGTATATTTATCAAACTGTCGTGATTGGGAAGCATATTCGTAAAAACAAACATATGACATAAAATCCCGGTAATAAAAGCAGTTAGAAAAGCTGTTTTCCATTGTGGTTTTATCGCCGATTTTAATGTTACTAGAAACTCTTCAGGCATGTTTTGATGTCTCCTAATCTATTACAGATTCTAACTGGATTTGGTACGTAATTTCCAATTCTAATCATAGCAAACTTTGACTAGTGAACAAAGAGTATTTTTTTGTAGAATAATAGAAGGTTTTATTGATCGTTCTTTTTTTCGCTTTCTAAAATCGCCACTTCGAGAGCTTTCATAGGATGCATAATGATTTTCCCATGTCCGACTGCTAACATTTCAGGATTTAGGTTTTTAATTTTTTTCGCACTAGTGAGTGCTATTTTTTTATTCCACGTTACCCAAGCTGAAAACGGGAAAAGTGTTTTGAATGTTCCAGATACGGCAATGCCACCATGTGTATGGAGTGCATCACCTACAATGAGATAACGATTGCGGGTATCAAATAGCGAAATTGAACCGGGCGTATGTCCGGGCGTAGTGATCACTCTGAGTGAACCAATCAAGTCGCCTTCATCGAGCATACGCTCAGGTTGCGTTTCAATATTTTTGGGCACTCCACCTTTAATTGGTGAATCCGGTTCGCCGGGTAGAGCACTACTGTCCCCTTTGAGCAAACGTGCGTCCCGTGAAGACATGCCGACGACAGCGTCCGGCCATTCTTGCTTAATGGCGTCAAGAGCACCGAGATGGTCCATATGGGCGTGTGTGATGACGATTTGAGTTAATGGTTTGTCCATAACGCGAATAGCCAACAAAATCTGTTTGGCATTAAAACTAAGTGCGGTATCTATTAATGTCAATTCGGTTTCTTCGTCGATAATGTAACAACTGATTGGAAGTACTAGTGGGAAGAACGTTAATTGATAAACAGGTCCTTTTTTTGTCATGCGCATGATAGAGATCCTCCTTATAAGGTGTTTTATTCGTTTTAGTTTATACTGTTTGGATAGTATTTGGTGTGAATTAGGAAATATGTCTAGATTTATTTCAGTTTAAGTTCAAAATCTTATATGCCAAAGACCGGGAAAGTGAAAAATCGCACTTTCCGCTGAAGAAATGGGGTGCGGACAGTATTTGCGTGATTTGGACAGTAAACCATCTTGTTTGGACAGTATTTCGTCAATTCCGACAGTATTTGAGCTAAATCGGACAGTATGTCCAAAATTTGGAATCTAAAACAATACTTTAAATGAAATTCAGAACAACAGACATTTTCAATCAGGCTCACTATAATAGATAGAAGGGGATGGAGTCATAAACTACTTCGTAGTGAGATTTCCGGGCGCAGCATCTTTCATTTTTAGAAGAAGTGCACAATAGTGGAAAGTAGTAGCAAATGGAAAGTTTACAGACGGTTCTGGTGGAATGGTCATTTATCGAGTAGAGTCAATTGAGGAATGTAAAGCGTTAGTTTCGAGAGAATACGAAGTTATTGAATGGGAAGCTGTTTGGGCAGAGCATGTGAAATAACGAAAGGAGGAAAATCAGTGTATGAGCTAACTGGTGTTTTACCTGTTTTACGCAATATGAAAGAATTTGAACGTTTACTAAGTAGCGATCATGAATTTATTATCTTTTTAGAAACTCGCTTATCGCAGTTAAAGCAATTGGTACAAGTTGCGAAAAAAGCTGATAAGAAAGTAATTCTGCATGTCGATTTAATTCAAGGGTTAAAAGCAGATGCTTATGGATTTGAATATTTAGTAAGAGAAGTTAAACCAGACGGAATTGTTTCGACGCGAAGCAATGTTATTTCGTTAGCTAAAAAAAATAATTTGCTGACAATTCAGCGATTGTTTCTTCTGGACAGTCAAGCATTGGAACATAATATTAAGTTGATCAACCAAGTCAAACCTGATTATATTGAGATACTGCCAGGAATTATACCGTCTGTCATTAAAGAAGTTTTCGATAAAACGGGCATACCTGTTATTGCGGGTGGATTGATCCGGACGAAAGAAGATATTCAACTTGCTTATGACGGAGGAGCTAAAGCAATTTCAACATCACAGGCAGAACTGTGGGAATTTTGAAATAAATGTTGACAGCGTTTTCATTAACTGATAACTTAGACTTACAAGTTAAGAACTGTGTTGGAGAAATGGAGACCTGCACTGAAAAGAGCGCTTTTAACAAAAGAGTGGCTAGTTCAGTGCGGGTCTTTTTCCGTTTTTTCGAGACGGTCCTTAAACGAAAAAAAAAGGGGTGCAAAACGATGACGGAGTTTTTAGCAGAAGTAATTGGTACGATGATTTTGATTATTTTTGGTGGTGGGGTAGTTGCAGGTGCAGTATTAAAGGACTCTAAAGCAGAAAATGGCGGTTGGGTTTTGATTACGCTTGCATGGGGTCTAGCAGTTACGATGGCAGTTTACGCAGTAGGTAGTTTTTCAGGAGCACATATTAATCCAGCAGTCACTTTGGGTCTTGCTTCTGTTGGTGATTTTCCTTGGGCTAAAGTGCCAATGTATATCGCAGCACAGATTCTAGGAGCTATTCTTGGTGGAGTCATTGTCTTCTTAAACTATTTACCACATTGGAGACGGACTGAAGACAAGGGCGCAAAACTTGCAGTGTTTGCAACTGGACCAGCAATTCGTCGTCCTTTCTCCAACCTAGTTAGTGAAATTCTTGGAACAGCCGTATTAGTGATGGGCTTATTGTTCATTGGTGCTAATGATTTTACTGAAGGTTTAAACCCATTAATCGTAGGTTTGTTGATCGTCGCGATCGGGATGTCACTTGGTGGCACTACTGGATACGCAATCAACCCAGCGCGTGACCTAGGTCCGCGTATTGCACACGCATTGTTACCAATACCAGGTAAGGGAAGTTCAGATTGGTCTTATGCGTGGGTACCAGTTGTTGGTCCTATTTTCGGTGGTATTTACGGCGCATTATTTTATAAAGCAATGTTCACTGGCGCATATGATTTACCATTCTGGGTGATGAGTGTGGTCTTATTACTAGTATTATTGGGAGCGACAAGCGTAGAATTGAAAAATGGTCACACAACAGCTGATACAATTGAAGAAAAAATCTCATAATTCATTAGGAGGAGTTCATTTTGAGTAAAGATTATATTTTATCTATCGACCAAGGTACGACAAGTTCACGTGCAGTATTGTTTAATCACAAAGGCGAAATCGTGGAATCTGGCCAGCAGGAATTTGAACAATTTTTTCCAAAGCCAGGCTGGGTAGAACATGATGCAAATGAAATCTGGACATCGGTTTTAGCGTGTATGGCAGAAGCTTTCCGCAAATCAGATATTAGCCCAGATCAAGTTGCAGGTATTGGGATTACAAACCAACGTGAAACTACCGTTGTTTGGGATCGTCACACAGGCAAGCCGATTTACAAAGCGATTGTTTGGCAATCACGTCAAACAGATGGCATTTGTAATGAATTGAAAAAACAAGGCTTGAATGATGTTTTCCGTGATAAAACAGGTTTGTTAGTGGATGCTTACTTCTCTGGAACAAAAGTGAAATGGATTCTAGATAACGTTGAAGGTGCACGCGAAAAAGCAGACAATGGCGACTTGATGTTCGGAACGATCGATACATGGTTGGTTTACAAATTGTCAGGCGGCAAAGCGCATGTAACGGATTACAGTAACGCATCGCGTACATTGATGTACAACATTTATGATTTAGAATGGGATCAGGAATTATTAGATATTTTAACTGTACCGAAGAGCATGTTGCCAGAAGTACATCAATCATCTGAAGTTTATGCAAATACCGTTGATTATCATTTCTTCGGTCACGAAGTACCAATTGCGGGTATTGCAGGTGACCAGCAAGCTGCGTTATTCGGTCAAGCTTGCTTTGAAAAAGGTATGGCGAAAAACACTTATGGAACTGGTTGCTTTATGTTGATGAACACAGGTGAAGAAGGTGTTAAATCTGACCATGGCTTGTTAACGACTTTGGCTTGGGGCGTTGACGGCAAAGTAGAATACGCACTTGAAGGTAGTATTTTCGTCGCTGGTTCAGCCATTCAATGGTTGCGTGACGGCTTGAAGATTATTAAAAATGCTCCTGAAAGTGAAAACTATGCAATGGAAGTCGAATCAACAGACGGCGTATACATGGTGCCGGCATTTGTTGGTCTTGGGACGCCTTACTGGGATACAGACGCACGTGGTGCTGTTTTCGGTCTAACACGCGGTACAACGAAAGCTCATTTCATTCGTGCAACACTTGAGTCGCTTGCATACCAGACAAAAGATGTTGTCGAGGTTATGATTGAAGATGCAGGAATTGAATTGAAGACTTTACGTGTTGATGGCGGAGCGGTTGCAAATGATTTGTTAATGCAGTTCCAAAGTGATATCCTAGATGTACCGGTAGAACGTCCAGTCGTTCAGGAAACAACAGCACTTGGTGCAGCTTACTTAGCTGGACTAGCAGTTGGATTCTGGAAAGACAAAGAAGAAATCGCTCAGCAATGGAAGATCGACAAAACATTTACACGTGATATGTCGACAGAAGACGGCGAAAAACTTTATGATGGCTGGAAACAAGCGGTAGCAGCAACACGATTATTTAAACCAGAAAACTAACATACAAGTTAATACGAGAGATATACGGCCGGAGACTTCGAGAGACCAAGCCAGTTCCACAGAAAAAAATTCTGTAACTGTGCCTGGATCTCTCTTTTTATTTGGAAAAATGGGTATACAAGTTAGAAAGAGCCATTTTTTAGCCTACTGAAACCGATTTCTACTTAAGAAATTTTATGCAAATGCAGTTTTTATGGAGCAAAGTAGACAGATGGCTAAATCTCAAACAAAAAAGAAGGAGTAGATGAGTTTATGAAATTTTCAAGTTTAAACAGAAACGAACGTTATAACCAAATGAAACAAAATCAATTGGACGTTTTAGTAATTGGTGGAGGCATTACAGGTGCTGGTATTGCATTAGACGCTACGGTTCGCGGTATGAACATCGCGGTAGTCGAAATGCAAGATTTCGCAGCAGGTACAAGTAGCCGTTCAACGAAACTGGTTCACGGTGGCTTGCGTTACTTAAAGCAATTTGAAGTGAAAATGGTTGCAGAAGTAGGAAAAGAACGTGAAATCGTTTATGAAAATGGACCGCATGTAACAACTCCTGAATGGATGCTATTACCGTTTTACAAAGGTGGGACATTCGGACCGCTCAGCACAAACGTTGGTTTGCGCGTCTATGACTTTTTAGCAGGCGTTAAAAAATCAGAACGTCGGAAAATGTTAAGCAAAGAAGAAACATTGCGCCGTGAGCCTTTATTGAAGAAAAAAGGCATTAAAGGTGGCGGTTATTACGTTGAGTACAAAACGGATGATGCGCGTTTAACAATGGAAGTTATGAAAAAAGCAATCGAAAAAGGCGCTATGGCAATGAACTACGCAAAAGTGAAAAGCTTTATATATGATAATGGCAAAGCAGTGGGTGTTCGTGTAGAAGATCAAATCGATGGCACAATCCACGAACTATTTGCGAAGAAAATTGTTAACGCGGCTGGACCATGGGTAGATACATTGCGTGATAAAGACCATTCGAAATTCGGTAAAACTTTGCAGTTAACAAAAGGGATTCACTTGGTTTTTGATGGCCGTCGTTTCCCGATGAAACAAGCAATTTATTTTGATATGCCAGATGGTCGAATGGCGTTTGCTATACCGCGTCAAGGAAAAGTGTATGTTGGGACTACAGATACGGTATACAAACAAGATATCGCACATCCAACGATGACAGAAGAAGATCGTGATTATGTGTTAAAAGCGGTTGACTTTATGTTCCCAGAAGTAGGCATTACTAAAGAAGATGTTGAATCAAGCTGGGCTGGCTTGCGTCCGTTAATCCATGAAGAAGGAAAAGACCCTTCTGAAATTTCACGTAAAGACGAAATTTTCATTTCCGATTCAGGATTGATTTCAATTGCGGGTGGTAAATTGACAGGTTACCGTAAAATGGGCGAAAGCATTATCAACATAGTAGCCGAGCAACTGCAAAAAGAAGGCGGCAAAAAATATCCGAAGAGCTCAACAAAACGCTTACCAATTTCAGGTGGTGAAGTAGGCGGTTCGAAAGGCTTTAAAACGTTTAGAGAAGACCGTGTTCGACAAGCAAGTGGTATGGGGCTAACAGCTGACGCGATGAATATGCTGGTAAGTCGCTATGGTGCTAATGTTGACACAGTTCTCCATTTCTATACAAAAGGAATAGACGAAGCAGCAGAAGCTGGACTTGATCCAATCGTTTACGCGATGTTGCGTTATTCAATGGAATACGAATCAGCATACAAACCAATCGACTTCTTTATCCGTCGTACGGGTGCGTTGTTCTTTGATATTCACTGGGTACATGCACATAAGGAAAGTGTCATTGCTTATATGAGCAAAACGCTTGTGTGGAGCGAAGAACAAACAGAAGAATACCGCACTGAACTAGAAGGTTTGCTTTATGAAGCAACGCATCCAGTTAAAATATCTTCACTAAGCTCAAACTAATTAAAACCAATCCTGCCCATTGTCTATAAATGACTTTGGGTGGGATTTTTAAGTTTAAATAGCTCTTCTAAATAGACTGATACTATATAAATTCGTGGTATAGTTAATTGAAATAGTCTGATTATTAGAGGAGCAATATAATGAGCCGAAGTAAATTATTGGATAGCTATGAACAAACAACTCAACAATTGGCAGGGCATGGACCAAGAAATGTAGCTGTCTTAAAAGATGCCTTCGAATCAATTGATGGTAAAGTCAGTAGTGATAAATACGGACAAGGTTCTGTGATCGAAGATTTTCAAAAACAAATGGCTGACTTTTTAGGCAAAGAAGATGCCGTTTTTTTTCCAAGTGGTACGATGGCGCAACAAATTGCTTTACGAATTTGGTGTGATGAAAAAAACTGCAAAAAAGTGGCCTATCATCCGTTAAGCCATTTGGAAATTCACGAAGAAGATGGATTGAAGAAATTACACGGCATTCAATCGATTTTATTGGCAGATAAAGATCGTGTCATCGAGTTAGAAGACGTTACTTCAATGAGTGAAGAAGTTGCGTGCGTTTTGCTGGAGTTGCCACAGCGTGAAATTGGTGGCCAGTTGCCCAGTTATGAAACACTCGAAGCCATTTCAAGTTATTGCCGAGAAAAAGATATCAAATTGCATCTAGATGGAGCACGCATTTTAGAATGTCTTCCTTATTACGAAAAAACCATTAAGGAACTATGTCAGTTATTTGATTCGGTGTATTTGTCGATGTATAAAGGAATTGGCGGTATCGCAGGGGCTATTTTAGCTGGTGAGCGTGATTTTATCGCCCAGTCGAAAATTTGGAAAAAACGTCATGGCGGCGATTTGATTTCTTTGTATCCCTATATTTTGAGTGCGGAAACGTATTTTGCGCAGCGCAAAAATCGCATGGGAGATTATTATACCCAAGCGAAAGAACTGGCTTTGCATTTTAATGCGTGTGAAGGGATTTTCACTATACCTGAAGTACCTGTCACTAATATGTTCCATGTGCATTTTAATGAAACACCTGAAAAAATTGCACCGATACTAACACAAGCTCAAGAAATAATGAATTTAGGTGTTTCTGGCTATTTGCGTAAAGAAAAGCAAGGCTGTTCGTTTGAAATTAGCATTGGCGATCAATACCAAAAAATACCTCAACAAAAAGTGAAAGTTTTTTTTGAATGGTTGGAAGAAAAGTTGAAAACCTTAAGGTAAGGTGCGAAAGGACTTCCTTTTTTATTCGAATAAACATATTTTTTTGCAGAATGGGTAAAGAAGTATATTGAATGACAGCAACAAGTTGTCAAACTGATAACTGGGGGATGAGCAGATGAGAAAAATGAACAGAGGAATGATTACTTCTTTAGGAGCAATTGGCGTGGCGCAAGCGTTGAAAATCGTGACACATAAAACCGTATCCGGTAACTGGGACTGGAGACAAGCCTTTACAACAGGAGGCATGCCAAGTTCTCACTCCGCGGGTGTGTCAGCACTAGCGGCATACGTAGCTGCTAATAAAGGCGCACGCCATACCGAAACGGCACTTGCGATTGTGTTTGGTGTCATCGTTATGTACGACGCACAAGGTATACGTCGCCATACTGGTGAAATCGCACGACTAGTCAATGAACTTGAAGACAGCTTCGTGAAATTTTCTGGAGAGTTCCCAAGCTTTGAATTTGTGGAACGCGAAAAAGATTTGAAAGAATTGCTTGGCCATCAACCTGTTGAAGTAGCTGCAGGAGCAGCTTTCGGAACGGTTATAGGATTGGTATCAGCTGCTATTGAAAACCGCTACCGTGAAATTAAAGAAAAAGAAAAGCGTTCTAAAAGTCAACTAGCTTATGATGGACAAGGTCGTCGAATGACCCGTTCGCATTAAATAAACCAAGCCATTCCTTTAGAGGAGTGGCTTTTTTGTGGGGGGAATTGGTGTAACCGCACCTCAGGAAGCAAAGAGCGCACCTCGGGAGGCGAAGACCGCACCTCGGGAAGCGAAGAGCGCACCTCGGGAAGCAAAGACCGCACCTCGGGAAGCGAAGACCGCACCTCGGGAGGCAAAGAGCGCACCTCGGGAGGCGAAGACCGCACCTCGGGAAGCAAAGCCCGCACCTCGGGAGGCGAAGCCCGCACCTCGGGAAGCGAAGACCGCACCTCGGGAAGCGAAGACCGCACCTCGGGAGGCGAAGACCGCACCTCGCCCGGCGAAGACCGCACCTCGCCCGGCGAAGACCGCACCTCGGGAGGCGAAGACCGCACCTCGGGAGGCGAAGACCGCACCTCGGGAGGCGAAGACCGCACCTCGGGAAGCAAAGAGCGCACCTCCCCCGACAAACTCCTCACCGCACCTCCCCCAAATAAAAAAAGAAAGGCGCAATGCCTTTCTTAAATCACATCATTTTATCTAAAGCCAATTTCGCGTCGCTTGCTGTTTTCGCATCGACTTGAATGCGGTTTATCACACGTCCCGCTACCAATTCTTCAAGAGCCCACGTTAAATGTGGCAAATCAATCCGGTTCATTGTTAGACAAGGGCACATATAAGGGTTTAATGAGACGATATCGAGATTGGGATAATCTGCAATAAGTCGGTTTACCAAATTCATCTCGGTTCCGATCGCCCATTTGGAACCAGGCTCAGCCGCTCCAATCATATCAATAATGTATTTTGTAGATCCGGCAAAATCTGATTGGCTAACCACTTCATGCGTACATTCTGGATGCACTAAAATAGTGCGATCAGGATCATTTTGTCTTAAGTCGTCAATATGCTTCGGTAAAAAATTCATATGCACAGAACAATGGCCTTTCCATAAAATTACTTGCACGTCTTCTATTGGACATTGTGCTTCGAGCTTTTGTTTGATTGGATCCCAAATGGCCATTTGTTCGAGCGGAATGCCTAGTTTTACGGCGGTGTTGCGGCCCAGGTGTTGATCTGGTAAAAACAGCATGCGCTGCTTTTGTGTTAACGCCCAGCGCACCATTGGCTCGGCGTTAGAAGAAGTGACAGTTGCTCCGCCGTTGCGTCCGACAAATGCTTTAATAGCTGCTGTGGAATTGACGTACGTTAATGGCACAATTGTATCACCGAAAAGTTCTTGCAACTGTGACCAAGCACGTTCTGTTTGATCGATATTGGCCATGTCTGCCATAGAGCAACCTGCACGCATATCGGGCAAGATAACTGCTTGCTCAGAAGTAGTTAAAATATCTGCAGTTTCTGCCATGAAATGAACGCCGCAGAAAATAATATAGTCTGCTGTTTGTTGCCCAGCAATTTGAGACAATTGGAGTGAGTCTCCTGTCACATCTGCATACTGGATAACTTCGTCTTTTTGGTAATGGTGACCGAGTATGTATAAGCGATTCCCGAGTTTCGCGCGAGCATGTTTTGCGCGTTTATGCAGCTCTTCAGTTGTCGCTTGTAAGTAAGCGCCAGGCATGGCTTCTGCTTGCTGTAATTCTTTTAGGAATAAGGTCATTGATAAAGTGCCTCCTTATGTGAAATGGATAGATTCATGCTGATATCAAGATTGTGAACACTGTGAGTTAATGCGCCTATAGAAATGACGTCGACACCTGTATGACGATATGCAGCCAAATTTTCTAATCCAATGCCACCTGAAGCTTCAGTACGAATCGATTCGGGCACAAGCTTTGCCCATTCAGTTAAGGTTTCTGGAGTTTGATTGTCAAACATAATGATGTCAGGGCGTGCCTCGATGGCTTCTTGTAATTGAGCTAAGTTTTCAATTTCAACTTCGATCATTGTTATATGTCCCAACTGGTCGCGCACTCCATTGACGGCTTGGCGAATAGACCCAGCAGCGGCGATATGGTTGTCTTTTAGCATGACGGCATCATACAAGCCATTTCGGTGATTAAATCCGCCACCGGTTCGTACCGCATATTTTTCAAACATCCGCAGTCCAGGAGTGGTTTTTCGGGTATCAACAATACGTGTATGGGAAGAATTTAAGATTTCCACACATTTTGCAGTCAATGTTGCGATAGCGCTCATCCGTTGGACAAGATTTAAGAGTACTCGTTCTCCTGCTAATAACGATGCGACAGGACCCTTTATGCGGACAATAGCTTCGCCAGACTCTACCCAATCTCCATCCCTTTTTAAAAATTCTACTGTCACTGCAGGGTCTAGTAAATTGTATCCCCATAGAAAGCATTCGAGACCTGCGACGACTCCATCTTGTTTTAAACGAACCACTGCTTCACCCCAATCTTCGGGACTAAATAATATAGATGACAAGTCACGATCTCCAATATCCTCTAATAAAAAATTCTTAATAGCTTCTTGAGCCTTTAAGCGATTCATAACACAATCTCCTTTTGTTGTAATATGCGTTCTCCAAATGCGGCACCTGCTAAAGACAACTCAACTGTTTTACCGGCCCACAATGCGGAAGTCTCTGACACGTCGCTTCTAAAATGCGCACCACGGCTTTCATTTCTCAATAACGCAGCTTTAGCAATCAAGCAGCTAGCAGTGTACCGGTGAATATCTTTAATGTGCTGACTAGAATAACGCTGCAAATCAAATCCGCAAAGGGGGAAATCGGCACTGAATTTTTGAAGTTTGTCTTTGTCTCGTAAAATTCCTACTTGCTGTGTCATTCGAAGTTGCAGATCCGCAGGCAAAGTGAATTCCTCTGTCACTTGAGTCAACTGAATTTCCAACTCTTTAAAATTAAACCCGGTATCTAGTAATTTACTCGCTAAACGTTTGGCGAACACCAAACCTTCAAGTAAGGAATTGCTTGCGAGTCGATTTGCACCGTGGACACCAGTTGAAGCCACTTCGCCAATAGCATAAAGGCGAGGGATAGATGTTGCTCCCCACTCGTCAGTCTGAACGCCACCCATATGAAAATGAGCGCCAGGTCTAACAGGAATCAAATCTTTTTCTGGATTGATATGTAAGTTATTGCAATTTTTGAAGATCGAAGGATATTTTGATTTGAATTGCAGAATTTGTCGAGCGTCTAGAAAGACTGGACCTTTTTGTTGCCAATGCCTTTCGATAACACGAGCAACAATGTCTCGAGGCGCTAGTTCCATTAATGGGTGAAAATCTGTCATAATACGTTGTCCATCAGCATCGACAAGTAAAGCACCTTCACCGCGTACAGCTTCAGAAATTAATCCGTGAGATTTACCGTGGAGCGTCAAGACCGTAGGATGGAACTGAACAAATTCCAAATCTTCTAAAACAGCACCAGCATGAAAGGCTAAGGACAAGCCATCTCCTGTAGCGACTAACGAATTGGAAGTTTGGCTATACAATTGGCCAATCCCACCTGTCGCCAATACGATATGGTGTGCTTGAATGATCGAACGATTGCCTTGGCTATCTTCTACACATACTCCCACGCATTCTCCTTCTTTTATAACGAGTTCAAGAACAGAATGATAAGGCAGACGTTTGACGCGGTCTTCCGTCATAGCTAAAAAATACTGCAAAAACATTTTCCCTGTTTGATCGCCGCCCGCATGAAGAATTCGCTTAGTTGAATGTGCCGCTTCTCGACCTAAGAGCGGTAGTCCATTTTCGTTGGCATCAAATGGTAATCCTCGAGACAATAAGCTTTCGACGATAGACAATCCTTGTTTTGTTAAAATTTCTACGCGACGAGCATCTGCATGACCAGCGCTAGCAGAAAATGTATCGATTGCATGGTCTATTGGATTATCTCCAGGACCAATACTTGCTGCAATTCCTCCTTGTGCTAGAGCAGTGTTACTTGAAAATAGATCTTCTTTTGTGAGTACGGCGATAGACAAAGAAGAGGGAAGAGAGTGAGCCAACATTAATCCAGCAATTCCGCCTCCAATTATACAAACATCAAACATTAGTTTACACCAACTTTACAAGTGTCTTGACACTATTAATGACATAAAGCTAAAGTGATTACAAGATTAAAATACAGTATGTGAAGGAAATGATGGAAATATGACGATTTATTTGGATTATGCCGCTACATCTCCTATGCGAGAAAGTGCGATTGATGCTTACGCAACAATAGCTAGAAAGTATTTTGGGAATACACAAAGTTTGCATGACAAAGGTACAGATGCCTTGGGGCTATATGAGTCGTGTCAGCGAACATGGGGGGATATGCTCCGTGTGCGAGGAGAAGGAATTTACTTTACTGGAAATGCCTCAGAAGGCAACCAATTGGCCATCAGGTCTTTGTTACGTGGAAGAAAAGGTGGGAACCGAGAAATCGTCACTACTCAACTAGAACATGCATCTGTACTTACAACATTGCATGAGTTAGAAAAAGAAGGATACCGAATTCGGTATGTGCCTGTTAATAGGGACGGAGTTCTTGATTTTGAAGAATATAAGAAAATGGTGACAGATCAAACGGCTTTAGTTGTCATTCAGTTAGTCAATTCAGAAATGGGTGCGATTCAGCCAGTTGCAAAATGTGTGGCGATTGCCAAAATGAATAGGGTTCCTTTTCATTGTGATATTGTCCAAGCTTTAGGTAAAATTCCTTTAGATTTAGCTAGTTTAGGAGTTACAAGTGCTGTTTGTTCAGGACACAAAGTTGGGGGACCAAAAGGAGTCGGCATTGTATGGGTTGATCCAAGTATCCACTGGGAGTCAACTTATGAAGGAACTACTCATCAACAAGGCTTTCGTGCTGGTACGGTAGACGTTCCAGCCATTGTAGCGGCAACAATTGCGACAAAAGAAGCCATTTCTGAACAGGAGAAAGGCTCACAGCACGCTGAAAACTTACAATCTTATTTTAGAGAACAATTACCAGAAGGTGTTTTGCTCATAGGAAATGATGCTGAAAAATCACCGTTTATTCAAGGAGTGTTGCTGCCTCATGTAGAGGGCCAGTGGATGATGCTCGAGTGTAATCGCCACCAGATTGCTATTTCAACCGGAACCGCCTGCAAGATTGGGGCTGGTGAAGCGATGTCTGCGATGCGTGCTATCGGGATTGCACAGGATGCAGCACGAAAGTTTATTCGAATATCAATATCTAAAAATACAACAAAACAGGAGATCGATGCATTTCTACAAGTGCTTCGGACCTCAATGTTATCAACTATGGTGCAATAAATAGATTGTAAAGCGACTGTTAAGAATTTCTAAAAACTTCAAAGAGAGGGTTACGGCATTTGGTTGATAAGATAAGCTGAATGTAACGCCATTCATTTTGAAGGAGGAATAATAGTTGAAAACTATGTTTTTGAAAATATCTATTCCTATTCTAACCATTGGATTTCTTTTAACAACACAACCCGGCACTCAAGCTTATCGAATACAAGAAGCTCCTGCACCAAATTATGAATGGAAAGAAATCGGAACTCCATATGAAAATCAATTAACTGAGCTAGATAAAGAAATACGCATACTAAATGCACAGTTAGATCGCGAAAACACGCTAAGTTTCGAACAGTATGATCAGTATCAGTCGACTTTAACTAATTTACTACAGGATGCAACTACCATCTCGAGAGAAGTAGAAGCAATAAGCTTAACAGCTCAATTCGAACAGCTAGTAATCATTCAAAAAAAAATACAGGAAATTGATGTGAAATAAAAATACACCGCACTCGTCTTTTCGACAACTGCGGTGTATTTTTATTATTAGTTACTGACAGGCTTAAAGTAATGTCCAAATTCTTTTGGATTTGATCCGTATTTATTTGATCCAGCTTCGCTATCTAATAATGTAAATATGAATAAAACAATCCAGCCTAGAATCGGGATAAAACTAAGTAGTACCCACCATCCTGTACGACCAATATCGTGTAAGCGGCGAATGGTCACTGATAAACTTGGAATTAAAATAATGAGTGTAAATATAGTACTTAAAAGACCGATGTCTGTTGCAATTTCTAAGCCTAATACAATTTCGATGATAGATAAAACAACTGAGATAATACTGGTAAATAAGATAAACATCCAATATTCTTTACGACGCGATCTACTTTTAAAATCTAAGCTCTTTTTGAAAACATCTAAAAATTCTTTCGAGATTCCATCTCCTAAAATATAGTATTTTACTGAATCGATTATATCACTATATGGGATATTAAAGTAGATAAAATATAAAAATTTTACATTTTATTTATATTTTAGAATATAATTATGATTTTGATGGTAAAAATATGTTCTGAATAGATAGATTTATTACAAATACGAAGACTTCATTACATCTTGCAACCTCGAGTAGTTGTTTTACGTTATAAGGTTTATAATGGAAGAAAATGAAGAACTTTATGCTAGATCATCAAGGGGGTACAACTATGAAATGCAATAACTGTGGAACTGAAAATGTAGAGGGCTCAAAATACTGTAAAGATTGTGGGCATTTACTCATACAGACTAGAAATAAAAAGCACAAAAAGCGTAACCTGACGTATGTCATTATTTTAGTGCTAACTTTGCTCGGAGTCGGAATAGGATCTGCTCAATTAATGAGCGATAATGCCGAGCCTCCTGAACAAGTAGAGACTAAGCCAGAGGAACCAGAAGTAACGAAGGAACCTGAAGAAATTGAAGAAGTTGAGGAAATTGAGGAAATTGAAGAACCAGAAGAAACGGTTCCAGCGGAGGAACAAACAGTGGGAACTGTTACCAAGGTTGAAAACATTGTACCGCCTTCTGAACAAGAGGAAAAAATAGAACCAAAGAAAAAAGAAAAAACAGCCATTATTAAAGAAGCACAGCAAAAAGTTTATACCGTATTATCAGAAGGTGGCCAAGGATCCGGATTTTTGTTTTCTGACACAGGAATGGTCGTAACGAACGCTCATGTTGTGGCAGGATATACAGATGTTGTCGTTCGTAATATTAACGGACAAGACCATCCGGGGACAGTGGTTGGGATTTCTGGTGAATCAGATATTGCATTGATTCATGTAGAGGCATTTGAAGGGTTTACACCATTAGAAGCAGAAATGGGCACTACGGATGTTGGAACAGAAGTTATTGCGCTCGGCAGTCCAGCCGGCATGGAAAATACTGCGTCAATCGGTTATCTAACAGGAATTGACCGTGATTTCTACCAAGAGTTTACGTATGAAGATATTTATCAAATCGACGCTAAAATTGCGCCGGGAAGTAGCGGTGGACCGTTGGTTGATGCAACCACTGGCAAAGTGATTGGAATCAACTCCTTGGTCATGGAAGAAGGAGATTCAATCGGCTTTTCTATTCCCTTGTATTCAATGCATGGACAGTTATCAAAATGGGTAACAAACCCTATGTCAGCGGAACAAGTTGCTGCAGTATTTAATGTATATGAAGATTTTAATAGCTATGAAGATGAAGACTATGAATACGATATCGATTTAGAAATGAATTTTAACGAAGCGAACTTAAGTGAATTTATCGGAGATTTCCGTTATTATTACGAGCTAGCATTGAAAGAAGAAGACTTTTTCTATGTTCAAAATTTGCTTGTTTATCAAAGTGATATCTACAATGGAATCAGTGAGTACATTGTAGATATCTCAGGTAAAGGAATGGAATTCAACTTTACGAAGTTAGATATCTCAGATGTAGAGATATTTGAAGATTATGCAGTTGTTCAAACAGAAGAAGCTTTTGATTTCAAAGATGGAGCAGGTAACTGGTCTGTTCAAGAACGCAGCAAAACTTATACCATTGTTATGGATGAATATGGTTTCTACTATGTTTCGGATATTGTGAATAAAGAGTAGAGTCTATGTACCAAAAAACCGCCTATCAGCTAAGCCGATAGGCGGTTTTTTTATAACCGTGAAAACAATCATTGTTTGTAATGGACTGGGCGGGTGTCCTTATTGAAATGTTCTTATTTTTGTTTTAGAGATATTGGCTCCAAGTATCTGATTTTTCCTGTAATGTGGCGTGTAAGACGATTTTGATAAAATAAGAATGCTACGCCAATACAAGATGAAATTGTCAGGAATGTCATAATTATTACATATACGAAGAAATTTTCACCAAAAGTCATTGCAAGTTTTACAAAGTAAGGCAAGAAAATCATATGTGTTAAATAGATGAAAAACGAGAAATTACTAATAATAACCAGTGTCTGGTTATTAAAATTAAATTTACGAATTAATGTCACTAATAGAAAGAAGACACTTACAGAATACAGCAACATATCGTATCGTTCACTTGAAATTCTTGTGTAATCTAATTCTATATAATTGTATACGATTATTCCAAAGCTCGTAATTGTTGTCAAAATCGGTATCCATATTTTAGCGGTTAAAAATGTGACAAGTTGTTCATAGTATTGACCGATATAAAATGCGACAATAAAATAAAACAGCCACATAAAGATATGGGTTTTATACCATAATGGATAATTTGTTAAAATAAAATTTTCATAGGTAGCAACATGTACAAAACAATATACATGAGCAAAAGAAATAGCAAACGATACCAAAATCGGTCCAAGAGGGTTAACACGTGCTAAGTATTTTCCGATTAACCAGTGCAAAATATAAAATTGGAAAATGACTATGACAAAAAATCCGTACCATTGACCATATATTACTTTTTGGAAAGCTACTTCAATAAAAGATGTTAAGTCTTTACTTGAACCACGGTAACTAACGATTAAACCAATCAATAAATATGGGATTAATATATATTGAATTCGTTTAATGAAAAACCCCTTTTTTAATCCATTTGGGTAGTTTTTTGAAAGAAGAGTTTCGGATAATAAAATAAATATAGGTGTAGAGCAAAGCAATGCAAACCGTATCCACAAGATATATTGGTCGTAGGCAACTTGATCAACTTCTATATTTTTTAAATAATTTGAGATTGAATGAGTAACAACAATAGCGAGACACATAAGGGCTCTTATAATATTGATTTCATTTAAATTTTTCACTTGATTGCTCCAATTGATTCCCTGGTTTGAAAATAGCCAGGTTATTTCTATACTTGATAAAACAAGGACATGGATGTACCTGTTCACATTAGTACAGTATAAATATTCTTTTGCCGACTGTCTATCTTTAAATCAATTGACAGAAATTAGAAGGATGATAATATAAGATATTGCCATAATAAAATTGTCTAGGAGATAAAGAGCTATGATTTTAAAAAGATTTACAAATAAGGTGAAAAGAAGATTAGTAAAAAGAGTAGAAGTAGAAAAATACTATTTTGATGAACAAAATTTAGTTTTTCAGTTTGAATTGTCGAACTTCTTAACCGCCAAAAAAAATGCGAAAGCGGAATTTTTTATTAACGAAGAAATTTTTCCGCTCACTTGCGAGTTTGTGCATAAAAATAGGTTGATTGTAGCACTTCCGAAAAAATTACTTTCGCTGGTTACATCGAGTTCAAATATACAATTAACGATTAATAATAAAAAAATATGGATTACAGAACACGACATGTATAGAGCGGGAGATTTTCAAGAATCAATATTAATCGCTAATAAACTTTTATCGACTAAAGTAAAAAGAAACATCATTGTCAACAATCGGTTTGCTGACTTTTACTTTACGGATAGTTCGATCAAAGGGGCAGTGAAATCTGTACAATATGGCGCTCTTACCATGTCTATAGAGTTTTCGACTGCAATGAACAAAGATGTTAAAAATGTTGAACTTTATGCTTTTAATAACTATCAATTCCGTGTGCTAACAGGTAGACGAGATGCTGAAAGTAACAACTTTGTTTTCGACGATCTTTCCGAAATGGCAGCTGGTTTATGGAGGTTGTTTCTTTACATGGATAATAAATTATACTCATTAAATCTGAATAATGATTTTACTGAGTCTTTCAACACTTATTATCATCAATTTAAAGTTCTACGAAGAGAATCTTTTATGTATTTGGAATTACAACCACATTCAATGGAAGTTGATTCTATTGTTATTGAAGAAAAACAAGATTATGAGTTTCTTCTATTGTTTTCTCTAGGAAATAGAGGAATAGATGTGGAATATTCTCTTCAAGTAGATGAACCAAAAAGTGGTCTACTCGAAACCTATCCATTGGAAAGAAACAACAGACTTTTTCAAACCACTCTGCCAATGAACGTTTTGATGGATAATTTATTTGTAAAGCGTTTTTTTCTTGTTGAGCATAGTAGTGAGCCTAAAGTATATAAGTTTAATCTAGACAAATATACGTTGCAAACTACCACGACACGGTACAAGATTGTATCAAACTCGCAGTTGGTTAAACTGAAGTTTTATCGTCGAAAAGATTTATCGCTTGGATTAGCAATGACGTCAGCTAAGCTTAAGAAATCTATTAGTGAAGTAAAAGATTTTCAGATAAAAGGCATGATTGGATCAATCGAAGATTTTATAGGTTCTAAAGCGTATTTAATGATAGAAGATCGTATGTCTCAAGAGTCGCTTCAAGTTCCTATATCTGGAGAGTTTTCAGTTGATCTCAAGAGTTTGGATTTAATCGGTCTGAAAAGTAAAGATAAAACAGTTCTCGATTTGTTTGTAGTTATAGAAAATAGCTCACAAGAGATTATTCGTAAAGAAAAAATTAGATATACTAAAGCGCAATACAAGAAAGACAATTATTATAGCTATACTAAACAATTAGATGATAAAGGCAATGAACATCATTTCATGATTACCACAACACCTTTCAATAATGTGAAAGTGGAATCATTTACTGTGAGAAAAGATGTGGAAATTCCACGAGATACTGAAGTAAAAGATGAAAATGTCTGGTTGATGGGGGAACGTACGAATACCGCTCAAGATAATGGCATCGTCTTTTTTAAATGGTTACAGGAGCATACATCTCTTGAAGCTTATTATGTAATTGAAGAAGACAGTTCAGATTATGAACAGATTAAGCATCTTCCAAATATATTGATTTTTGGGTCCGCTAAGCATTTTGAAATTGCTTTTAAAGCGAAAGTTTTACTGGGTACACATGACTTAGAAAACATCTTACCTTATAAACCGGCTAAAGGATTTTTTGGATATGAAGAAACCATCAAGATATTCCTTCAACATGGAGTATTGGGACGCAAAAATGTGGAATATCATAAAAAAAATTACGATATGCCATTTGATTTATTTATTGTTAGCTCAGAGCCTGAAAAGAAAGTGATTGTAATGGATGAGATGGGCTACGATGATCATGAAGTAGTTGCAACTGGTTTGGCACGTTTTGATAATCTAATCCAAGTCGATCCACCTAAAGATATTTTACTGATGCCCACATGGCGTGATTGGATTAATACTGACGAACAATTTTTAAAGAGTGAGTATTTTTTAGCGTATTCAAATTTAATCCAAAATGAAAAACTACTTAGACTTCTTGAAGAATATGATGTGAATATTAATTTTTATCCACATTACCGTGCTCAAGATTATTTCCAAAGTGAAATTGAGAATATGCATGAGCATATCAAATTTATCCCGTTAGGTTCGCAAACAGTTCAACAATTGCTTATTGACCATGCTTTGTTAATAACAGACTATAGCAGTGTCAGCTTTGACTTTACATTACTCAATAAACCGGTCGTTTATTACCATTTTGATGTAGAGCAATTTTTCCGTAAAGGTATTTTGCGACCGATTGAAGAAACATTTATCGGTGGGATTGGGTCTTACGAGGAAGAGCTTGTTACCATTATTGAAGACCGAATTAAGAGCAACTTTGCGAATTTCGAATATGAAATAACGGGTATTATTAAACATCAAGATCAAAACAATAGCCAACGTATATACGATGAAGTACAAAAGCTAATAGAGGCTAAAAGAAATTCGTAATGGAAAATAAATTAGAAAAAGAGCGGTGAAATTTAAATTCACCGCTCTTTTATTTACTTGAAATCAAATCAGCTACTAAAATATAGCGCTCGGGAGCGTATCCAATGTAATCGAATGGATAGCACGTAGAAACTGTCAAGGTAGCTTTTGGCTTAGGAACGATAACGGTTCGGTCGTCTTGATCGACGATACGAACTTGGCGTACTTTGTAAGTGAAGGTACCTGCATAGGTTTTGACTATGAAAATATCGCCTTTTCCAATTTCGCCAAGTTCACGAAAAACGGTATCACGATGGCCAGACAATACTGAATTGTCATTTTCACCGGGCAGTACACTTTGCGCAAAATGTCCCACGCCTTTTTCTAATTCATCCTCATCTGTACCGTGAATAATCGGCAAGCTAGCTTCAAGCTTAGGAATTAGTAGTTCTCCCATCAGGTCGCCAACTTCAGGTTTTTGGGGATACTCGAGGTTCAGTGTTTCTTTTTTTGAAGGCTTCTCAGCAATTTCAATTTGTGGAGACTTAGGCTTGCTGCTAAAATCTTTTGCTTCAACATTGCCTGTTTTATAAAGCATATAAGCTTTTACAAAAGTTGCAGTACTTGTAGTGCTAAACCATAAACCGGAAAAAACCAGGCCAATAGATAGAAAAAGAAGAAGCGATTTCTTGCTTCTTCTTTTTTTGTGTTTGTCGTTCATCATTAAATTTGTTCAGCTCTCAAGCGACGGAATAAAACAATCCCACTTAAAAGTAAAGCAAGTCCAAACAGTAAAGAGGGTACAAAATTAGAAGCAGTAACTGGTAATTTTCCACCTTTTAGTGTTTTCGTCGTACTAGGTGGAGACGCAGTTGGTTTTTGCAATACGGTAGGTGCTGAAATAATTGTTTCTACAGCACTTAAATCCTTACCTGTATCAACAATTAAGTCTGACCCAAACATATCAGCAGTCAATAAAATGTCGGCTAAAAATACATCTTTCAAGTTGTAAATTTCAATTAATAAGTCCGCACCTTCTGTAGATTCAAGCGTCATTAACGTTGCTAATGAAACTGGGCTTTTCACACCATCTTTTACAAAAAAGTACGTAGTTTTTAGTTCAAACAAATTAATCATGTTGCTATAAATATCCATCATCTCAGCAATTTGCTCTGCTGTTAATTCGTCAGCTGTCTCAAAATCACCAATGGCCATCATGCGATTGCTTAATTGTGTAAGTTTTTCTTCAAATGCAGGATCTTCGTAATTCAATGTTTCTAAATGAGCAATCAATCTTTCCACTTCTTCTTCAGTCAATCCAAGACTAGTGAAAAGGCCGTTAAAATCTAACTCGTAATCATCCATTTCAGTATAAAAAAGAAGAGAATCCTCTAATTCTTCGATATAGTCGTAGTTTTCTAGAGAATCAGAATAACCTTGTAAAAATTCTTCTAATTCCTGTTCCGATGAAAAACCAAAGTCATCCATCAATTGCTGTAGGTTTGAATCATCAATCGGCGTACCAGTGTAATCGTCCATGTAAAACTCACTAAAGTATTCTACATCTTCAATGAAGATTAAATAGATGCCGTCAAGAACATCTTCGCCATACTCAAGGTCACCGTATTCATATAGTAATTCATTTAATTCTGTGCGAGTCAGCTCCAGTTTTTCTGTTAAAAGCTGAATGCCTTTTTCAGTCAAAGGTGTACCTAACTCATCAATCGAATCAAATTCATCTAAAGACCAGTCTTTACTATCTAAATAGTCTAGATAATCTTGCTTATCCCAATTGATTTTTACTAAAAATGCATTAAACTCAGCTTCATCGGACTTGATCGCAAATGCAGATAGTGGCAATGTACCGAGTACAAACCCTAAAACTACTAAAAACACAACTAAACGCTTCATTTTCTTCCTCCTGTTTTATAAAAAATGGAATATCTATACTATTATAGGTTTGGACTTAAATATATAGAATAGGTATAAATAATCATATAAATTGAAATTCAAAGTAATTTCTAAAACGCGTAACATTTTAAGGTGAAACTATAATTACCGCAAAAATCAAAAAAAAGCTGGGAAATAGCTTCCAGCTTCTTTTTGTCGTAATTTATTAAGGACTAGTTGAACACTATTGTGGAATAACCAGCACTTGTCCAACACGAATGGCATTAACATTCGTGATACTATTGGCTGCAGCTATTTTAGCAACAGTGGTGTTGTATTTTCTCGCAATACTGTAAAGAGTGTCTCCGGCTTTAACTGTGTATTTCACTGTTGTAGCAGGAGGGGGCGCAGCTTTTCCAGGGATGGTCAAAACTTGTCCGACTTGGATTAAATTGAAATTGGTGATGCTATTGGCTTTAGCTAAATCTGAAACAGTAACATTGTATTTTCTCGCAATACTGTAAAGAGTGTCTCCGGCTTTAACTGTATATTTCACTGCAGTAGCAGGAGGGGGTGTAGCTTTCCCTGGAATTGTTAGTACTTGACCAACACGAATCAAATTATAATTGGTGATGTTATTGGCTTTGGCCAAGGCTGGAACCGTTACATTGAATTTTTTGGCAATGCTGTAAAGGGTGTCCCCAGATTTGACTGTATAGTTGGTGCCGCTGACAGGAGTGGAAGGTAAATTTAATAATTCGGATACAGTGACAAATGTGTATCCTTTGGCTTTTAGTTTGCTAATCATACCTGGCAAAGCTCCTGGTGTTCCAGACGCGCCAGCACCTGTGTGCATTAACACAATGGATCCAGGCACAATATTATTCATAACTTTGTTGGTAATTTGTGAAGAAGAAACACCTTTCCAATCAACCGTGTCAATATTCCATTGAATGGTATGGGTATACCCTGCATCACCAACAGCTTTTAAAACAGCTGCATTAGACGCACCAAATGGAGCTCTGAAAATGGGTTTAGTTGATTTACCTGTGATGTCTTTAAGCGTAGTTTCTGTTGTGGCAAGTTCACTTTTAATTTTTGCAGCCGACAGTTTTGTAAAATCAGGATGTGAATATGAATGGTTCCCAATTTGGTGACCTTTAGTTGAAATATTCTTGATCCAAGATGGATGGTTTTTTGCGCCAGATCCTGTTAGAAAGAATGTTGCATCGACTTTATTGGCTGACAACACATCTAAGATTTTGTTAATATTTGTGCCATCTGAACCATCATCAAAAGTGAGTGCGACTACTTTGCTCGTCGTATTGCCTTTTGATATATATGTGGAACTTGCAGCTTGAGACTGACTAGAGAAAGAGAAGACGGTAAATAGGATTAATAGCAACGCAGCTGTGACTTTTACCCATTTAAAAGAAAGCACCTTTCTCACCCCTTTATTTAGTTCGCTGAAGCTGATTCAGCGTATGTATAGGAGAGTAGGCAGTATGTTGGGACAATATAAAGATTCTACTTCTAATATACCACATTACTAGTTGATTTGCCTTATTATTGACTGAATAATCCGATATTTCAAAAGATATTTATATCCTAAAGAACTAGCTGTGTATTCGTAGAAAATAAGAAAACAAGAAAACCAGCAATCCATTAAACTGGATTGCTGGTTTTGACTTACAAATCGCTTGGATCATAAATGACTGTGATTAGTTGAGAAGTGCTTTTTCCTGTCGAATAGGTGTTCCAATGTTTGCGGAATTGATCGATCTTTTCGTGATCAACCGAAGGATCTAAAATCTGATCAATAACTTCGCTAGTTGTCTTTACAATTGGACCGGGAAAGTACAAACTATTTTCCGCCCATATCCCCTGTGTTTTCCCATACTCGACAAGATCATAGGTGAAGAAAATCATTTTTTTCTCAAGTAATGAAAATTCTACTGGAATTGATGAATAATCTGTAACTAAAATATCGCTAACAATGAGCAGTTCACTAAGGTGTGGGTAGTCATTTACCATTAGAACACGTGAATGCTCAGTGAAGTTTGTGACTTCTTGTACAGAAGGGTGTAGTCGAATCAGTAATACATACTGCTCGTCCAATCTTTCTAGAAGCTCTTCTACATTTAACTGTAACTCCATGCTATTCAACGAATTTTTACGAAAAGTAGGAGCATATAAAACAACTTTTTTTCCGGTAATGGCGGGATATAAGCTTTGCAAAGTTTCATGAGCTTTTTGCTTAGCTGCAGAATCGAAATAAAAATCTGTCTGTGGAACACCTGTATAGATAAAATGACTTTGATCAACATGGAACGATTCAGAGAAGATATCTGCCATTTGTTGAGAGCCAACAGGAATATATTGAAAACGATCGTACACTTGCTGAAATCTTAGCTTTGCACGTTCACTTCTTGCGGAAGTTTCAGGATCACTCCAGCCGAATTTTTTAATAGCTCCAGCTGCGTGCCATAATTGTATACATTTCACTTCTTGTCGAAATTTAATGACGGAAAGAACGCCGGCATAATTATCAACAAACACATATTTTGACGTAGCCAAATGATAGATAGATAAGAAAGTATCTAAAATATTGGATGTTTCAAAGCTATAAATTTTTTTATTGTTGGTGGGTATGGCTGAAAAATCGATTTTGCATTTGGATTGGTTAATAAAAATCATTTGGTGCTGCTGTGATTTTGATAACTCGTTTGCAATAAAAAATGCATTATCACCAAAAGAAGAAAGAAAGACCGTTTTGTTTTTGAGTGGGAAAAGTTTGAACAGGGCGAACAGGACTTTAAACAAGAAGAGGTAGATGGAAATTCCAAACTCTTTAATCATTTGCTGTTTAAAAGATCTGTCTTGATTTTGGTAGTTGAAATGCCTTCTGTTCGTGGCAAATAAAGAACCTCACAATAGTCCTTTAGTTCGTCAAATTTGCCGTCCCAGTCAGATCCCATCACAAATAAGTCAACCTTGTTGTTAGTAATGTCCGACTCTTTTTGGCCCCAATTACTTTCAGGAATCACTTCATCAACGTATTTAATAGCTTCGAGTATGAGCTTGCGCTCTTCGTAGGAGTGATAGGCAGCTTTGCCTTTAATCGCATTAAATTCATCCGTAGATAAGCCGACGATTAAATAATCGCCGTTTTCTTTTGCTCGTTTCAAAATATTTATATGACCATGGTGGATTAAGTCAAAGGTTCCGTAAGTTATTACTTTCTTCATATATGTATTCACTCCAAAAATGCTTATTTTCGATTTTTTCACAATATGCTATGTTACCATCTTATATGTTATCATGTGTAATAGCTATTGAAAATATGGGAGAAGTATGAGTGATTAGACGCTTTTGTAGAAGAAAAGTTGCATATATAAGTTCCATAGAAACGCTTATAGTATAAAATAAAAAGAGACTGGATGCTAATTGTTTTAATAAATTTTGTCCATTCCATTTAACTAGAAAGAAGTTAGGTGAAAAATTTGAGTTTCATCCAAAAAATAAGAAGTTTAAAAGATAGTAGCTATACAAGAAGAGCTTTTCGAGCAGTTTTTGTAGTGCTGGGAAGACTTCCGAAAAAGAAAAAGCTAGTTGTATTTGAAAGTTTTCATGCAAAACAATTTAGCGACAATCCGCGTGCAATATACGAGTATATGAAAGAGCATTGTCCAGACTATAAACTTTTGTGGAGCATAGATAAAAGTGCGATTAAGCTTTTCGAAGAATTCAATGTGCCATACATCCAAAGATTCACGATAAAATGGTTTTGGATGTTCCCAAGAGCGGAATACTGGGTAAACAACGTAAGGTTACCTTTATGGATGCCCAAGCCTAAAGAGACGGTATACTTGCAAACTTGGCACGGGACGCCGTTGAAAAAGCTAGGACTTGATATCGAAGAAGTTCATATGCCCAATACCCAAACAGATTCCTATAAAAAGAATTTCGTATTGGAATCGGAGAAGTGGGATTATTTGATTTCTCCTAATACGTATTCATCAGAAGTTTTTAAACGTGCTTTTCATTATAATGGTGCTATTATTGAGTCGGGCTATCCTCGGAATGATGTTTTAACCAATACCTCTCCAGCTTTAGTCAGTAATTTGAAAAAAGAACTAGGGATTGCCGAACATAAAAAAATCATGTTATATGCTCCTACGTGGAGAGATAATGAATTTTATCAAAAGGGTAAATACAAGTTTGATTTTCAATTTGATTTGAAAAACTGGGAAAAGGAATTCGGTGAAGACTGGGTGCTCTTGTCCCGCATGCATTATTTAGTTGCTGAGAACTTTGATTTTTCAGCGTATGAAGGAATCGTTTACGATGTGTCGCGTTACCCAGACATTCGTGATTTGTACTTAGCATCTGATCTGTTAATTACAGATTATTCTTCAGTGTTTTTCGATTATGCCATTTTAAATCGTCCAGTGATTTTCTTTATGTACGATTTAGAAAACTATCGAGATCAATTGCGTGGTTTTTATATCGATATTGAAAAAGACGCACCAGGTCCTATTGTCCAAACTGAAAGTGAATTGTTTCAGGCAATTCTAGATTTGAAAGATAGTGATGTCCAATCAAATCAAGCTTTCATGGAGTTTAAACAGCGCTTTTCATCTCTTGAAGATGGAAGGGCGACTGAGCGTGTCGTGAACGCTTTTTTAAAATAATTGAAATAAAGCAATCATTAAGATAAAAAGTGAGTAAGTGAGGATTCCTATGAAATCAGCTATAAAAGTAATTAAAGAACAAGTTAAGTTCTCTTATTTAATTAATAGGCTGTCTATTTATGAATTACGAAGCTTAACTAGAGGGAATTATTTGGGGGCAGCATGGGAGATTATTAACCCGGCTATTCAAATTATGATCTATTGGTTTGTTTTCGGCTTTGGAATTAGGCAGCGAGCGGACGTTGGAGATATTCCATATTTCCAATGGATGTTTGCCGGAATTCTCGTATGGTTCTTTATCAACGGCAGTGTGATGAAAGCTTCCAAGTCGATTTATACCAAGATTAGGATGCTCGCCAAGATGAATTTCCCAATGAGCGTGATTCCGAATTACACCATTTTTGCACAGCTATATCCGCATTTGATCCTATTAGCTATCGGCATGTTAGTGTTGCAGTTTATAGGTTTTCCTATTTCAATTTATTACTTACAATTGCCTATTTATATGCTTGGATTGCTCATATTCTTGTTCAGTCTTTCGCTAATCACATCTACGTTGGCGACTATTGTTAGAGACGTGCAAATGTTGCTGCAATCAGTTATGCGTATGCTGCTGTATTTATCACCAATTTTATGGCCGCCAACATTGCTGCCAGAATCTTGGCAAGTGTTCTTAAAACTCAATCCTTTCTATTACGTCATAGAAGGATATCGGTATTCGTTACTTGGTGAGGGGTGGTACTTTCTTGAAAATCCAACCTATACCCTATACTTTGTTGGGGTCGTCGCATTAACATTCCTTGTCGGTTCTTATCTTCACGTGAAATTCAGAAGTCAGTTTATTGACTTTTTATAAAATTGGATGTGAAAAATTTGGTTAATTCAGTAGAAGTTAAAAATGTCTCAAAACGCTATAAACTATATAAGAAAAAATCTGAACGACTGCTCGATCTGCTAGTTCCATATAAAGATTACGGGGAAAACTTTTATGCCTTGCAAAATGTCTCGTTCACAGTTGAGGAAGGCTCGATTGTCGGGCTCGTTGGCATTAATGGATCTGGTAAATCGACCTTAGCGAATATCATCGCAGGCGTTATTCCTTCGACAAATGGTCACGTGTCAAGCAACGGGGATGTAGCTTTGATCGCAGTAAATGCGGGTCTTGACGGTAAATTGTCAGGTCGCGAAAATATCGAACTAAAATTATTAATGCTCGGATTTTCTCAAAAAGAGATATCCGCGATGGAAGATGAAATTATCGAGTTTGCAGAGCTGGAGAAATTTATCGATCAGCCTGTAAAGACTTACTCAAGTGGGATGAAATCACGTTTAGGTTTTTCTATTTCGGTACGTGTGAATCCGGATATTTTAATCGTAGATGAAGCGTTATCCGTAGGTGACAAAGCTTTTTCTGAGAAAAGTTTAGATAAAATGATGGAGTTTAAGCAAAAAGGAAAGACAATGTTCTTTGTTAGTCACTCAATTTCACAAATGAAAAAGTTTTGTGATCAAATTTTATGGTTGGAATTTGGAGTGGTTAAAGAATACGGTCCAACTAAAGAAGTTATTACCAAATACGAAACTTTCTTAGAAGAGTACAAGGCATTATCAAAAACGGAAAAAAAGAAATACAGAACAAGCGCACTCAATCGCCAATCCAAGAAAAATCAAAAACCTGTAGAAGTCCTTTAGGATTTTCGCAGGTTTTTTATATGTGTATTAAAAAACAATGAAATGTTATTTTTTGAATTACAGTAGACAAAAGTCTGCAAATAAATAACCGATAATGTGAAAACAATAGCAACACAATCTCGGGGAAATAAGGCATGTCGACTAAAAAGACTAGCCTTGTTTGAAAAAAGCTTATCATTTGAGCTCGCATTTATTTGAAAGGTGCGGTTATCGCTTGTTGAGGTGCGGTCTTTGCTGTTTGAGGTGCGGTTAGCACGCTGCGAGGTGCGGTCTCGACCAGTTAAGGTGCGGTTATACGTAAACAAGGTGCGGTCAGCTAAAATAGGCACAAAAAACAGGCAGCTCACACTCGGGCTGCCTGTTTTAGGTTAATCTATTCTTTTCTTGCGGAATTTTGCTACGACTTCGTAAACGATCGGTACGATGACCAATGTCAGCAATGTTGAACTGATTAGCCCGCCGATAACAGTAATGCCGAGGCCTTGAGAGATTAAGCCACCACCGCCACCTTCTATACCAATGGCAAGAGGAATCAATGCTCCGATTGTAGCTAAAGCGGTCATTAGGATAGGTCGTAAACGAGTCACGCCACCTTCAAGAAGTGCTTCGCGCGTGCTAAGTCCAGATTTTTCCATATGAATAACTCGGTCAATTAAAACGATCGCGTTTGTTACAACAATACCGATCAGCATCAAGACACCGATCAATGCGTTAACACTTAATGCTTCTCCCGTAATCCACAGTGCTACGAGAACACCAATTACTGTGAATGGTAGAGAGAACAAGATAGAGAATGGTGCTAATGCGCCACCGAATGTAACAACTAGTACAAAGTAGACAATGGCGATGGCTGCGAGCATAGCCAAACCAAGTTGTGTGAACGATTCGTTAATTTGCTCCGTGACACCACCGTGATCTGTTGCAACACCAGCTGGCAAATCAATTTCAGCAATTTGCTCATCAATTTCTGCAGTAATGTCAGCGGCGTTGTTGCCAAGTACATCTGCAGTTAAAGAAGCAAACATTTGACCATCTCTGCGATTGATCGTATCAGGCGATTTACCTTCTTCTACGGTCATCACATCGCCAACTTTAACGGAAGTTCCAAGAGCTGTTGGAATTTCTACATCGGTCACATCATCAATTCCAGCATATTCGGTTTTTTCGGTTTCAATATAAACATTAATGTCTTTGTCTTCGTTAGTAACTGTAGTTAAAACAGGTGCTTCGCCTACACTACTTAAAGCCATACCGATTTGTGCAGCAGTCAAGCCATTTTCACTCAAACTTTGTTGATTTGCGACTAATGTGAATTGGTCATAAGCGTCGGTCAAGCTAGATTTTGTATTTTCTAGACCGTCGTTGTCTTCCATGAATGGCTGAATTTGAGTGATTGCAGATTGAATATCTTCTACATTATCGCCATATACGAACAACTCTAAGCCATTTCCGCCTGTAGCTGCAAAGTCCATACTTGCCCATTCACCAAATTCTGTTGAGTTGTTCAAGTCTTCGATTAACTTTGTGCTTTCATCACTGAAAGCTTCAAAATCGTCATCGTATTCAATGTAGAACAAGGCCGAATTGTTTCCAGCACCACCCATTGCAGACATTGGGTTGTCTCCACCAAGCGAATATTGATAAGATGTCACGCCATCACGTTCATCAATGGCAGATTCTGCATCTAGCGCGATAGCTTCTACGTCTTCTAGGGTTTGTCCAGGTTCTGGACTATACGTAGCCATAACCATTTTTTGTTCTTCTTCAGGCAAGAAGCTGACGCCTATAACCGGCACCAAGAATAAACTTGCAACAAGAACAACAGTAGCACCACCAAACGTGACGATTTTATGGTTTAATGACCACTCTAAAATTCTCTTGTAGCTTGCGGCCATTTTTCCTGGCTTGTGTTCTTTTTGCGTGTTTTTAGCGGTTCCCATGCTTTGCAATTGTTTGCGGTACATTAAATGTGCCATCATAGGAACAATTGTCACAGCGACTAATAAAGAAGCTGATAGCGCAAAAACAACTGCTAATGCAAACGGTAAGAACAATTCGCCGATTTGTCCACTAACAAGCGCAAGTGGTAAAAATACGGCAATCGTGACCACAGTAGATGAAAAGATAGGTAAGAACATTTCACGCGTCGCTTCGCGGATCAATTCTTTGCCACGTAATTTCTCTCCGGGTAGGGCCATGCGACGATAGATATTTTCGATAACAACAATCGAATCATCAATTACGCGACCAATGGCAACCGTTAATGCGCCAAGTGTCATGATATTTAATGTAATATCCAGTTGATTTAATAGGAAAATCGCCATTAATAATGACAATGGAATAGAGATAATCGAAATCAATGTCGTCTTAAAGCTACGAAGGAATAGCAAAATGATGACTACCGCAAATAAAATACCGAATAAGGCTTTGCTGAGCATTGTTTCAACCGATTTTTCGATTGGCTCTCCTTGGTCAAATGAAGAAGAAGCGGTTAAACCATATTCCTCTTCCATCTCCGAAATAATTTCTTGAACATCATTTACTACTTCTACAGTATTCGCATCAGGTGACTTGATGATTGAAATACTGATTGCTTCTTCGCCATTTGTTCGTGAAATTGACTCTGCTTCACTGACAAGTTGAATGTCAGCCAAATCACTTAACGCAACAGTCGGGATTTCAGTAGGTGCAGCAGCAGGTGGTTGTACTTGAGATCCGGCTGGTGTTTCAGTAGGTGCTTCAGGTGGAGCTGTAGCTGCAGATTGAGGAACAGCTGGGATTTGTAAGTTTTTCAAATCGTCAATAGATGTGATATCTCCATCAATAACTAGATTTTTTAATTCACCATCGAAATTCGTCAATCCAAGCGGGAATGTTAAATTCGACCCTTTAATCAGTTGTTGGATAGTGTCTTCTGTTAAGCCGTACTGTGCTAATGCTTGCTGGTCAAAAGTTATGGTAACTTTTTGTACGCGTTGTCCGGAAACTTGAGCTTCAGACAATCCGGGTACGCCTTCTAAAGCGGGCAATACATCATTTTCTACAGTTGCGGTTAGTTCTTCTAGTGAACTGTCCGAATTACTTATGCTTAACGCGAGAACAGGAAATGCATCTAAGCTAAGACGAGATACTTGAGGATCGTTTGCTTCCTCAGGAATCGTGACTTTTGATAAAGCATCTTCCAAATCACGAGTTGCTTGGTCCATATCTACTTCAAAATCGTATTGGACTTGAATAGTTGAAGCGTTGGCCATCGAAGTGGATGTTACCAGCTCTACACCGTTCATGCTTTGAATTCGTTGCTCCATAGGAACTGTGACTTCTTCCATAATTTCGTCAGGTGCTGCGCCCGGATAGACAGTAACAACTGTAACAGCAGGGAGGGTGATGCTTGGAATGGATTCTTGTTTCATCGTTAAGCCTGCATATAAACCAGCTGCAACGATCATAACCGTCAAAATCCAAATCGCAAATTTGTTATTTAAAGAAAAATCAATAATTTGTTTCAAGTTATTTGCTCCTTTTTTAGATGAAATTTTCTAAATAGATGACTTCGTTTTTAATAAACGAAAACTGCTTTAAATAAATCAATAAAGCTTCGATTAAAAACTCTTGAGGGTTGTCTTGTTGGACTTGCTCTTTCAATAAATTAAGGGACGCCAATAGTTTTTCTTGATTAGTATCGGTAGCTTTAATCTTATAAGCAATTTGCTGAAAGCCTTCTTCGATTGTTGCGATTGGCGAACGAGCCTCATTTAAGACGGGTTCCATCATCTCTAAATTTTGAACAACAGCATCAATCGTAGCCGTGATGAAATTGACAAGTTTCGAGGTAGATACTTGTTTTTCTTCAAATACTAGAACAAAAATGTATTGTTGCATCAAGCCTTCGAGAATTGCGACCAAATCCGGTAAAAACGGCTCGATCTCTACTCCATAAGTGTCTAATAAAATTGTTTTATGTAGCATAATTGTCGACTGTCTAAGTTCCATGAAAACTTCTTTTAACGTTTCACTTTCAGTGAGTGTAAAATCTTTGAATACCATCATGAAAAACTCATGATTGGAAAGTGTTCGCTCAATTTCGATGGCTAGTTTTTTTCTGAAGATGTCTTTATTGTCATCATCGATAGTCGACTGTGCATTAGAGATCTCTGTCATAATCTCTTGATGATGTTGTTTTAAAATCTCGATAAAAAGAATTTCCTTTGATTCGAAATGTTTATAAAAAGCACCTTTCGAAATTCCTGTGGCTTCTGCTATTTCTTGAACCGAGGTTTGGTGAAAACCTTTTAAAGAAAATAACTGTACGGCTTGTTTCATTAACTCTGATCGTTTGTTCATTAAATCCTCCTTAAACCGCTCGGTCACTTTAAGTGACTCATCGGTCAACTTTCTTAGATTATAGAGAAATAGGTATAAAGTCAATTTGAAAGTCTTCGTTTTCAAGTAAGTTATTTAGTGATTTTTGTGCTTTGTGAACTGTATTCACTCTAAATTTCGCTACGAGCGATTGAAAAGCCTATTATGGTGGGTATAGAAGAGAAGAAAGTACCTTTAATCGTTTATAGAGGAGAGGGTCGGATGCTACAGAAATACATTAGTGAGCCATTAGTTGAAGAGCGGACAGAGCAACCTTACGTCGGAATTTCCGTGTTAGCAGGCTTGTCAGAATGGGAAGAAGTTAATGGGCTTGTAGGAGAATTGTTTGAGTGGTTGAAATCACAAAATATTAAACCAGCAGGTGCACCATTTTTTCGCTATTGGTGTATGGGGGATTCAGAAGGCAAGTACAAAATGGAAGTGGGTGTACCAGTTAAACGCATGATCGCTGGCGACAGACGTGTAGTGGTTGGTTATATACCAGGAGGTTCATACGCAACCGCTATGCATAAGGGTCATCCTGAGAATTTGGAGAAGTCCCTCGAAGCTTTAGAGCAGTGGACTATGGAGGAAGGGTTGGATATCGATAAACGCTGGGAAGGAGAAGCGGAAATTTGGAACGGGCGCTTTGAGTTTTACGTGAATGACTTTGAGACAGAAAAAGATTTAAACAATTGGGCTATTCGAATTGCATTTTTATTGCTAGGGGACGACGCGGCGTAAAAAATGAAAAGACACCTCTCTCTGTATTGGGCTAGAACCAGTACAGAGAGAGGTGTCTTTGCGATTTCAGTTAAGATTTGTGCTTTTCACGGACGTTAGAATAATAATAAATCATTTCGTACATACGGCTTCGCTGTTTTTGCAAGATGCCAATTGAAACGTTGACTTCTGTCGAGACCTTGAACTCATCAAAGAAGATGCGGGTCCTGTTCGGAGCGATCGTTTCGAGGCGGTAATGATGATTGAAGATCCATACACAGTCTGGATGGTCTGGAGACTTTGTGGGATAAGCAGCCAATCCATCTTCTGAGATGAGCAGTGTTGTTTTCTTATGTTGCTTCAGGTTATGTCGTGTTGCTTTTACACGACCTTCATAAGTGGATGCGAACATCATACACGTTTTATCGATTAATGTCAGAACAGAATGACGAGAATAAAATACACCATCTTTGGTCGTGATTTCAGATTTTTTATCTTTTTCAAAATAATTTTCTACAAATAACACCGATCGATCAAGTAAATTGTCATCATAATTCTCCACTTTCTAAAGCTCCCCTTTCTAAACACATGAAAATTTTACCACCTTCGACTTTACGTGACAATCTATTTTTAGAAAATATGCATTGTTCTGACGATTTAATGGTGAAAACGATCTGTTTAGTAAAGAGAAACGAAAGGTATGGCAGCGTAAACAAGGAAATGACCAATTAGCTTGTAACAGTTCCATCTTTTATTCTGTACATACCCGGGAATCAACGAACGTTCAGAAGGATAAGAAATTGAAAAACTTTGAAGAAGTAGCAAACCAATATGCTCCCATGATTTCAGCGATTATTCGTAAGCTTCATATTTACCGTGACTTTGATACGTTTCGTCAAATTGGCAATATTGCCTTATGGCAGGCTTGGCAACGTTTCGATGATGCAAAAGGAAATTTTACTCCTTTTGCATATCGTAGTATTCAAGGAGCAATGCTAGATGAATTAAAGCGAGATACAAAACGAAATGAACAAACAAATCTGCTTAGTCCAGATATACAAGAAGACATTATAGTAGACAGTGAAAATAGTTTACCGGATTGGGTGGAAGTGAGTGCATTAAATGATCATGAAAAATGGCTTTTAGATGCTTTTTATGTGAAAGGGTATAGTTTGACCGAACTAGCTCATACTGAAAATATTTCGATAGCAGGAATGAAAAAAAGGCGTGAGCGATTGGTAAACAAATTGAGAGCTAGAACACCTCATCCTTATAAGAAGTAAATAACGATGGTAGAGAACAAACGGGAAATGTATACTAATAATTACGAATGGACAGAAGTGGAGATGGTAAATTTGGAAGCAATGATGACAGGCATGATTAATAATATCTTCTTCATCATATTCCCGATTATTGTATATCAGATGTTGACGACAACGGGCCAACGAAACTTCTTTGTTAGTCATCGACTTATTTTAACTTTACTATTTTCAATTTCAATCGTCCTTTGCATGGTATTTCCTTATCAAGTAGTTTCAGAGGATTATATTTTTGACCTCCGTCAAGTACCTATGATTTTGGGAGCGCTTTACGGAGGACCACTTGTATCAGCTATTTTATTTTTAGTGGCAGCTATTAGCCGCATACTTATTGGTGGAGATGGAATGTATATTGCCATACTCAATCAATTTCTAGTCGCAGTTTGTGTTCCGTTTTTGCGTCCAATGTATATGCGCATTAATCGACTAAAGAAAGTTAGTTTGGTTTTTAGTATTTCGATTATCTCACTGTTATTTAATATGTTTGCGGGTTACTTCATTTTTGGAGATCCGGTTCATGACATTATTGGAATATGGATCATGTTGATGCTCAATCAAGGAGGGGTTATTGCTTTAACGGCTTTGCTGATTGAACATATACAGCGCCAAGAATATATGTACAATTCCCTGTTGAAGCATGAAAAAATGGAAACGGTTAGTCATTTTGCAGCAGCAGTTTCTCATGAATTGCGAAATCCGCTTCAAAGTATTAAAGGCTTTGTTCAATTGATGAAAGAATACGACTATAGTCGCGACAAGCAAATCGAGTTCCACGATATGGTTTTAACAGAAATTGAGTCTGCGGAAGATTTAATCGATGATTACCTTGTTTATGCGAAGCCTACCTATGGACAACTAGAAGCCTTTGCTGTTTCTAATGAAGTTCTTCATGTGATAAAAATTATGATGCCATACGCAAAGGTAAAAGATGTAGAAATGCATATTACAGAAATGGATGAAACAACAGCTATTTTAATGGATCGTCATAAATTCCAACAAGCATTAGTTAACATCATTCGT
This sequence comes from Planococcus sp. PAMC 21323, assembly GCF_000785555.1. Lineage (NCBI taxonomy): Bacteria > Bacillati > Bacillota > Bacilli > Caryophanales > Caryophanaceae > Planococcus > Planococcus sp. PAMC 21323. The sequence goes on along the minus strand of NZ_CP009129.1, from coordinate 2,244,736 downwards.
AATGGCATTGAAGCGATGCCACGTGGCGGGAAGTTGGCTATTGCTGTTAAATCGACTTCTACAAAAGTAAGTGTACACGTTATTGATAAAGGAATAGGCATGACAAAAGAAGAAGTACGACGTTTGGGAGAGCCTTATTTCTCGAGTAAAGTTAAAGGAACAGGACTCGGCATGATGGTCACGTATAGCATTGTTAGTCAGATGAACGGTCAAATTCTTGTGGATTCAGAAAAAGACAGAGGAACCGAATTTATTTTGGAATTCCCTTCTCACAGAAGTTAAAAAGCAGCACCCTTAAGAGAGGGCGCTGCTTTTATTTGTTTGCTAGTTGATGAACAAAAGGAAGAACAGATTGTTCTTTTAATTTGGCTTCGAACATAATGTCGACATCGATGCCGTTTAATAGAAGCAATAATTCTTGGAAGTCAGTTTCAGATACTAAGTTATGATGACGTAGATCTGTAAAGCCTTCTTTTCCGGTACTAATATGGACTTTGGGTTTGCCATAGCCTTCCCAGGTTTTAAGAATTTCAGCGTAATCTATAGATTCACCATCGTTATTGCAATTATGATGATGAATATCAAAGCAAATGGGTACGTTACAAAGACGATGGACATCCAAAACGTCTCGAATCGTATATGTTTTATCGTCATTTTCTAAACGTAATCGCTGTCGTATGCTTGGTGAAAGTTCTAAGTAAACATCGGCAAATCGTTGTTTTGCTGTGTCTTTATCACCATATGCGCCGCCTGTATGAAGAATAATGTCGGTACCACCAAGTAGTTGGATGAGTTTATCGTGATACTCTAAATCTTCAATTGATTTTAGGACAACTTCAGGTTTGGGTGAATTGATGACTGTGTATTGACCAGGGTGAACAGAAATTCGCATATTATGCTTTTCGACAAACGCTTTAATCTCTTCTGTGATTGCCAACACATCGGGGTCTTCCCACCATATCCAGTCGTTAATCGGATGTGTAGAAAGTGGAACGATCGAACTAGAAGCACGGTAAAAGTAAATAGCGTGTTCCAAATTCCAATGAACTACGTCAAGTGTAGTTTTTAAATTTTTTAATGTGAGTTCCTTTATCTTGTCAGTACCTTCTGCTTCTGCAGTCGCTACGCGCAATGTTTTAAATACGGTTTTTAATTCTGTGTTCATGCAAGCATAACCAAGTTTCATGCAATTTCAACTCCTTCTTTTACGTATACCCTTTCTTCCCGTCGTACATTCCAAAAATCCAGTTATTACATAGAATATTACGAGGCAAGCAAGGTATACTTACAAATAGAAACGCCAATTATAATAAAGAGGTGATTAAAATGACCAACTTAACAATACATACAGGATATCAAGAAGAAGAGACATATTTCCTAAAGTATCAATTAATAAAGCACAATAAAAGTCTAGTGGATTACACAGAAGAAGAAAAAGTTAACCTCATGATAAAAAATGACGAAGGAACGATACTTGCTGGACTTGTCGGTCATATCGATTGGGAATGCTTTTTTATTGATATTTTATGGGTAGATGAATCGTTACGTGGATTAGGAAAAGGACAGCAATTAATCCAGGAAGCTGAAGCATTGGCAATTAAGAAAGAATGTCGTTTTATTCGATTAGAGACCTTCAGCTTTCAAGCACCAGAATTTTATAAGCGATTGGGATTTATGGAGATGGGTAAATTAGAAGATTTTCCGAAAGGATATACGCATTATTATATGTACAAAGAGTTGAAATAAGAGCAACCCAATCAAATGATTGGGTTGCTCTTATTTTTTGTCATTTGATTTTAAAATCATATACGATGTCTTCTTTAAACAGCCCTTTTTCAAAATTTCTTTCGGCGAAGGTTAGTATATTATCGTGTGAAATTAAAACAATCGTCGCAGAACGTGTTCCGTAATCGGGAGTCTTAATAAAAATAGGAGACAACATCCGTTCTAAATCCAAGCCAACACCTGTGTTCGGAAGGTGGGAGTCTTGTGCATGATCAGCATTTGATAAAATTCCAAAAAGTTCTTCTAAATCCGCTTCTTCTGTTTGTGCCATATAGGAAGCAAGGTTTTCTTTTCCTCTTGTTACCTTTGGCCATGGGGTATTCAAAAAATGGTTGCTGAGACCATGCGTACCAGGAGGGATTGTATAAAATTCATTTTGAATATTGTTGTAATAAACTAATTTTTCAGCATCTCCGACAATCAGGTTAAATCCAGCATATTGCTCAGGATTAATCGACTGTAAGTAATCTTCTGGTGAACTTGTAGAAGCTAAAAAATCTTTCACGACAGCTCCTCTAGATAACGAGCCTGCCTCTAAATTTGTCGGATCTCTAAAATTTGTTAAAGCGGCAATGCGCCCCTGCTTTGTCACACCTAGCCACGTTCCCATTTGTGTCAAATCCCGGCCAGCGAGTATGGATGGTTCATCGTTCCAAAACTGAGCAGGTGCAGCGGGACGACTATAAAATTCATCCCGATTAGCAGCGATGATTAATTTATAGCGAGGGTGATTTCGGAATTGCAGGTTTATTAAGCACATAATTTTTCCCCTTTTTACTTTATTATAGACAATCAGCGTGACCAATGACAGAAAGTTCAACTTGTCTTATAAACAAATAAATATGTCGCATAATATAGATTTTTTGATATAAATCCGCATATTTTATTTATTTTATAATACAATTAAACTGCTTTTTATGAATTTAAAAGAATTATATAAGGACTAAAGGTTCTGATAAGATTATATTCTGTTATACTATTAAAAGATAATTCTAAGGAATTAGAAATTTTGAAGTATTTAGGAGGCCCAAGTATGGAGAAAGAAGTAACTTCGTTATCATATGTGCGCATATTAATGGATGGAATTAAAGAAATGGTATTCGTTATAAAAATTGATGAAGTTGGTTCTTTCACATACGATTTTTTTAACGAAGCAGTAATCGATAAAACTTCGTTAACACCTGATGCACTTGGTAAAACATTTCAAGAAGCACATCCTAAAGAGCAAGCAGAATTTCTGCATGAAAAATATGAGGAAGTATTTTTAACAAGTCAAAGTATGAGCTATGAAGATTCTTTTTATTCAACCGAATGTGAGTTGTTGTATTCGGAAACTTTAATGACTCCTCTTTTTGATCGTTCTGGAAAATGTACTCATATTGTTAGTTTAGTAAAAAACATCACGAGTGAAAAAATAGCAAAGTTAGAAAGTGAAAGAGCACGCGACCGTTTAGAAGAAAGTAGTGCGCGTTACCAGTCTTTATTTGATAGCAACGCGGATGCCATTTTTACATTAGACTTTAATGGACGTATTACAGGTGGGAATTCTGCGAGTATTAAATTGAACGGGTTCTTGATGGAAGAGTTAATTGGAGAAAATTTTGTTCGTTTATTTAGTGCAGAAGACCAAGAACGGGCAAAAGGCTTTTTTGAACTGGCGAAATTAGGAGAAATTAAAGACGAACGTCTTCAAATTCTTAATAAATCAGCACTTCAAATTTCATGTTTAGTTAAGTTTATTCCGATAAATGTTAAAGGAGTAATTAATGGGTTTTATATGATTGCTAAAGATATGACTGAAGTAGACGAAATCTCTGGCCTTTATGAAGTTGGAGAAGAGAATTTTCGGATCATTGCTGAAAACGTTCACGATGTTATTGTATTGATGGATCAACATAGACAATTTTTATATGTGTCACCATCTTCCGAAAATATATTTGGTTTTAGTGCAGATTCAATTATGCAAAAGAAATCTTATTTTCGTATACATGCCGAAGACAAACAACGAGTTGCTGACAGTTTTGATCATGCCGCAAAAAATAGCACAACTTTTCGAGAGCAACTCCGTCTATTGCATAAAGAAAAAGGTTGGATATGGACAGAATTAGCTGGCAAACCCGTATTAGGAGAAGATAAGAAGTTTAATCATATGGTAATTGTAGCAAGAGACATTTCGATTCAAAAAGATTATGAAAACCAACTTAAGCATTTTGCTTATTATGATAGTTTGACAGAATTGCCAAACCGCCGTTACTTCCAGGAATATGCCACTGGTAAATTAGAGATGGACGAAGAAAGTCGTACAAGATTGGCAGTGCTTATTCTAGATATTGATGACTTTAAACAAATCAATGATCAGTGGGGGCATGAAATTGGAGATGCGGTTATTCAGGAATTTGGACATCGTTTAAACAGTTGTATGCATGGTGAAAATATAGCTTCACGTTTAGGCGGAGATGAATTTATCATACTTTTGACAAATGTGGATAGCGAAGAACAAATAACAGAAGTAACTGATGTTATTTATCGAGCGATGAAAATGCCTATTAATGTACAAGAGTTGTCTTTCGAAATTTCAATCAGCATGGGGATTGCCATTGCTCCTCAGGAGAAGGTTTCCATATCAACTCTAATGAGGCGTGCAGATTTAGCTATGTATCATGCAAAAAGGCAAGAAAAAAATTCGTTTCACGTAAGTCCAGCATGAACCTATGGGGTTTATGCTTTTTTATGTGAAATATATAAATATTATTTTCATTAGGTATTAGGTATGGTTTGAATTTTCAGAAACGAAATAAGTTTTCTTTTAATATGAAAAATGGTATGATTTTTTTAAACCATAAATCCTACTTAAAATACAAATAATGGTCGTTTTTGTAATCATATGTACCTTAAATGAAACTATTTTAGTAATAAAATGCTGATTTCTTTAGCGATAATCAAGAAAAAATGTAGCAAGTCATGGAATTATTATGTTTTAAACTATTTGAGGTGAGTAAATGAAGAGATTATATCCGAAAAATACCATAATTATTGGACTATGCTGTGTTTTTTGGATTTTTTTCTTTTTTCTCGAAATTGAAGAATCAGTTAGCGCATATAGTGAAAATGAGACTGTACAATTAAATAATCGTACCAGCAAGGTATCTCTTTCAGAGAATTTGCAAATTCTTGTGGATAGGGAGGGCACGTATACAGTTGAAGATCTATTAAATCCGCCTTCTAGTTGGAATTTTGTTCAAAATGAAGGCGGAGTTCCAAATGAAGGATTTTCTTCAGACGTCTATTGGATAAGGTTTACTGTTGAAGATAGCTCTGAAAATAAAGAGTGGTTACTTGAACTTGCAAATGTGTTTATCGATAAAGCGATACTCTACTCTCCAGAGTCTTCAGGAAAGTATTCTGCTAGTAGGGTAGAAGGCGGACAAACTGATTCTAAAGGTGTTTATTCGGAGCATCCACCTGTATTTGAACTTGTTGTACCTAATTCAGGCGAACACACTTTTTTTATGAGAGTAGAATCACAAGCAGGCATGCATCTTCCTTTGAAGATATGGGAACAGACGGCATTCAGTACAAAATCAAATCAAATTATGACATTAATTGGATTGATCGGCGGTATATGCCTTGTTTTTTGTTTATGGTGTATAAAATGGTATAGAACTTCTCGGCAAGTCAGTTTTCTATATTTACTTTTCTTGGCTTTTTCAATACTTATCGTAACTTCTACATGGCAAGGGTGGAGTATTTCTTATATTTGGCCGAATTTACAATGGTGGTATGGTCAAACAATCTTAGTCACTTTTGGAACAGTAAGCCTGTTGTTTTTGTTGATTACAAAAGAACTTTTATCAAGTGAATTCAAATTACCTTGGCTTTCGAAAATTGCACGGATCGTATTGGTATTTACATCAGTGTTGTTTGTTCTCTCTTATTTTAACTATGCAGTAGCGAGTGCCGCTTTATTCGCAACTGCCTGTTTATCCGTGCTATTGTCATTAAGTATCGTTCTGTCTATTAGGGGAGAAAGAGTTTCTTATATTCGTTCGTATGCTGTGGCGTTATCAATTTCAATCATCTTACTTTTACTTTCTTTTTTGACTGTAACAGCCATTCTTCCTTATATAGAAATAGTTCAATATGTACTTTGTTTTTGCAGTTGGATTGTTTTATTACTTACTGCAATAGCATTGCGGTCTAAAGAAAAAGTAAACCAACAAGAGAAAGAGCAGCTAGAGTTTCAGGCGAGAAAACGCCAATTAATGAAAATAGATGCATTGAAAAATGACAATAAACGGAAAGATGAATTACTGACGCATACCTCTACTGGTTTGCGAACACCTTTATATGGCATGATTGGGATTGCGGAAACGCTTCGATCGTCAAACAATGAAAAAGTAACTCCTGCTATGATGAATCAATTGAACGCCTTGGTGGCAACTGGTAAAGACATGGCGCATATAGTTAATGACATTCTCGATTTCTCCAATGATACAGAAGATTTTTCACCTGTACGAGAAGAGGCTATTGCTATTGACGAGCTGTGCACAGAAGTTCTAGCGCTTTGTCGACCTCTTATTCAAACAGATCGAGTAATGCTTTATCACACGTTACCGTCATCTTTACCTAAAGTATTTGCTGATTCCGATCGTTTGCAGCAAATATTGTATAACTTAATCGACACCTCTATTCGTCATACGCACGTGGGAGAGATTGTCGTATCGGCGCAAGTTGTAGAGGACAAGCTAGAAATTATAGTGAAAGACACGGGTGAAGGGATAAAAAAAGAGGATATTCCCGCCCTATTTGAATGGAATAGTTCAAAAGATAATTCATCAAAAAAGCATGGGATGGATTTGAATAGTATGAAAAACATAGTGGAATTTGACGGTGTTAAGATAAAAATAGAGTCGCAACCAGGAAAGGGCTCGCAATTTAGCTTTACTATTCCATTGGATAACAAGACTGACTCTATCCAACTTAAAGATCGTTATGAGTCGATCACTAAAGAGATGACTGTCTCACAGTTAGCCGATTCAATTTTGAAACAGCGTTCATCGCAGAAAAAGATGCATATTCTTGTAATTGACTCACAAGAAATCAATCGAATTGTCTTACTGCGTCAATTAAGATCACAAGGTTATAAAGCGATTGGGGCAGAAAACGGGCAATCTGCAATAAAATTATTATCACATAAATCAATAGATTTAATTGTGATGGACGGTTGCTTAACCGATAGCACGGGTGAAGAGTTGTGTAGACGACTTCGTACAAACTATACATTGACGGAGTTGCCAATTTTAATGATGTCAAACGTGGACAGTTTACAAGAGAAAAAGAGAGCGTTTCTTGCTGGTGCAAATGATTATTTGCTAAAGCCTTGCGATAAAGAAGAGTTTTT